>NZ_JBITGN010000017.1:0-57521 GCF_044457245.1 Nocardia sp. NPDC050630
GCTTGATGCACGCCGGGAAGGGCGAGATTCGCGCCTGCGGCGCATGCGTTTCGACGGCTCGGACGCGAGACGGGCCGCGAACGCTCGTTCGTAAGACTCGCTCCGTTGTGGTTGGTGGTGGCGGGGCGTTTGGCGCTTGATGCACGCCGGGAAGGGCGAGATTCGCGCCTGCGGCGCATGCGTTTCGACGGCTCGGACGCGAGACGGGCCGCGAACGCTCGTTCGTAAGGCTCGCACCGTTGTGGTTGCGTCGGTGATGGGAGTTTGTGTCTGTGGCGCATGCGCTTTGACGGCTTGGCTATTCAATGGCTGTGCCTTCGGTGCGGATGCGGGACGGGCGGCGAACGTCGCTGGTGAGCTCGCTCCTTCGTGGTTACGTGAGGAGCGAGCCTGCGGCGTCACACGATTCAGCTCAGGAGCGCGGGAGTTTCGCGCGGGGCGTAGCTCGGCTCGTGCTTCTTCAGGAAGGCGATCACCCGATAGGTGATCGGCAGCACGATGACCTCGGCGAGCGTCTTCCAGATGAATCCGACGATCACGTAGTTCACGAACTGTCCCCAGCTATCGATGCCGATCGCGGTGGCCGCGATCGAGCAGAAGATCAGCGTGTCACCGAATTCGCCGACGATCGTGGAACCGATCAACCGCGCCCACAGGTGTTTCTCCTTGGTCTTCTCCTTGATCAGCACCAGCGATGCCGAATTGAGCATCTCGCCGACGAAGTAGCCGGACAACCCTGCGGCGACTAGTTGCGGCGTGGTGCCGATGACGGACCGGAAGGCTTCCTGATTGTCGTAGAAGGTGGCGGCGGGCAGCTCGATGGCGATCTTGAAGCAGACGACCGCGAGCAGCAGGATGGCGAATCCGTAGTAGATGGCCCGGCGGGCGGCCTTGAAGCCGTAGACCTCGCTGAGCACGTCGCCGATGATGTAGGCCAGGGGGAACAGGAACCACGCACCGTCGGTGGAGATCGGCAGGACCTCGATGGGGCCCAGTTTCACCGAATGATCGGTGAAGAATTGGACGCCTTTGGTTGCGCAGATATTCGAGATGATCAGCGTCGCGGTGAACAGGGCGACGACGGGGGTGTAGTAGCCCCGCGCGGCGACGGCGAATGCCGGGTGGGCCGCCGCGGGGCCCCCAGATTCTGGGTGTTCTTCGACTGTTTTGGACTCACTCACGCGCTTCATCCAACCAGGTTGTGGAATAGGCTGTAGCAATGACGAATCCCGGCGATTCCGACGAATGGTGGAAACAGTACGGCGGCGAAGGTGTATCGCCGGAGGCTGGCTCCCAGGGGTCGGTACCGCAGTACCCCTCGGCACCCCAGTACCCTTCCGCGCCGCAGTACCCGCAGCAGCCGGCTCCGACTCCGCCACCACAGCCGCAGTCGCAGTATCCGAGCTACCCCCAGCAGCCGGTCGCCGGTCCGCAGCAGCCCTACCCGCAGACTCCCGCCTACCCGAATGCGTACCAGCCGTACGGCTATCCGCAGCAGGCGCAGGGGAATAACGGGCTCGCGATCGGTTCACTGATCGCCTCGATAATCGGGCTGTGCAGTTGCGGTATCGGCGCGATCGTCGGAATCATCCTCGGTGTCATCGCACTGAATCAGATCAAGGAGAGCGGCCAGGGTGGTCGTGGTATGGCCCTGGCCGGAATCTGGATCGGCGCCGGTGCCATCGTGCTCTGGATCGTGTACATCGTGCTGGACGTAGCGCTGACGGCGACGCGTTAGCTTTCGAAAACATCAGGGGCGCTCCCATTTCGGGAGCGCCCCTGATGTTTGCCCGGGTCTGCGATCAGGACTTGACGACCTGCGTACCGCCGGCGAACTTGTCGTGCCAACCCTGCTTGTTCGGGTCCTGCGAGGTGGTGACGATCATGTAGATGATCAGGCCGAGCTCGGCAAGGCCACCGATGCACGGGATGATGCTGAGGGCGACGTAGAGGTTGCGCTTCAGCGAAACCTCCGGAGTGATCTTCGCCGCGCCGCCGGGGGCGACAACCTTGAGGCCCACGATCTTCTTGCCGAGGGTGGTCCCCTGCGAGGTCTCCATGCCGACGAAGTACCCGAGCAAGGCGATCGCGCTGACCAGACCGACCACGATCTGCCCGCCGAGTCCGGAGCCCAGGATGAGCAAGATGATGACATAAACCGGGATGCCGACGATCAGGTGATCGATGACACGGGCGCCGATGCGGGCTCCGATATCACCGGGCTGTCCGCCGTATCCGTATCCCGGCTGCTCGCCATAGGGCTGCTGGGGGTAGGGCTGCTGCTGGCCGTAGGGATCCTGCGGCGGCTGCCCATACTGGGGCTGACCATAGGGCTGCTGTCCGTATTGGGGCTGCTGCCCGTACTGCGGCGGCTGCTGCCCGTATTGGGGCTGTCCACCCTGCGGGTACTGCTGTCCACCCTGCGGGTATTGCTGGCCGCCCGGATGCGGTTGCCCGCCTTGCGGATATTGGTTGGGGTCGTACCCACCGCTTGTCATATGTGTGTCCTCGTCAGTGATCAGTAGATCGGTCGATTGCGTACGTTACGGACATCGCGCGGGTTGCAACAACCCATTCTCGTCGAGTATCCACGGTTCCTCGGTCAGATCGGTTGGGTCGAATCGGTCGAGCAGTTCGGCGGGCGAAACCGGGGGATAGCCAAGTGAACTGGCCAGTGCGGCCGCGACCCGGTCGGGTGTGCTGCCGAGGGCGAGCTGATCGGCCAGTGTCACCGCACCGTCGCGTTTGGCCAGTCGCTTGCCTTCGGCGTTGAGCACCAGCGGTACATGTGCGTAGTGCGGAACCGGAAGTCGCAGCAGCGTCGCGAGATAGGCCTGGCGCGGTGTCGACGGCAGCAGATCGTCGCCGCGGACCACCTGATCGATACCCTGCTCCGCATCGTCGACGACCACAGCCAGGTTGTACGCCGGAATTCCGTCGCCGCGGCGCAGTACGACATCGTCCACGGGGCCGCGGTATCGCCCGTGCAATTCATCGGTGATCTCGAATTCGCGCACGTGCGCACGTAACCGCAGTGCGGCCGGGCGTCCGTCGGCGCGATGCGCGGTTCGCTGCGCCTCGGTCAGATCACGGCAGGTGCCCGGATAGTGGCCGAGCGGTCCGTGCGGTGCGGTCGCGGCCTGCTGGATTTCCCTTCGGGTGCAATAGCACTCGTAAGTGAGTCCGGCCGCGGTGAGCTGATCGATGGCTGCTCTATAGTGCGGCAGTCGGTCGCTCTGCCGCACGACCGGGCCGTCCCAGTCCAGGCCGATCGCGGCGAGGTCCGCCAGTTGGCGCTGTTCGGCGCCCGACCGGACGCGATCGAGATCATCGATCCGGACCACGAAGCGGCGTCCGGTCGAGCGCGCGAACAGCCAGGCAAGCATCGCGGTGCGCAGATTTCCGATGTGCAGATCGCCGGACGGGCTCGGGGCGTACCGGCCTGCTCGAAATCTGGTTACTGGCACGTTTGCCATGCTAGAGGCTTCGGCGCGGGTCACCGTAGCAGCAGCCGCGGCTTGAGTCGGTCTTCCGGAATCGCGGTTCCGTTGTCGAGCGCGGTCAAGAGTGCCTCGGCGTGCGCGATCAGACCCGCGCGGTCGATTCCGTATGGCATATCGCTGTTTCGGTTCGACGGCTCGGTGTCCGGGACGGCCTCATAGGCGCGCAGCCGGCTCACCGCGCGGCTGAGCAGGGTGCGCGCGCCCTTCGGATTCGCACGCTGGATGTGCGTCAGCCCGACCGCATATTGCGCCAGACCCTGCCACAGCATCCTTTCGGCGAACGGCCCGTTCTTCCATGCGGCCTCCAATACCTCGTGCGCGTTGAATGCCAGGCCGTCATCCAGCAGTTGCTGGGCGAACAAGAGAGTTTGCTGGGGCGGCAGATTCAGGTCGTCGGGAATGCGCGGCACACCGACGCTACCGACCGGCATGGGTCGTCCGAACCGGTCGCGTGGGCGGGGATTACGGGCGCGACCTGCCTCGTCGCGCGGGCGTTCGACCATGCTGCCCATCATCCATGGATGACATCACGGACGTCCAGCCGAGTTCTGCCGATCTTGATTAATTGACCATCACAGAGAAATCACGTCACCAAAAAGTTTGCTGCCCAGCAAACATAGGAATGAATGTCATCTTCCGGCAATGCCCCCGCAACTCGGTATCTTCGCAAGATTGGCAATTGCGATGATGGAATGGGCAAGAGATCGGCAAATTCATGATGAACCTGCTAGTGTTTAGCGCGCGGGGGCGACCCCGCGAGGTGAATTCACCTCGAAGAGCAGTGCGATCACGACGCACCGTGAAAGTCGCGCGCTTTGGCAAGGCGCACCGCGGGATTCGGCCTTCCGCGCCGGATGCCGGTGCTAGTTAGAACGATGTCAGAAGAAAATCTCGTTGTCGACGCAGCAAAGGAGCTAGTGCCGTGGAAGTTGACTTGACGGGCGCTGTGTGGCGTAAGAGCACATACAGCGGCCCCGATGGGAACTGCGTGGAAGTCGCATTTCTCGTCGACGGCAACGTGGCGGTCCGCGACACCAAAGACAACGGCTATGGTCCGTTGTTGGCGTTCACGCCAGGCGAGTGGGATGCATTCCTAAACGGAATGTCATAGGGGGGAGTTCGGACGCGCCTGAACAACAGGGTGAGTCCGAACCAACAGCACGGGCCCCGGGTCGGCACGGACTCGGGGCCTTCGCAGGTGCTCAGCGGCTTTTCTCAGTGGGGTCGACCGTCGGTCTGTTCCTGAGCGGCGCGTAGTACGGCGAGCTGTTTGCGCTCTTCCTCATGCTCGGCCGCCAGATTGGCGCGCGACTCCTGCCATGGATCGGGGCGGAAGAATCCGCCGGTACCCGGTTTGCCCGCCGAACCCAGCTTGTTCATCTTCTTCGGCACCGTCGCGCCCTGGTAGGTCAGCGGAATCGGATGACCGTGTGCGTCGACAGGACCGAGCGGCTGGTGGATCTCGATGTACTCACCGTGCGGCAGCCGCCGGACGATGCCGGTTTCGATGCCGTGCTCGAGCACCGCGCGGTCGCTACGCTGCAGGCCGAGGCAGATGCGGTAAGCGGCGAAATAGGCCACCGCTGGCAGGGTGAGAATGCCGATGCGGCCCACCCAGGTGGTCGCGTTCAGTGAGACATCGAATTTGTAGGCGATGATGTCGTTCACGCAGGACAGCGTCAGTACCACGTAGAAGGTGATCGCCATCGCGCCGATCGCGGTACGAACCGGTACGTCGCGCGGGCGCTGCAGCAGGTTGTGGTGCGCGGTGTCCTTGGTCAGGCGCCGTTCGATCCACGGATAGGCGATCAGCATGGCGAAGACCAGGCCCATGATCATCGCGCCCCAGAACGGTGCGGGCACGGTATAGCGTCCCGGATACAGCTCCCACGGTGGGATCAAGCGCATCATGCCGTCGGTCCACATCATGTAGAAGTCCGGCTGGGTGCCCGCCGATACCTTGGCCGGGCTGTAGGGGCCGAAGGCCCAGATCGGGTTGATCTGCAGCAGGCCGCCCATGAGTGCGACCACACCGAGTGTGAATGCGAAGAACGCCCCCTGGTCCGCGGCGAAGACCGGCACGATCCGCGCACCGATGACATTGTTCTCGGAGCGACCCGGCCCAGGAAATTGCGTGTGCTTCTGGTACCAGACCAGCGCGATATGTGCCGCGATCAGCGCGAGCATAATGCCGGGGAACAGCAGCACGTGCGCGATGAACAGTCGCGGCAGGATGATCTCGCCCGGATAGTCGCCGCCGAACATCAGCCAGTGCATCCAGGTGCCGATGAGCGGAATGCCGAGCGTGATCGACGAGAACGCCGCCCGCAGGCCAGTGCCCGAGAGCAGGTCGTCGGGCAGCGAGTAGCCGAAGTACCCCTCGAACATCGCAAGGATCAGCAGCAGGGAGCCGAGCACCCAGTTGGCCTCTCGCGGCTTGCGGAATGCGCCGGTGAAGAAGATCCGGAACAGGTGCACGATGATGGAGGCCGCGAACAGTAGTGCGGCCCAATGGTGGACTTGGCGCACGAATAGACCGCCGCGGACCTCGAAGGAGAGGTTCAGCGCTGTCTCGTACGCGCGGGTCATGGACACCCCGCGCAGCGGCTGGTATGCGCCGTTGTAGGTGACTTCGGCCATCGATGGGTCGAAGTACAGCGTCAGATAGGTACCGGACAGCACCAGAATGATGAAGCTGTAGAGCGCGATCTCGCCGAGTAGGAACGACCAGTGGGTCGGAAAGACCTTGTTGATCGACCGCTTCATGAACGCCGCGGCCTTATATCGCTCGTCGAACGAGTTGGCTTGTTCGCTTGCCCTACGACCTACGTCAACAGCCATGGCCGACACCCCGCTCTGGGTGAGAGGTGGTACATGTTCTACTACAGACGGTAGCAGGGGATCGGTCGGGAATCGATAGGTTTCCCTGAACCGCAATGTGGAACAAGATCATTCAGTTTTTCGATGCTGCTCGCTTCCTCGGGTAACCGGGTGTCATATTGTCGAGTCGTGAGTACGGTGGCCGCCCAGGACGCGACGATGTACTGGCTGTCGAGCCGTACCCGAAATGACCTCTTCATGCTCTATTGCTTCGACGATTCCGGGCGTTCCGGTGGGCAACTGCGCGAGTTCGTCGCGCGGCGCAGTGCCGACATTGCCGATCTGTCGGTCCGGCTGCGCGAGCTGCCCGCAGATCTGGACTATCCGGCATGGGTTCGCTGTGAATACCGTGCCGAGCAATTTGTAGAACATTTCCTTCCGGAACCTAATTGGCCGAGTGTGTGTATGGCGCTCGGCAAACTGCTCGGCACCGGAGTGGACGCCGCGATGCGGCCGTGGCGATTGCATGTGTTTCGTGGGGTTATCGGCGCCCCCGGGGGTGATGGGCCCGCGATGGTGGTTGTGTTGCAGATGTCGCATGCGTTGGCGGATGGGCGGCGCGGTGCGGAGCTCGCCAGGGCGTTGTTTTCCGATGTCGAGGCGGTTGCGCGGGGCGAGACCGCTGCGCGGGGCGAGACCGCTGTGCGGGACCAGGCTGTTGCGGTCGAGCGGATTGCCGAGGCCGCACCGGTTGCCTCGGTGATCGGTGGCGCGCCGGTTGCTGCGGCGTTGGATTCGGTTGCTCGGGCGGTGGCTGGGCGGGCCGCTCGCCTCGGTCGATGGCTCGGAGCGGCAGCGGTTGAGTCGGCACCGGTGGATCCCATACACGTGCATTCGGTGCTGGCTCTGGTTCGGATGCCGATTCAGTTCGGGCGCACGGCAATTCGCGGGTATCAAGCCTTCCGGGCACAGCGGGAATTGGCCGAATCGACAACTGCGGGAAGGCTTCCGGAACCTGGGCCCGGGTTCACGCCGAGTCCGGTGAACCGGGGCGGTTCGCCGGATCGGCATGCTCATCAGGTGCGGATGCTCGTTTGCGATGCCGAGCGGATGCGCATACCTGGCCACACCGTGACCGTGGCCGCGCTGACCGCTGTGTCGATCGCACTGGATCGCTACCTCACGGCGCGAGGTGAACGAGTGGACCGTCTGGGTGCGCAGGTGCCGATGGCCTTGTCCGACAACGGGATAGCGGCTCGCAATAACTATCGCAGCCTGAGCGTCGACCTGTTCATCGACGAACCGGACCTACTGGCCCGCGCCGACAAAATCGCAGCGGCCCTCACCGAGCGCCGAGCCCGTGCCCGGCATCCACTGCTGACCGCACAGGACCGCGTAACCGCCGTCATCCCCGCCCGACTACTACGCCGCGACATCGAGCGGTACCCGCTCGACGCCGTCCCCGACTCGATCGCCGGACACACCGTCGTCTCCAGCGTCAACCGCGGACCCGCCGACCTGACCTTCGGCGGCGCCCCCGTCCGCTTCACCGGCGGCTTCCCCGCGATCGGCTCCGTGATGCATCTCACGCACGGCGTACACGGCCTCGGCGACACCGTCACCGTCTCGATCCACGCCGACACCGCCGCGCTACCGGACATCGATACCTACGCGAACCTGCTACGCGATGCGCTGAACGAGGTATTCGACTGCGCCACTCGATCCACGACCTGACCTGGCACCGATTGGTGCTGCGCCCCGCCTGGGTCTGCAGATGAATAAACCGGGCCACCTGGATCATGACCGCGCACGTGTGGATCGGTGCATACAAAAACAGCAGGTCAGATTCGCGCGAACGAATCTGACCTGCTGTTTTGTGGCGGAGGATAGGGGATTTGAACCCCTGAGGGCGTTAACCCAACCCGCGTTCCAGGCGAGCGCCATAGGCCACTAGGCGAATCCTCCGTGCAGCAGCATACCGGGTGCCCCCGGCCGGTCACCAAATTGGGGCCGGTCGCGGTGGGGAAGTCCCAGCTCGGGCCATCTTCGATGCCCCGGTGGTGATCATTGTCGGATCCGCCGGCTACACTTGTGGACGGATCCCGCGCGGCGCGCATCCTGTGAACTCCCCCAGGGCCGGAAGGCAGCAAGGGTCAACGGGCTCTGCCGGGTGCGCGGGGTCCCCTATATTCACTCCAATTCGGAGCAACCGCCGGGTAACGTGAACACGGTCCGCCGGACGTCGAACGCGCTCGGCTGGATCAAGGGTCCGACCCCAGCACGTCGGTTCGGACGTCAATCGCCCCTTCGCTGCTTCGAAAGGCTGCCCAGGATGCCCCGGCAAACGCAGATCGGTTTGATGAGCCCCCCGGAGCTCGTGTCCGAACACGAGACCCAGACCGCGAATTACGCGACGCTCAAGACCGAGAAGCTCACGCTGGATCTGACCAGGGGTAAACCTTCGCCGGAACAACTCGACCTCTCCGCCGAACTGCTCACCCTGCCCGGTCCGGGCGATTTCAAGGACGGTACGGGCACCGACTGCCGCAATTACGGTGGGCTGCACGGTCTCCCGGAATTGCGCGCGATCTTCGGTGAGCTGCTCGGCATTCCGGTCGAGAATCTGATCGCGGGCAATAACGCCAGCCTCGAGTTGATGCACGATGTGATCAGCTACGCATTGCTGTACGGCACACCGGATTCCGAGCGCCGCTGGGTGGCCGAGCCTACGCTGAAGTTCCTGTGCCCGAGTCCCGGCTACGACCGGCATTTCGCGATCACCGAGGCGCTCGGCTTCGAGATGATTCCGGTTCCGATCCGTCACGACGGTCCGGATGTGCACGCCATTGCCGAACTGGTGGCCAACGATCCGCAGATCAAGGGTCTTTGGGCGGTGCCGAACTACTCCAACCCGACCGGCGTCATCTTCTCCGAAGATGTTGTCCAGGAATTGGTTTCGATGCCCACTGCGGCGCCGGACTTCCGCCTGTTCTGGGACAACGCCTACGCGGTGCACCCGCTGACCGATACCGCCGCACCCGTCCTCGATGTGCTCGGCATGGCTGCTGCGGCCGGAAATCCGAACCGCCCCATCGTTTTCGCCTCGACCTCGAAGATCACCTTTGCCGGTGCGGGGGTGAGCTTCCTCGGTGCGTCGACGCCGAACCTGAACTGGTACCTCGACCACGCCTCGAAGAAGAGCATCGGCCCGGACAAGATCAACCAGCTGCGCCACCTGCGATTCTTCAAGGATGCCGATGGTGTGCGCGCGCATATGCAGAAGCATCGCGCCATTCTCGAACCGAAATTCGCACTGGTACTGAAGATTCTGGAGGATCGGCTCGGCGCGTCCAAGGTGGCGTCCTGGACCGAGCCGAAGGGCGGCTACTTCATCAGCCTCGACGTCCTGGAAGGCACCGCGGCCAGGGTGATCGCGCTGGCCAAGGACGCCGGTATCGCGCTCACCGCGGCCGGTTCGGCCTTCCCGTGCAAAAACGACCCGGAAGACAAGAACATCCGCATCGCCCCCAGCTTCCCGCAGCTGCCGGAACTGGAGAAGGCAATGGACGGTCTGGCCACCTGTGTACTGCTCGCGGCCACCGAGAAGCTGCTGCAGAAATAGCTTGATGTACAACGGGCGCAGACCGATTCGGTATGCGCCCGTTGTGGTTTCGAATCAGTGCGGCTTGTGGGCCAGCACGGCGAACATGGTCACCGATAGGTGGATGTCGCCGGTTTCGGCGCCTCGTTCCAGATCCGCGATGAGCTGATCGCGCTGCGTCTCGGTGATGGAGCCGCGCGCGACCGCCATGGCCGAGATGCGGTTGACCAGCGCACCTGCCCCTACCGTCCGGTCCTGCACCAAGGCGTGCGAGCCGACTTCGTCGATCACCAGGCCCGCGTTGGTCAGTAGTCCGGGTAACCTGCGGCCGGAAAAGGGGTTGGTGGTGGCGGCGATCAGGGTGTCGACGACATCACGAACCACCTGCCGGTCGCCGGGATGCACGATCGCCGTGCCCCAGTCGCTGTCCATCACCACGACACGACCGCCCGGCCTGAGCACCCGGGCGATCTCGTTGGCTGCGCGATTCGGTGCGGTCAGGTGCTGGAACACCCGCTCGCAGAGTGCGGCGTCGAAGGTGTTCGCGCCGAAGGGCAGCCCGTAGGCGTCGCCGGAATGGAATTTCGCCGTCGAACCGGACTGTAGAGCGCGGCGTTCAGCCGAGGCGAGCAGCTGCGGATCGGGTTCGACGCCGATCGCGGTGCCGGTCGGGCCGACCGCATCCGCGAAGGCGATGACCTCCGTGCCGGTGCCCGATCCGATGTCGACCGCACTTTCGCCGGGCTGCAGCGCCAATGCTTCATGTGCCCACGTGCGCAGTCGGCGGATGCCCGGCAGTGCCGCCTGCAGATCCCGCACGTCGACCAACTGATCCTGGCCCGCGCTGTCGAAGCGATCCGGGCGTAACCCCTGTGTATTCATGGGCCCGATTCCGTCTCTTGGTATTGCCGTCGTCTGAGGCATGGCGTTGAGCCTACTTCGGCGCCGACCGCATCGCACGGCAGGTCTGTGATGTCGGTCACGATTCGGGCATGCCATCGATCCGGGTTGGCCGGACCGCTTGGCCGGCCCTTTTCGAGCGACCTACAAGCAGTCGCTAGCGGCGCCGAGTGAGATGATCGACAGAGTCCGGTACCAGCGAAAGGAAGTCCCGTGACCAAAGCGAAGTCCGCGACTGTGAAGCTGTGTCTGGCCCAGGAGCCGGAAGCGGACAAACTCCTTTCCGAGGATCCCTTCGCGTTGCTGACCGGCATGCTGCTCGATCAGCAGTTTCCGCTCGAACACGCCTTCCGCGGGCCGAAGAAAATCGCCGACCGCATGGACGGCTTCGATATCCAGCGGATCGCCGACGCCGATACCGAGGCGTTCGAAGAATTGTGCGCGACCCCGCCCGCCATTCATCGCTACGGCCGGTCCATGGCCCGCCGCACCCAGGAACTCGCGCGCTATGTGGTCGAGCATTACGACGGCAAGACCGACCGCATCTGGACCCAGGGCGATCCGGACGGTAAAGAGGTGCTGCGCCGTTTGAAGGACTTGCCCGGCTACGGCGATCAGAAGGCCAGGATCTTCCTCGCACTGCTCGGCAAGCAGCTCGGTGTGCGGCCGAAGGGCTGGGAAGCGGCGGCCGGCGCCTACTCCGAAACGGGCTCGCGGCGCTCGGCCGCCGATATCGTCGACGGCGAATCCCTTTTGGAAGTACGGGCTTTCAAGAAGCAGATGAAAGCCGCGGCCAAGAAGTCCTGAGGTCGCTCCAGGTTTGCCTATTCGAATCTGTCTGCATTTTTCCCTCGTGCTCGATTGAGTTCTCGCCGATGCTTTTCCCTCGGTAGCAACACCTAGATGAGGGAATGCAGTACATGAGGATGAGGAAACTCGCCGTCGTCGCGGCGCTGGTGACCATGGCGACCGGTGTGGCCGCGGGCACCTCGGTCGCCGCCCCGGCCGCGACCGAAAGTGACGATAGCGCAATCAATTTCACCGCCGAAGCAGTAGGCGATACATCGATTATCAAGACCGACGCGGGTTCGCTGGCGGTCGAGGGCGATGTCTTCCAGATCAAGGCCGCCGATGGCACCGTGCTCGCGGGCACGCCGCTGCGGTTCAAGATCGACGACTTCGAATTCCCCATCGCCGCGCAGATTTCCGATCGCAGCGCTAGCTTGACCCCGCAAATCGATCGCGAACACGCGGTCTACAAACCGGTCGCGCTGCCCTACGAGGATCAAGCCCCCTGGAAGACCCCATATGACCGTGAGGTCGCGGCCTGGACCCGTCTGACGAGCACCATCTCGGCGGCGGCAACCATCGGCACGCTGGTCGGCGGTCTCATCGGCGGCGCGGCCGGCTGCGTGCTCGGCGGTATCGCCGGTGCCACGGTCGCCTCGGCCACCATCGTCGGTCTGTTCGGTCCGTTCATTCCGGCCGCGGCCATCGGCTGCCTCGGCGGCATCGTCGCCGTCGGCGCACTGGGCACCCTGGCCGGTCAGATTTTTGTCACCGCCCCGGTCGCGATCGGTGCGGCGATCCAGTACTTCACCACCATCAACCAGCCGTTCGCCCCGCCCAAGTAGGTCATTCGGCATCCGTGGCCGCACCGTCGCCACGGAAAACAGGCCCCGCCCAGTACCTCTCGACTGGGCGGGGCCTTCTTGTTGCGGGGAAGACCGGGCCGATCCGGCTAGCATGCTCAGGCTGCTCAGAGACTCTGGAAGCAGGAGGGGATAGTGATGAACTTCGACATCAAGCGCATTCTGCCAATCGCACTACTCTTCGCGACGGCGGGCGCCAGCTTGCTGATCGGTGCGGGTACAGCCGCTGCCGACGACTGGCCCTCGAACGGCGGCGGACTCGAGGTCTATGAGACCAAAGACTTCGCGGTCCAATCCGATCCCGACTACTGGAACCCATTTTCCGACCGCAACCGCTTGACCTCGCCATTCGGCACGAGTACCCGGATCGTGTGCACCAGTTTCCATGGCGTACAGCAGGATTGCTGGCAAGCCGACATCGACGGCAATCCGCACAAGCTCAATATCTCTCCGCTCGACCTGCCGTATGCGGGCTCCAGCGGGACCGGCCACTTCGGGCCCAAGCACTACGTCTACCCGGGCTGATCGCACCACGGACACAGGCCCCGCTCAGTACTGAGCGGGGCCTTCGCGTGTTGGCGGCAAGATCGCGACCAGGCCTTTCATGTCCTCGCATTACTTGCGTTGACATTTAATGCGTGTGCATCTAAATTACCGAAGGTGACTATGACAGCTACCCCACCCGACACCCGGATCGCCGCATCTACCGACCACACCCCGGGCCGTTGGGGCCCGAAGTTGTGGGCCGTGCTTTTCGTCGCTGGTCTGGCGATGTTCCTCGACGCACTCGATGTCTCCATGGTCGGCGTCGCGCTGCCGTCCATCGGATCCGAACTGGGACTCGATACCGAGAGCCTGCAATGGATCGTCAACGGCTACATCCTCGGCTACGGCGGCCTGCTGTTGCTCGGTGGCCGAGCCGCCGACCTGCTCGGCCGTCGCCAGGTATTTCTCACCGCCCTGGTGGTTTTCGGACTCGCCTCGCTCGCGGGCGGTCTGGTCGATGACGGTGCGCTGCTGATCGCCAGTCGCATCATCAAGGGCGTCGCCGCCGCATTCACCGCACCCGCCGCGCTCTCGATCATCACCACCACCTTCAAGGAAGGCCGCGACCGCAACCGCGCACTGTCGATCTTCACCGTCTTCGGCGCCACCGGTTACGCCTCCGGCCTGATCGTTTCCGGCCTGCTCACCGGCATCGACTGGCGGCTGACCTTCTACGTCCCGGTGCTGGTCGTCGCGGCCGTGGTGCTCACCGCTTACCTCGTGGTGCCGCGCAACATCGAGAAGGAGCAGGGTCGCATCGACTTCGCAGGTGCCGCACTATTGACCGGTGGCATGCTGGCCGCCGTCTACACCATCGTCACCGCCCCCGAAAAGGGCCTCACCGCAACGGTTGTCGCGACCACGGTAATCGCCGTCGCCCTGCTGAGCGCGTTCTTCGTGGTCGAGAACAAAGTGGCCCACCCGCTGGTGCGGCTGAGTATCTTCAAGGTGAAGTCGATCGTCCGGGCGAATCTGGCCGCGCTGGCCATCTTCGGCTCCTACATCAGCTTCCAGACGATCGTGTCGCTGTACCTGCAGAACACCCTGGGTTGGGAACCGCTGAAGATGGCGCTGGCCCTGGCTCCGACGGGCGTTATCGTGGCGATCCTGTCGCCGGTCGCGGGCAAGCTGATCGACCGCTATGGCACCACGCCGATGATCATCGCCTCGATGACCTCGTTCGTGATCGGGTACGTCTGGTTCATCTCCTTCGGCGGTAGCGCCGACCCGACCTACGTCGTGGACTACCTGCCCGCGTTCCTGTTGCTCGGCCTGGGCTTCGCACTCGGCTTCTCGTCGGTCATGGTGCAGGCCACCGAGGGCATCGCCGACCACGAGCAGGGGTTGGCCTCCGGGCTGGTGCAGACCTCCGGTCAGATCGGTGGCGCGGTGGTGCTCGCCGTCGTCACCGGGCTGATCAGCGGTGGCGCCGCCACCAGCATCGGGCAGTACCGGCCGGGTCTGTACCTGGTCACCGTGGTCGCGCTGGTCGGGCTGATCGCCTCGGCCACCGCACTGCTGGCCCGTCGTCAGTTGGTCGCGGAAACGGCGTAACCGAACAGCCCGGGATCGGGCGAGCCAGTCACCCCGTGGGGGTCGCCAAAATGCGACCCCCATTCGGCGTTTTCGGGCATATCGTGCGCTGGGCCACAGTATGATCGGAACATGCTGCGCGGCAAGGATTTCGATGCGAATCACGCATTCGGCGAGGTCGCGCGCCGCTGGCAGGGCTTGGTACACCGCGATTTCGGTGTTAACTTTGATCCCATGTCTTCGAGCCGTCCGACCGCCCTGCGGGTCACCTATGTGACCGCCGCACTGGGTCTGCGACTGCCGTTGACTCGCGAACTGTGTTGTTCCTGCTGCAGCTGAGCCGCTCTTTCGGCTCGTGCGCTGCCCAGCCGCCGCACGTGTAGGCATGTCCCGTGGTACGGGACTTCAGCAAGGAATCTTCATATGTCCCTCACCCTTGATCGATCCGCCTCCAGGGTCGTAACTGGTCGTGTCCGTGTCCAGCGCCCTGTCGTCGCGCCGGAACTCCGCATCGCCGACAATCCAGCAGCAGCCGTGCTGCGCACCGCGACCGGCGGTCCGGTGTCCCGTGACAATGCCGCGCGCACAACCGGTTTGAGCATCGCCACGGTCAACCGCCAGGTATCCGCACTGTTGGCCGCCGGGCTACTGCGCGAACGCCCCGACCTGACCGCGTCGGGTGCGGTCGGACGTCCGCGAGTTCCGTTCGAAATCGACCACGAGGCCTATCTGACCCTCGGCATCCATATCGGCGCCGCGGTCACCAAGATCGTCGCGGCCGATCTGCGCGGGCGCATCCTGGGCGGGCTGGCCATCGCGACGCCGCAGACCGGTCAGGACTTCGCGACCACGACCGTCGCGCGCAGCGCCAAGGCCTTCCTGCAGCGCTGGCACCGGCGCAAGCCGCTCTGGGCCGGTGTGGCGATCGGTGGCCGGGTCGATGCCGCCACCGGTGTGGTCGATCATCCCAAGTTGGCTTGGCAAGGCGCGCAGGTCGGTTCGGTGCTCGGCGAGGTGCTCGAGCTGCCGGTTTCGGTGGCGCCGCACGTCGAGGCGATGGCGGCGTCGGAGCTGCTGTTGCCGACCGGCGAACCGCGTGGTATCGGCGGCCCGGGCAGCAGCCTGTACTTCTACG
This sequence comes from Nocardia sp. NPDC050630, assembly GCF_044457245.1. Classification (NCBI taxonomy): domain Bacteria; kingdom Bacillati; phylum Actinomycetota; class Actinomycetes; order Mycobacteriales; family Nocardiaceae; genus Nocardia; species Nocardia sp. NPDC050630. The sequence goes on from NZ_JBITGN010000017.1 coordinate 15,691, forward strand.
TTCGCGAAACCGCCGGTATCGCCGTGACTTTGGACGGCCGGGTGCATACTCCCAGCAGCGGCCCCGGCTCGATCGCGCACTTCCCGACCGGCTCCGATGTCGAATGCACCTGCGGACGGCGCGGCTGCCTCGAGGTGACTGTCGGTGATCGGTCGCTGCACGCCAGAGCCGTTGGGCGCGGGATCATTCCGGCGCACAAGGGCGCCGGCGGCACCACCATCGCCGACCTGTACCGCGCCGCCGAGGCAGGTGCGGCGGATGCCCAGGAGTTGCTCGCCGAGCGCGCCACCATTCTCGGCCATACCGTGGCGATGGTCCGGGACATGCTCAATCCGGACCGGGTGATCCTCGGCGGCCAGGCCTTCACCGGCTACCGCCCCGCCGTCGCCCATGTCGCCCGCGCCTTCACCCAATCCTCCCAACTCCCACCGACCGATATCCGCATCAGCGGATTCGGTGGCAAGGTGCAGGAATTCGCCGCGGTGGTCACCTCACTGAGCGCCATCTACGCCGATCCGCTCTCCGCCATCCGCCGCACGGTGCTCGCAGAGTAGCCCCGCGCATGACAACGTAAGCGGCCCTGTGCGGCGGGTTGGTGGCCGAGGCGGTTCCTGTTGTCCTGCACAGACTCCCCGCCTCGGCAGTCCCGTCAATTGCTGTCGAATGGTTGCCCGACCGTCCTGGCCACGTCGTGTGCCGTATCGACACTCGGACCGGCTGCTGTTGTGTTGCAGGGACTTTCATTGTCGCCAGTAGTCATATGGTGGTCGGGCGGGGTGTCGCGCCACCATATGACTACCGTCGATGGGCTGCCCACCTTAGGCGAAAAGGCCTTCGAGGGCGGTGATGAAGTAGGGGAAGTGGCCGGCGAAACGTTGCAGGTTGCGGTCGCGTTCGAAGGTGCCGAACCAGTAGAGGCCGGGTTGGGAATCGGCCGCGAGGTTCAGGTCGCGGAAGGCGCGGATCCAGTTGTCGGCGCGGCCGCCGATCACCATGAACGGCAGCGCACGCGAGAAGACCAATTCCTGGTCAGCGGGTGGGATCTGGTCGCGGGTGGTCGCGTCCAGGCCACGCTGGAGTGCGCGGATCCTGCCGACGAGTTCGCGGCCCTGGGCGGTGCGGACCGGTAGGAATCGCGGCAGCAGCACGGTCGCGACACCGGCGAGCAGGATGGCGACGCCGACCAGGGCACTGCCCGAAGTGAGCGCCAAGATGACGGTCGTGGCGATTCCGCCGACGATCAGTGCCCCACCCAACAGGATCGGCAATCCGATGCGGGCTCGGTCGATGAAGGCGCCGCGCTCGACCGCATTGGCGAGCATTGCGCTGCGCACAGTTTGGGACTGCACGCGGCCCGGCGCGCGCAATTCACCGACGGTCACCGAATCGGTGCCGTCCGGCAGCAGCGCGCGATAGACCGCCTTCTCGTAATCGCGCAGTTGGTCATCGGGCGCGTTCACCCGGTCGATGCGCCAATCGGTATCGCTGACCGGCGTGATCCAGATGTACCGGCGCACCGCGAGGTCGATCACCGTCGCCGCGATATCGCTCGGATCGGCATGTTCGTCGAGCAATACGCCCGCCTCGCCGGGCAGAATGCCGTCCGGAGAGGTGAACTGCACCTGCTTACCGTCGCGTAGCAGCGGATCGATCGTCTCCGAACCGGCTGTGGCAGCAGCGTTTTCCCGCCTCGTCATGAGCACGTAGGCAGCCATTGCGGCCAGTGCGAGCAGCAGCGCACCGAATGCGACGAGCACCGGGGTCGTGAAGGAGAAGGCACCCGCTTCGCTGTTATCACGAATATCGGCATTGGCGGGCACCGTGCCGGGCGGCATTTGCAAGGTCAGGTCGATATTGTCGCCCTTGCGCAGGTCGGTCTGGCGCCAGTAGAGCACCCCGTCCGCCTCGATCTGCAGATCCGAGCACTGCCGCAGATTGCCGGGCGGGCCCAATTTGCAGTCGACCACACCCATTTCGTAGCTCGGGCTGATCAGGGACGCATCGATCGATGCGACATCGGCATTGATGGTGCCGAGCCAGCGGAAGACCTGGGTGCCCGGCGCGTCGCTGACCGTGTTGTGGATCGCGTAGGTGAAGGTCGATTCACCCGGCTTGGCATCGATAGTGAACAGATCGTTCGCCACTGTCGCGGTGCCGGTGCCCTTGGTATCGACATCGGTGACCTTGAAGACGCGTTCGACGTCGTTGCCGACCTTGAGGCGCAGCGGCAGTGTCATTTTGAAGCCGCTCTCGGCGGGGACGGTCACCTTCTCGGTGACCTCGAGCACACCCTCGCGGCTCAGCTTCAGATCCGCGACAATCTCGACGCCATCGGTTGCGGGCTCCGTGTGGGCAAGCGGTGCGGCGGCCAGCATTCCCGCAGCGGCGAGAAGCAGCGCGCTCGCGGCGCCCCCCCGTAAAGTCAGCATGGCTGCCTACTCTAGACAAGTTGCTAAGCTGCGTCAGCAGCCCGGCGCGAGCGACGGGTCCGCAGGCGGTAGCGCAGCGTAACCACGAAGGGCCCCGGGAGCGCCGCAAATTCAACACGGTCGGCGATCATGAGACGAGGGGGTACGGGGGACATGACCCAACCACCGTACGGCTATGGGCCGGTTCCGCCTGGGGGACAACCGGTTCCGCCGCGCCCCGGTGCGCCATATGGCCAGCCCGCATATCGTCCCGCGCCGGGATATGGGCAGCCCGGATACGGCCAGCAGCCGGGTTATCCGTCCGGCTACGGCCAGCCCGGTTATGGTCCACCGCCGGGTTATGGCCAGCAGCCCGGTTATCCAGTGCACGGATACGGACAGCGCGCGCCGATGCCCTACGGTCCGCCCGGACGTCCACCGCAGCAGCGCAAGAGCGGCGGCGGATGGATCGCGTTGCTGTTGATCATTGTGGTCGTGGTCGTGGGCGGCCTGGTGCGCGGCGCGATTTCGCACGGCAGGCACAGCAGCACTTCCTCCGGACCCGGCCCGAGCATGACCTACACCCCGGATTCGAATGGGGGTGTATCGGAGACCGGAACCAACCCGCTGCTGACCGATCCGAACACCACCTTGATCCCGGCGAAGTGCTCGTACTCGACGTGGAGCACCCAGGTGGACACCGCGCGCAAGTTCTTCGAGACCGCCGCGGCCTGCCTGGAATCGGCGTGGAAACCCGTACTGGCACAGAAGAATCTGCCATTCCAGTCGCCGACGCTGAATGTCAGCGCGACCACGGACGGCATCACCACCCCGTGCACCGGCTCCACCAGTAATTTCGCTGCTTTCTACTGCCCGGCGAACAAGACGATCTACATGCCGATCAGCCAGTTGCAGACCGAGCTGTTCAAGGACAACTGGATTGTCTATCTGTCGGTCTTCGCCCACGAATACGGCCACCACGTACAGGCGATGGCCGGAATCCTGCGCAAGGCCAATAGCGATCGCGTCGACGCGGGCGTACGCAGCGACCGCGGTTTGGAGCTCTCGCGCCGAATCGAGTTGCAGGCCAACTGCTTCGACGGCATGTACCTCGGCTCCTCGTCCAATGGCGGTTCGCTGACCACATCGCAGATCACCCTCGCTCGCCGCGACGCACACGGCCGCGGCGACCAGCGCGGCGATATGCGCGATCACGGGACGGCGGAAAACGGCGGCACGTGGTTCGAGATCGGGGTGGACAAAGACCGGGCGGCACAGTGCAATACGTTCACCGCGTCGGCCAGTTCAGTGTCGTGAGTAGATGACGCGGCCGCCTCACGGCTATGGTTCGTCGCCCGGATATCAGCCGACGCCTGCGCATCAACCCGCGCCTGGGCATGAGTCCGCGCCCGGACATGAGTCCGCGCCCGGACATGAGTCCGTGCCTGGTCATCAACCCGCGCCCGGTCATCAACCCGCGCCCGGTCATGAGTCCGCACCTGGATATCAGTCCGTGCCTGGTCATCAACCCGCGCCCGGTCATCAACCCGCGCCCGGTCATGAGTCCGCACCTGGATATCAGTCCGTGCCTGGTCATCACTCAGCGTCTGGGCATCAGCCCGCGCCCGGATTTCCATCTGCTCCGGGATATCAAACCGCTCCCGGATATCAGCAACCGCCGGGATATGTTCCGCCACAGAGTTATCCGTCGGGATACTCTCCGCCCTATGCGGCGCCCTACGGTCCGCCGATGCCGTATCAGCGGTCGGGTTATCCGCCGCGTCCGTACCCGCCGCGACGCAGGAGTTCGGGTGCTGGGCTCAGTGCCCTGTTCGGTGTGCTGACGGTTATCGTCGTGGTCGCCGGACTCTTTGTCTCATCGGCGATTTCGGCCGATAACGAGAAGAAGCGCAACCGTCCCTCGGCCTACACCCCGCCGACGCCGAGCTACACCTACACTCCGCCGACTTCATCATCGACCTCCTCGCCAATCCCGACATCGCCTGCCGCGGCGGCGGCCACCAGCCGCGCCGCCGCGCCGACCACGACGAAACCCGCCGGGCCGCAACCGGTCGCGAAGCTCGGGGACAATCCGCTGTTCAGCGATACCGACAACGGGCTGATCAATATCGACTGCGATTTTCCGTCCTGGGCCGCTACGGCCGCCGCGGCCCAACGATTCTTCGAGGCCGCAGCGGCTTGTCTGGACAAGAAGTGGCGGCCCGCCCTGCAGGGATCGAACCTGCCGTTCTCCAGCCCGAATGTTCGGGCGCCCGCCCTAGCACAGGACGAGTCGTCGCCGTGTACCTCATCCGGTGGCAACTATGCGGCGTTCTACTGTTCTGCGAACCATACGATCTACATGCCGCTCGATCACATCCAGGTGGAGAAGTATGGCAATGATGTGGTCATCTACTTGGCGGTCTTCGCGCACGAGTACGGCCATCACGTGCAGGCGATCTCCGGGATGACACAGCAGATGAACACCGAACGCAGCGCGGCGGGCACCCGCAGCGCGCGCGGGCTGGAGCTGTCACGCCGCATGGAGTTGCAAGCGCAGTGTTTCTCCGGAATGTACGTCGGCACATCGGTCTACGATGGTGTCTTTTCCGATGCGCAAGGGGCCCGTGCGACGAAGGACACGTATGGGCGCGGCGACAAGCAGGGTGACGCGCGGGATCATGGTACCGGGCAGAACGCCGGGGACTGGTTCACGCAGGGCTACAAGACCGATCGGACATCCCAGTGCAACACCTGGCTGGCATCGGCGGACCAAGTCGCGTAGTTATGCCGTCGGCCGCGTCGTGACCTCGGGCTCAGTAAAGTGCTGTGGCGCTGTTGGTGTTCGTATCAGTGATCGTCACCGTGCAGGTGCCCGAAGTGCCCCTCACCGAAGCGCCGCGGCGCATGTCCGTGCACGCCTTCGGCATACGCGGTCTCCGCATGCAGCACAGAGTCGATGCCCGCGATCTCGTCTTCCTTGCTGACCCGGAATCCGAGGAACCGGTCGATGGTCTTGCCGAGTGCGAACGAGATGGCGAAGGCATACACCGCGACCACCAGCACGCCGACCAACTGCTTGCCGAACTGCGCGAGTCCGCCGCCGTAGAACAGACCCTCGACACCCCCGGTCATCACCTGGTTGGCCAGGAGTCCGATCAGCAGCGTGCCGACGATACCGCCGACGAAGTGCACACCGACCACATCGAGCGAATCGTCATAGCCCGCTTTGAACTTCCAGCCGACCGCGAAGGAACACACCACACCGGCCGCTAGACCGACAATGAGCGCGCCGAGCGTATTCACCGAACCGCACGAAGGCGTAATCGCGACCAGACCGGCCACCACACCCGAGGCCGCACCGAAGGTGGTCGGCCGACCGTCGCGGATCTGCTCGACCGCGAGCCAGCCGAGCATGCCAAGACAGCCTGCCACCAGAGTGTTCAGGAATACCGCTGCCGCAACACCATTCGCGGTCAGGGCCGAGCCGGCATTGAAACCGAACCAGCCGAACCACAGCAGACCCGCGCCGAGCAGCACGAACGGCAGATTGTGTGGACGCATCGCATCGGTCTTGAAGCCGATGCGCGGTCCAAGCACGAGGGCCAGAGCAAGCGCGGAGGCGCCGGAGGCGATCTCCACGACCATGCCACCGGCGTAGTCGAGCGCGCCGAAGGAGGCCAGCCAGCCGTCCGGACCCCACACCCAGTGCGCGATCGGTACATAGACCACAAGTGCCCACAGCGGTACGAAGACCATCCAGCCCGCGAACTTCGCGCGGTCCGCGATCGCGCCGCTGACCAGTGCCGCGGTCAGGATCGCGAAGGTCAGCTGAAAGGTGGCGAACAGCAGTTCCGGAATCGTGCCGTGGACGGAATTCGGATCAATGCTCGCCATCCCGACGTGGTCGAGATTCCCGATCAGACCGCCACCCGCGTCCTTGCCGAATGCCAGGCTGTAACCGGCCACCAGCCACACCACGGTTACCAGCGGGATCGCGATGAAGTTCATCATCAGCATGTTGAGTACGCCGGTCGAGCGCACCATCCCGCCGTAGAAAATGGCGAGTGCGGGCGTCATCATCAGCACCAGTGCCGTACTGATGAGCAGCCAGGCGGTGGCCGCGGGATCGATGGTTGAGGACACGGGGTAACTCCTTCCACGCTAAATGCGTTGCGAAGAAGTTACCGAATGCTCACATCGTCGCTGTTTATCGGCCCAGACAGTTAGCGCCGCGCCTTCTTGGCCAACGCGCGTAGGCCGCGTCGCCCTGGCACCGGCAGGTCATCGCGTTCGGCCATCCATTCGGCGGTGGTGAGCCACCGGCGCTGGATGCGCGCGTCGGCGGTGTCGTGGAAGATCCGGCGGCCGCGGTCGTCGCGCAGGTCGTGGGCGAGGGTGGACCAGCGCGGCGGACGGTCATTTTCGGCGAGATAGTCGCGCAGATAGGTCGCCACGATCGTGCCGATGGTATTGACCGGTCGCAGCGAAACCCGATTGCCGTACTTCGCGGAGTAGAAGCGTCTTGCGGCGCAGAGGGAACCGGGATTGGCATTGGAAGCGATCCAGCCGGCGCGCTGTGCGCGTTCGATCAACCAGAGGTGTTTCACCGCCGTCGGGGCGATCGGGCCGATCCGGTCCCGGATCAGTGCCATCACCGGTTCGGACTGCAGCACATCGCGTCGGGTGGGACCGGTGCCGTGCGCGATCCAGTGGTCCTCGGACAGCCGGGCCAGTATGCGGCCGAAGTCATCGATGCTGCGCTGGGCCCGGCGGCCGAGGCGTTCGATGCGTTCGGCCTCCCTGCGCATCTCGTTCTGCGCCGTGAGGGTGCGGATCGCCGCCATGGTCGGCACCTGGCCACGTTCTAGTAGTTCGAGGATGGCGGCGGCGGTCGACGGATCGGCGGCCGCGGCCACCGGTAGCGAATCGCGTTTGATCGCGAAGTCCTGAGGGCTGATCGCCCGGCTGAGCAGGTCGACGGCGGCATGGTCGTCGGCGAAATCGGTGCTCGAAAGCCAGGCGGCGGCGATGTCGTCACACGACGGCACGGTGGAAATATCCTCCGGTGAAAGTGGTGTGAGTCGGCGAAAAGCGCCGGAATTCTGGGTTTCAGGTTGTGCCCCGGTCGGGATGAGGGACCGGCCGGGGCCACCAACCTGATGAAGGTTTGGCTACCGAAGTTGCCGATCACCACGGTAGCCAGGCGATTGCGTAGATGTCATGTCGGTTGATTGATTCGTTATCTCCGTTTATGGATCCAGAACCGGGGCGTGAGTTCAACTAATCGGCGCGAAGTGCACTGGACGGCCGCCAAAATTCGCCGTTCATCCGTTCTCGATCTTCGATTGCTCCGGTATTGCCGCCTTCGCCGCTGATCAGTGGGGGCTAACAAAGGTTTTAGCATCTTGTGATCTACATCACATATGTGACACGAAACGCCCCGCGCCGCGCCGCGCCCGGCCTGTCGGTCGCGAGGAATGTGCTTTGTCGGTGGGCGCCGGTAACCTCTGGCCGTGGCTCTGTACCGGAAGTACCGACCGGCAACGTTCGCTGAAGTGGTGGGTCAGGAGCACGTCACCGACCCGCTGAGTACCGCCCTCGACACCGGTCGCATCAGTCATGCCTATTTGTTTTCCGGCCCCCGGGGCTGTGGCAAGACCTCCTCGGCGCGCATCCTCGCGCGCTCGTTGAACTGTGTACAGGGCCCCACCTCGACACCCTGCGGCGTTTGCCCCTCCTGTGTCGCGCTCGGACCGGGCGGTCCGGGCAATCTCGATGTGATCGAACTGGACGCCGCGAGTCACGGCGGTGTCGACGACACCCGCGAACTGCGAGACCGGGCCTTCTATGCGCCCGCGGAGTCGCGGTATCGGGTGTTCATCGTCGACGAAGCGCATATGGTCACCACGGCCGGGTTCAATGCGCTGCTCAAGATCGTCGAGGAGCCGCCGGCCCACCTGATCTTCATCTTCGCCACCACTGAGCCGGACAAGGTGCTGCCCACCATCCGCTCCCGCACGCACCACTACCCGTTCCGGCTGCTGCCGCCCGCCACCATGCGCGGACTGCTCGGCAAGATCTGCGAGCAGGAGCAGGTGCCGGTCGAGGAGGCGGTGTACCCGTTGGTGATCCGCGCGGGCGGTGGGTCACCGCGCGACAGTCTGAGTGTGCTCGACCAACTGCTCGCGGGCGCCGGACCCGAGGGCGTCACCTATTCGCGGGCGGTTTCGCTGCTCGGCGTCACCGATGTCGCGCTGATCGACGATGCGATCGACGCGCTCGCCGCCAGCGATGGCGCCGCTCTGTTCGGCACCATCGACCGCGTCATGGAGGCGGGCCACGATCCGCGCCGCTTCGCCGTCGACCTCTTGGAACGCCTGCGCGACCTGATCCTGCTGCGGGCCGTCCCCGACGCCGCCGACCGTGGTCTGGTCTCCGGCCCCGGCGATGTCCTCGACCGCATGCGTGAACAGGCCGAACGCACCGGCCCGGCCACGCTGGCCAGGCATGCCGAGCTCCTGCACGAGGGCCTCGGCGAAATGCGCGGCGCCACCGCCCCCCGCCTGCTGCTCGAGATCGTCTGCGCCCGCATGCTCCTCCCATCGGTCTCCGACGCCGAATCCGCAACGCTGCAACGCCTGGAGCGCCTCGAACGCGGCATAGCCACCGCGGCGGCACCGCCCGCCACCGCACCCTCCGCCCTGGCGCAGCCCGAAGCCCCTGCCCAATCGACCCCACCACGTTCGCCCAACGAACCTCCCCGCCGCCGAGGCGCGGAACTCCTCGCCGCCGCCCGCCGCGAAAAAGACGCCACCCGCGGTGGCGCGAGCCCTGCGAGCGCTGCTGGGCAGGCTGGTGTTGCTGGGCAGGCTGGTGTTGCTGGGCAGGCTGGTGTTGCTGGGCAGGCTGGTGTTGCTGGGCAGGCTGGTGTTGCTGGGCAAGCTGGTGCTGTCGGGCAGGCTGGTGCCGGGCACGCTGGTGTCGCCGGGCAAGGTGCTGCTCCCGGGCGGAGCCTTCCTGCTGAACGAGCCGCGGCGGCGGTGCGGTCGACTGCCGATCAAGAAAGCCTGACCGGTGGGCAGGATCCTGTCGCCCGCCGGAACGCGGCTGCCGAACAGGGCGATGTCGGTGGCCAGCACCTTGCCGATGCGCAGGATCCGGCGGTCGGACACAGCGCTGTGGCAGCACAGCCCTCGGCGACAGCAGAGGATCGGACCACCAGCGAGCATTCGGTTGTTGGGCGGAGCCCGGACGCGCGGAAAGGCGACGCAGGGGTCGGATTCGCTTTCGTCCCCGGCGATTCGACGGCGCAGGACGGCGAGACGCAGACGGGTGCATATCCCACACTCGTCGAACGGGGCGTGAGTACCGGACAACTCGGCGCGACAAATCCAACCGGAGCTGATGCCTCGGCCGGGACGAGCGGCGCACCCGTCGACGCGGCCTCCTCAGGACAAGCAGGCTTCGATGCTTCGCCGGGTGCTGCCGCTGCTTCGGCCGATGCCGCTCACGGGGAGGCTTCCGCCACGTCTTCGGGCGCCGAAGCTGCGGATCGAGCCGTCGCGTCCGGCCTCGGTGGAGCCGAATTCGCTGATGCCGCGGACTCGCAGGCCGCCACTGAATTGCTGGAAACCAAAGGGGCGCAGGCGGTCTCCGAGGCAACTGCGCCGCGACAGCGCGACTACTCCGATTCCGCAGATGCGCCGGCTGCGTCGAATTCGAAAGCTGCGCAGTCGATTTCGGGTCAGTGGTCTGATCAAGCTGCCGCAAGTGGGGTGTCGTCCGGGGTCGGTCCGGCACAAGCGAGCGAGCAGACCAGTGGGGCCGGCGCGAGTGTCGAAACGCACCACGACGCTGCGGGGCAGCGGTCGGAGCGAGATTTCGCGGATCCGGTCGGAGCTGGTGCCGCGGCGCAACGCGGTGAGTCGGCGGCGGGGGTGGGCTCGGATCGGCGGGGTGCTGCCGAGCGGCAGGGGCGTCCAAATCGTGCTTTTGAGCAGCCCGGACGTGCACAAAATGCTGCCGAGCAGCGGGGGCGCGCGCAAAATGCTGCGGAGCAGCCCGGACGTGCGCAAGGTACTGCGGAGCAGCCGGGACGTGCAGAAAATGCTGTCGAGCAGTCGGGGCGTGCGCAAGGTACTGCGGAGCAGCCGGAACGTGCACAAGGTACTGCCGAGCAGCCCGGACGTGCGCAAGGTACTGCGGAGCAGCCGGGACGTGCACAAGATGCTGTCGAGCAGCCGGGGCGTGCGCGAGGTGCTGTCGAGCAGCCGGGGCGTGCGCGAGGTGCTGTCGAGCAGCAGGGGCGTGCGCAAGGTACTGCGGAGCAGCCGGGACGTGCACAAGATGCTGTCGAGCAACCGGGACGTGCACAAGATGCTGTCGAGCAACCGGGACGTGCACAAGATGCTGTCGAGCAGCAGGGGCGCGCGCGAGGTGCTGTCGAGCAGCCGGGACATGCGCAAGGTACTGCTGAGCAGCAGGGACACGGTGCCGTGCGGCAAGGCGGTGCGCAGGGTGGCGCGGACCAGGGCGGTGCGGACGTCGCGCAGCAGGGGGATTTGTTGCGGGCGGTGGAAGGAGCCTGGGGGGAGATTCGGGCGAAGGTTCGGGAGTTCGGGCCTACGGTGCAGGCGTTGTTGTCGGGGGCATCGGTGGCGCGGATCGAGGGGGAGGTGATCGTATTCGCGCATCAACATGCGCCGTTGGCGCAGCGGCTGTCGGATCCGCGGAATGTGGAGGCGGTGCGGTCGGCGGTGCGGGCCGTGCTCGGCAGCGATCATCCGGTGCGCTGGGAGGCGGGTGGGGCGACGCCTCGGCCTGCGGCTGCCGCACCCAAGACGAGCCGGGGGCGCGGTCAGGGCGGGCAACAGACCGCCAATGCGTCGGGACGTGAATCCGGCAACCCGGCCGGACGCGGTTCGGATGCGCCTGCACCGCCGCGGTTCTCGCGGCCGAGTCAGGCCAGGGCGGCCGCCGATCCCGCGGCGGCCGCCGGTCAGCGGCCGGCGCCGAGTGGCGATCCGCGGTCGTTCCGCGGCGACGACGATATTCCGCCGCCCGATTACCCGGATCTACCCGATGACCCCGGCCCAATGGATTACGCGCCGATCGATGGCGTCCCGCCGCCCTCCACCCCGGAGGAGGAGCAGGAGATGCTGGCCGAATCGCAGACCCCGGTGGCGCCGGGGGATCGGCGCGACCCGGATGAGGTCGCCGTGGAGTTGCTCAAAAGTGAGCTGGGTGCCACACGTCTCGACGGTTGACAACCCGCGTTCACAAGACGTTAAGTTAACCGGAGTTCGCACACGACGGTAGTATGAACGGGTGGCCGCGAGCCACGGTATGGCGAAGTTCTATGGTAGGCGCAGGCATGCGTGTACCGAGTACTCGTCATCGCCGCTGCTTGTCGACTTTTGTACAGCGTCAGGACGGTCGGTCTCCGGACCGATCGGCGAGGTCACTCGCATGGACGGACGAATGTTCGGCCGCCGCACCCTTAAGGAAGGAAACACTCCGATATGACCACAGAGGCCTACATTTACGAGGCCATCCGCACCCCGCGCGGACGCGGCAAGAAGAACGGTTCGCTGCACTCGGTCAAGCCGATCGATCTGACTGTTGGTCTGATCCAGGAGCTGCGCGGCCGTTTCCCGAACCTCGACGAGGACCGGATCTCCGACCTGATCCTGGGTGTCGTCGCGCCGGTGGGTGACCAGGGTGCCGATATCGCCCGCACCGCCGTGACCGTGGCCGGCCTGCCCGACACCGTCGGCGGCTTCCAGCTCAACCGCTTCTGCGCCTCCGGCCTCGAGGCCGTCAACCTGGCCGCGCAGAAGGTCCGATCCGGCTTCGATGACCTGGTCATCGCCGGTGGCGTGGAGTCCATGTCCCGCGTGCCGATGGGCTCCGACGGTGGCGCATGGGCGCTGGACCCGGCCACCAACTACGACACCTACTTCGTGCCGCAGGGTGTCTCCGCCGACCTGATCGCCACCATCGAGGGCTTCTCCCGCGATGACGTCGACGCCTACGCCGTGCGCTCGCAGGAGCTCGCCGCCAAGGCGACCACTGGCGGCTACTTCGCCAAGTCGATCGTTCCGGTCAAGGACCAGAACGGCCTCGTCGTCCTCGACAACGACGAGCACATGCGTCCCGGCACCACCGCCGAGGACCTGGCCAAGCTGAACCCGTCCTTCGCCGTGGTCGGCGAGATGGGCGGCTTCGATGCCGTGGCGCTGCAGAAGTACCACTTCGTCGAGAAGATCAACCACGTCCACCACGGCGGTAACAGCTCGGGCATCGTTGACGGCGCCGCGCTGGTGTTGGTCGGTTCGGAAGAGGCGGGCAAGGCCTCCGGCCTGACCCCGCGTGCGCGCGTCGTCGCGACCGCCACCAGCGGCGCCGACTCCACCATCATGCTGACCGGTCCCACCCCGGCCGCCAAGAAGGCGCTGGCCAAGGCGGGCCTGACCCTCGATGACATCGACCTGGTCGAGATCAACGAGGCCTTCGCCTCCGTGGTGCTGAAGTTCCAGAAGGATCTGCAGATCCCGGACGAGAAGCTGAACGTCAACGGCGGTGCCATCGCGATGGGCCACCCGCTGGGTGCCACCGGCGCGATGATCACCGGCACCATGGTCGACGAGCTGGAGCGCCGCAACGGCCGCTACGCGCTGATCACGCTCTGCATCGGTGGCGGCATGGGCGTCGCCACGATCATCGAGCGCGTCTAACCCAACCGACAGCTGAGAATTCACGGCGGCGTTCGCGCAGGCCCGGAGGCGGTAGCTTGCGTAGCCACGCAGGGACCGCGAACGCCGCCAATTAGACACAGGAGACACAGAGCAGTGAGCGAGCGCAGCGAGCGAACCGAAGACACAGCGCGCGTCGCGCCCGGCGAAGCCGGGAGCGAGACCAACATGATCGGTTGGGAGCAGGATTCGGACGGCATCGTCGTTTTGACGATGGACGACCCGAACCAGGGCGCCAACACGATGAACGAGCTGTACAAGACGTCGATGACTGCCACCGTCGACCGGCTCGAGGCCGAGAAGGACAGCATCACCGGCGTGGTGATCACCTCCGCGAAGAAGACCTTCTTCGCCGGCGGCGACCTGAAGAACATGATGAAGGTCGGCCCGGAAGACGGCCAGGCCCTCATGGAGGAGCTCGGCACCATCAAGTCGGCGCTGCGCCGGCTGGAGACCCTGGGCAAGCCGGTCGTCTCGGCGATCAACGGTGCCGCGCTCGGCGGTGGCCTGGAGATCACCCTGGCGACCCACTACCGTATCGCCGCGGATGTGCCCGGTGTGCAGCTCGGCCTGCCCGAGGCGACCCTTGGCCTGCTGCCCGCCGGTGGTGGTGTCATCCGCACCGTGCGCATGTTCGGCCTGCAGGGTGCGCTGATGCAGTTCCTGCTGCAGGGCAATAAGTACCGTCCGGCCAAGGCCAAGGAACTCGGCCTGATCAACGAGGTCGTCGGCTCGGTCGAGGAGCTGGTGCCCGCCGCCAAGGCGTGGATCAAGGCCAACCCAGAGGGTGGCGTGCAGCCCTGGGACAAGAAGGGCTTCAAGATTCCGGGCGGCACTCCGTCCAGCCCGGCCTTCGCCGCCAACCTCCCGGCCTTCCCGGCCAACCTGCGCAAGCAGCTCAAGGGCACCAACATGCCCGCACCGCGCGCCATCATGGCGGCCGCGGTCGAGGGGTCGCAGGTCGACATCGACAACGCGTCGCTGATCGAATCGCGCTACTTCGTCTCGCTGCTGACCGGCCCGGTCGCGAAGAACATGATCCAGGCGTTCTTCTTCGACCTGCAGTCGATCAACAACGGCGGTTCGCGGCCCAAGGATGTTCCGAAGAAGGAGATCCGCAAGGTCGGCGTGCTCGGCGCGGGCATGATGGGCGCGGGCATCGCCTACGTCTCGGCCAAGGCGGGCTATGAGGTCGTGCTGAAGGACGTCACCATCGAGGCGGCCGAGCGCGGCAAGAACTACTCCGAGAAGATCGAGGCCAAGGCCCTCTCGCGCGGCAAGACCACCGAGGAGAAGTCCAAGGCGCTGCTGGATCGGATCAAGCCGAGCGCGGATGCGGCCGACTTCGCCGGTGTCGACTTCGTCATCGAGGCGGTCTTCGAGAACACCGAGCTCAAGCACAAGGTGTTCCAGGAGATCGAGGACATCGTCACCCCGGACGCGCTGCTGGGCTCGAACACCTCCACCCTGCCGATCACCGGTCTGGCGACCGGTGTGAAGCGCCAGGAGGACTTCATCGGCATCCACTTCTTCTCGCCGGTCGACAAGATGCCGCTGGTGGAGATCATCAAGGGTGAGAAGACTTCCGATGAGGCGCTGGCCCGGGTGTTCGACTACACTCTCGCGATCAAGAAGACCCCGATCGTCGTCAACGACAGCCGCGGCTTCTTCACCTCGCGCGTGATCGGCACCTTCGTCAACGAGGCGATCGCCATGCTCAACGAGGGCATCGAGCCCGCGACCATCGAGCAGGCCGGTCTGCAGGCAGGCTACCCGGCCGCGCCGCTGCAGCTGTCGGATGAGCTGAACCTGACGCTGATGCAGAAGATCGCCAAGGAAACCCTCGAGGCCGCCGAGAAGGGTGACAACACCCTCGGTGTGAAGCGGCATCCGGCCCAGGATGTCATCGACTACCTGGTCGAGCAGGGTCGCCCGGGGCGTCTCGGCAAGGCCGGTTTCTACGAGTACGACGAGGACGGCAAGCGCCTCGGCCTGTGGCCCGGACTGCGCGAGCACTTCAAGACCACCGCCGGTTTCAGTGTGCCGCTGCAGGATCTGATCGACCGCATGCTGTTCATCGAGGCGATCGAGACCCAGAAGTGCTTCGACGAGGGTGTGCTGACCACCACCGCCGACGCCAACATCGGCTCGATCTTCGGTATCGGCTACCCGGCCTGGACCGGTGGTGTGCACCAGTTCATCGTCGGCTACCCGGGCGGCCAGGCGGCCTTCGTCGAGCGCGCCGACTACCTCGCCAAGACCTACGGCGAGCGTTTCGAGGTCCCGGCCTCGCTGCGCAAGTAGTCACGCGGTAACCCGCTAACGGCAAGCCCGCCATCGCATTTCGCGGTGGCGGGCTTTCGCCGTTGCGGGACATCCGGCGCGCTTCGGCCCGCTGCTCGCTCAGTACGCCTACCCGATGGAACCGGTATTCGCGGAGTCGAGTCCGGAGCCGGGCCAGGGTATGAACGGTATTGCCTCGATCCTGGCCGCCGATCCGCTCGATCCCACGAAATTCCTTGTCTTGGAACGGTCTTACGTGCTTGGTGTCGGAAATAAGATCCGAATCTACGAAGCCGATACCAAGGGTGCGACCACTATCCTCGATGCTCCGCTCGGCACCGCCCGACCGGTCACCAAGCGGTTGCTGGTCGACCTCGCCAATGTCGGCCTCGATCGCATCGACAATATCGAGGGCATGACGTGGGGGCCGGGCCTGCCGTCGGGCGAGCGGACGCTGATTCTGGTGAGCGATAACAACTTCTCGGATAAGCAGGTCACTCAGATCGTGGCGCTGGCCGTACAGCAGTAGAACGCGGCGGCGGGGTTGTAGTTCAGCTGGGGCGTAGGTCCTCGGCGGCTTGGTAGTACGCGTCGGCGGCGCGAGTGAAGTAGTCGAAGAGCACTTCGCGTTGTTCGGGTGAATAGCCGCCGATGATTTCGCCGATGGCGTGGCGGGCGGGTGCCAGGATTTCATCGAGATCGGCTGGCTTATCGATCAATTCGACGATGACCTTGCGACGGTCGCCCGGAACCGGGACGCGGCGCACATAGCCCGCGTCTTCGAGGCGATCGATGAGGCGTGTGGTGGGGCCGGTGGTCAGGCCGCTGCGGGCGCCCAGTTCACCGGGCGTCATGGCGCCGTTGAGTTCCAGGATGTTCAGGGCGTAGAGGTCTGTCGCGCCCAGGTCGACGGCGCGCGCACCGGCCTGTCCGTGCAGCATGACCGCGCTGAGATAGCGGCGGTAGACCTGGCTCGCGTCCTTGCGCATCGGCGGTGTTGACAAGGATACCTCCATCTCTTAATCTCTTCTTCAACGAAGAGAGTTCTTCAACGAAGAAAGCTCTTCCAAGAAGAAATCTAGCATGGAGGACCATCGTGACAAGCAATGACACCCAGGCGATCGAAGCCGTACTCGCGGAATTGGTCGACGCATGGGGCCGCGGCGATGCCGACGCATACGGCACCGTCTTCACCGAAGACGCCACCTACACAAGCTTTCTCGGCACGCTCTACCGCGGCCGCCCCGATATCGTCGCCTCGCATCGCGCCCTGTTCGGCAGCGTCCTGAAGGGCACCCGGCTGGCCGACGACATCGTCGACATCCGCTTCTACGGCCCGGATACCGCCGTGGTCAACAGCCACGGCGACACCTACAAGGGCAAGCCCAAGCAACTCACCAAGACCCAGACCTACACCATGGTCCGCCGCGACGGCCGCTGGCTGATCGCCGCCTTCCAGAACACCAAGCGCAACAAGCTCATGGAGCGCATCACCTACCTGTCCACGCCCGCCGCCCGCCCCGCCGCCGAGCGCTGAACTCCCACTGCCCCAAAGGATCCGCTATGAAAGCCCCCGAGCCACGCAATCGCCGCCGCATCGTCTCCCGCGTCCTCGCCGCCTCCGCCATCACCCTCGGTGTCGCCGCGGGCAGCGGTTACCTCTGGCTGGACCAGACCTCGGACGTGCACAACCTCGGCACGCCCGGCTGCACCACCATCAGCACTCCCGCACCGCAGTCGGCCCGGGAAATCTGCGATCTGCTCGACCACCTCACCGACGCCTGGGGTCGCGGCGACGCCGACGCCTACGGTGCCCTGTTCACCGAGGACGCCACCTACACCAGCTTCGTCGGCACCTACTACCAGGGGCGCGCCGATATCGTCGAGGGGCACCGCGCCCTGTTCAAGGGCTTCAAGAAGGGCACCGAACTCACCGATTCGATCCTCGGCATCCGCTTCTACGGCCCGAATACCGCCGTTGTCACCAGCCGCGGCGATACCTATAAGGGCGACCCGAAGCAGCCTGAGGAGTTGTCGAAAACGCAGACCTACACCGTCGTTCGCCAAGACGGTCGCTGGTTGATCGCCGCGTTCCAGAACACGCAGCGCAAGAACGTCATGGAGCGGATCTCGTTTCTCTACGATCCCGCGACCAGGCCCATCGCCGAGCGCTGAGGCGGTCGCAACCACGCTGTTTCGAAAGGCCCCCCACTCGGGTTGATACCGCGCTACGTTGGAGTATGCGTGACCTATCGGGCATCGTGAGATCGTTTCGCGATGTCCGATGTCCGTGTGTTTCTCGGTCGCCGGTGACGCCGATTCGTTGTGAATTCGAGGTGGTCACATGAATCCACAGATGCGTTCGGACAAGGCAAACGCCGAAGCGACTTCGGCCGAATCGGACACACAGCGACATGCGCCCATCGATATCGTCGACGAGCTCGAGGCGATGGGCCTGTCGGATGCGGTCGAGATCGGCCGGGGCGGGTTCGGGGTGGTCTACCGCTGTGTCCAGTACGCATTGGATCGCGTGGTCGCGGTCAAGGTGCTCTCCTCGGAGATCGATGCCGAGAGCCGGGAACGATTCCTGCGCGAGGAGCAGGCGATGGGCCGGTTGTCCGGCCATCCGAATATCGTCGACATCCTGCAGGTCGATGTCACCCCGACCGGTCAGCCGTTCATCGTGATGCCCTTCTGCACTCGGGGTTCGCTCGAACGGCTGATCCGGGACCAAGGCCCGCTCACCTGGGCGGATTCGCTGCGGGCCGGGGTCAAGTTGGCGGGCGCGATCGAGAGCGCGCATCGGGCCCAGATTCTGCATCGGGACGTCAAACCGGCGAACGTCCTGCTCAGTGCGTACGGCGAACCGCAACTGACGGATTTCGGAATCGCCAGGATTCCGGGTGGTTTCCGCACGTCCAGCAGTTTGATCACCGGCTCGCCCGCCTTCACCGCGCCCGAGGTGCTCAAGGGCGACGAGCCGACCGTCCGCTCCGATGTATACGGCCTCGGCTCGACGCTGTTCGCCCTGCTGACCGGCCATGCCGCCTTCGAACGGCAATCGGGGGAGAAGGTGGTCGCGCAATTCCTGCGGATCACCACCCAGCCCGTACCGGATCTGCACGGCCACGACATACCCGACGATGTCGCCGATGCCATCCAGTATGCGATGCACACCGATCCGGATAATCGGCCCGCCTCGGCCTTCGAGTTCGGGGAGCTGCTGCGCACGGTGCAGGCCGAGCATGATCAGATGCCCGATGAGATGGCTCTGCTGGATACCTCGGTGGTGGCGCCGGAGGAGACCGAACATCCGAGCGCGGCCGAGGTGACGGTAACGCGACCGGCGGTTACCGCCCGCCGCAGTTGGCCGTTGACATTGCGTCCCGCGGTATCCCAACATCCGGCCAACTCCACCCCGGTCGCGCCGACACTGCCCCCGACGGCGACGACGAAATTCCGCCCACCGACCCCCGCCCGCGAGCCGGTACCGCGCCCACGCCTGCTCGACACGCTGCGCGCTGGTGGTCGCCGCCGACTCGCGGTGATCCACGCACCAGCCGGATTCGGCAAGAGCACGGTGGCCGCGCAGTGGCGCAGTGAGCTGGTCGATGGCGGGGTCCCGGTGGCCTGGCTCGGCGTCGACCAGGACGACGATAACGAGATCTGGTTCCTGGCCCACCTCATCCAGGCGATCCGCCGGGTCCGCCCGGATATCGGTGAGGGTTTGGATCAGGTGCTCGAGGAGCGGCCCGCTGATGCGGTCGCCTATGTCGTCTCGACGCTGATCGACGAGATCCACGCCAGCGGGACAACCGTGGTGGTGATCGTGGACGACTGGCACCGGGTCAGCGATGCGGGTGCGCGGCGGGTGATGGATGCGTTGTTGGAGAACGGATGTCATCATCTGCGCTTCGTGGTGACCAGTCGTGAGCAGTCGGGCCTGCCGACAAGTCGGATGCGGGTGCACGATGAATTGATCGAGATCGGCTCCTCGGTATTGCGCCTGACCAGTGCGGAGACAAAGGAAATCCTGGTGCAGCGCAACGGATTCGCGCTCACCGATGACCAGATCGAGGAGATTCACGCGGCCACCGACGGTTGGCCCGCCGCGGTTCAGTTGGTGAGTTTATCGTTGCGCGGCAATGTCGATCCGGATCGTTTGATCGCGAATCTCGCTGAAGGCAGTCACGGTATCCGCGAGTATCTCGCCGAAAACGTTCTGGACGCACTCGAACCCAAAATGCTCGACTTCCTGACCTCGATCTCGATCACCGAGCGGGTCAGCGGTTCGCTGGCCTCGGCGCTGTCGGAGGAGCCGGACGGTGAATCGATGCTCGAGCAGGCTGAACAGCGCGAGTTGTTCGTCCGGCGCATTGCTCATGATCCCGAGTGGTTCCGGATGCAGCCGCTGTTCGCCGAACATCTGCGGGCACGGTTGGAGCGGGCCGATCCGAGCAAGTCGAAGGCATTGCACCGCAAGGCGGCTCGCTGGTACGCCGAACATAATTTGCTGCGCAAGTCGGTCGATCACGCACTCGCGGCGACGGATCTGAAGATGGCGCTCGATCTGGTCGAGAGCGGCGGCATGGACCTCATCGATAAGTCCCGCGTCGCGACGCTGCTCGGGACGGTATCGAAACTGCCGGTGCAGCAGGTGGCTTCGCGTTCCAAACTGCTGATGGCCGTGGCCAGGGCGAATGTGAATCTGCAGCAGCCAGCCGCGGCGCGCGCGGCCTTGGGCCGATTGTCCAATGTGCTGGCGCGGGGTTCGTCCACCGATGACGATGCGGATCGGCAACAGTGCCAGGCGGTGGTGCTCGCGGCCGCGGATCAGATCGCCCGTGACCACACCGAGGGTGTGCTCGACCGGGTGGCCGAATGTCTCGAAAAGCCCGATGAACTACCCGCCTGGACCGTATCGACCGCCGCGAATCTGACCTCCTTCGTGCGCTTGTGCGAATTCGATTTCGACGGCGCGCGCGAAATCCAGGAATGGGCGGCGCCATATCACGCCCGATCCAAGGATCCGCTCGGCGCGGTTTTCGGACTGTGCGGCAAGGGTGCCGCGGCCTATGAACAGCTCGATATCGCCACTGCCACAAGTTGTTTCCAGCAGGCGTGGGAGACCGCACGGGAGAAGTCGGGACCGCGCTCGGATGCGGTGCGGGTCGCTGCGGCGCTGCGCGGGGAAATGAGTTACCGCCGCGGCGATCTGGATACCGCCGATCGGCTGCTCGATGACAGTCATCAGCTGGTCACCCGGGTCGGGCCGGTTGACTTCCTGATTTCCACCTTCGTGGTCGGGGCCAGGGTCAAGGCCGCGCTCGGCGATCTGTACACCGCCACCGCCCGACTCGACGAGGGCGATCGAATCGCCGCCGATAACAGGTTGATTCGGCTCGCCGCTCATATTCGCGCCGAACGGCTGCGCCTTGGACTGCTGACCGATACCGGGGCCCGATTGGCCGTCGACGCCGCGACCGGATACGAATCGGATATCTCCGGAACCATCCATCAGGCTCATCGGATGACGGGTGCGGCGGCGCTGGCGGCGGAGGCGCAGGAGATCGCCGCGATCCGTGCACTGCTGTCCGAACGTCAGCTGCGCGCCGATGATCGTGCGGTGCGCCGGGCCCGCGCGCTACACGCTCGCATGGTCGAACAGCACCGTCCCCGTGCTGAGTTGGATACCGTGCTGTTGCTGGCCGAATGTCTGGCCGCCTCCGGCTGGGTCGGCGAGGCCACCGGACTGCTGCTGCCCGCGGCGGCCACCTGCGCCGAGCACGGTTGGACCATGCCACTTCTGGATGCGGGCCCAGGTGTGCTCGGCATCCTGCGCGTACTGCGCACCGAAATGCGTGCGACGCCGGGTCAACCCGGTGAAACGACGCTGCCCGCCCTATTCCTGGATGAACTCCTGGGCTAGGACGGGCGGTATCGGTCGCTGCTTACGGCTGCCACCACGGACGCAACGGCAGACCTGATTCGCCGTTCGGTCCGAGCTTGACGCCGAGCACCTGGTGCAACTGAACGACATTGCGCTGGAAGCCGAGTCGGCAACCGGCCATGTACAGGCCCCATACCTTCGCGGTGCCCTCGCCGACCTCTTCGACGCAGGCATCCCAGTTGGCGACCAGGTTCTTACACCATTCGTGCAGGGTGAGCGCGTAATGCTCGCGCAGGTTCTCCTCGTGCATCACCTCGAGGCCGACATTCTGAATCTCGGAAATGATCCGACCGGACCCGATCAGCTCGCCGTCCGGGAAGACGTAGCGGTCGATGAAGTCACCGGCCTTCGTGGTCCGGGTGTTGTCCGGCCTGGTGATGCAGTGGTTCAGGAACAGGCCGCCATCGCGCAGCTTGCTCTTGATGTATTCGAAGTAGAACGGATAGTTGTGCACGCCGATGTGCTCGGTCAACCCGATCGAGGAGACGGCGTCGAAACCGACCTCCGGGATATCGCGGTAATCGGAATGCCGCACCTCGGCGAGCTCCGACAGGCCCTCTTCGGCGATCTTCTGCTGTGCCCATTCGGCCTGTTCCGCGGATAATGTCGCGCCGATGACCTTGACCCCGCGCTTGGCCGCGTAGCGCACCATGCCGCCCCAGCCGCAACCGATATCGAGCAGCCGGTCACCTTCCTTCAGCCGCAGCTTGTCGAAGACGAGGCGGTACTTGTTCTCCTGGGCCTGCTCCAGCGTCCAGTTCTCGTCACCGTAGGCCGCGCAGGTGTAGGTCATCGAGGGGCCGAGGACGTATTCGTAGAAGGTATTGGAGACGTCGTAGTGGTGGTGGATGGCCTCGGCATCGCGAGTCTTGGAGTGCCGCAGGCCCTCCAGCGCGATCCGGCGCCAGCGCGGCAGCGTCTCCTGCGGCGGCGGCGCGATCGGCTTGAGCCGCTCCCAACCGAGCGAGCGGGCGATGGTGACCAGCGCGAGCGCCGACGGACGACGGAACTTCAGCCCGTCCATCGCCCGGAGAATGTCGTAGGGGTCGCCCGGGTGCACGCCGGTGGCGGTCATATCGCCGGCGATGTAGGCGCGGGCCATGCCGAGGTCACCGGGGGCGGTGGCCAGGTAGTTGATACCGCGCGGGGTCTTGATCTCGAGGCTGTATTCCGAATCCTGCGGCCCGGTCGCGCTGCCGTCATAGGCGGTGAGCCGAATCGGAATCTCGCCGTCGATCAGCGTCTCGAAGATCTCGGCAATGCTGAGTTTTGTCCCGAGGTCCGCGAAGACATCGGAACGGTCCTTGAATGTAGTCATTTGCGTTGCACCGCCTTCGAATACAAATCCAGCAGTCGCTGGTCCGGGTCGTAGCGCTTCTTCAAATCGGTGTAGGTTTCGCCGCCGTACAAGGCCGCGAATTCATCCTTGCCGTAATACGAATCCGAGTACAGGGATTTGTGCCCGTCGAACTCGGTGACGGTCTGCTCGATCGCGCGGTTGGCCTTGCCCTCCTGCTGACCTGCGACGGTCGGCACCGCGGACCAGAATCCGACATTGACGTAGGTACGGTTCGGCTGCAGCGGATACAGCGGCCATGGACGCCCCGCGTTCGATGCGTCGTTTCCACGCAGTCGCAGCGGGCACAGCCAGATCGGTTCGATCGGAATTTCGCGCAGGAACCATTCGACGAAATCCGCGGTCCGCTCGACCGGAACTTCGACGTCCTGCACCACACGCTCGCGCGGCGGATTGCCCTGGCGGGCCTCCAGTTTGTCGCCGATGTTGTACTTGTGATCGAGTGCGATGAGCTTCCAGTAGAAGCTGCTGCGCCGGTAGCGCTTCGGCCACAACCGGCGGATCGTCGGGTTCTGCGTGCCGAAAGCGCGCGAGCACCAGAACCAGTCGGTGTCCCAGCGCCACAGATAATCGTGGATGGTCAGCCGGTCGCGTTTGGGCCGGTCGGAATCGTGCTGGATGGACCGGTAGTAGATGTCCATGCCGGTGTAGTCGCTGATCGGGCCCGGCTCATCGGTCTGGCGGCCCAGCGTGAGATAGCTTTCGTCGGCGCTGAAGACCACGCCGTCGAGGTAGTCGACGCGCTCACCGTCATAGGTCTTGTCCGTGACGATCCGGGCGAGGGTGGACTCCAACTCGCGCAGATCGTGGAAACGGACATGCCGCAGTGCCACATAGGGCTGTACGGTCTCCAGTTCGATCTTCAGGCGAACCGAATAGCCGAGGGTCCCGTAGGAGTTCGGAAAGCCGCGAAACAGGTCAGCGTGCTCGCCATCCGGTGCCGCGGTGATGATCTCACCCGCCCCGGTCAGCACATCCATCTCCAGCACCGACTCGTGCGGCAGACCGCTGCGAAACGAGGTGGATTCGATGCCGAGGCCGGTGACCGCGCCGCCGAGGGTGATCGTCTTGAGCTGCGGCACCACCAGCGGGGCGAGCCCGTAGGGCAATGTCGCGGCCACCAGATCCTCGTAGGTGGTCATTCCGGCGACGTCGGCGGTCCTGGCCGCGGCGTCCACCGCGATGACCTTGGTGAGTCCGGAAACATCCAGGCCGGGGGCGGTGTTCTTGGCCCTGGCCCGGAACAGATTCGAGGTCTTCTTCGCCAATCGCACGTTGGCGGTCGCGGGTATCGCGCGGTAACTGGCCAACAATCGCTCCACACCCGCTCGATGCGCGGCGAACCCTGATTCGTGTGCGGCCGATGCGTGTCCGGCCTTCCCCAACAGACTCACTGCCACTCCTCGACGCTAGTACGCACCGGTAACACAAGCCACTGCGAAGTCACCGACGAGGGATAAATGTCACGCTTCTGTTGCATCGGGAATACCCAGGACTCGCCGTGTCAGTCCGGCGGTGATCCGGGCGGTTTCGAACACCCGATTCGCACGATGTATTGCATGGATCCCCTCCGGTGCAATCTGATCGGCAAGCCTAACAGCGCGGGCCGGTCGGCGCGCAGTGATCAACATCGCGGCGCGCGGACCGCCCTGGGCGCCACACAGCGGCGCAGACAGGGCAGGATAGGAGGCAACCGTAGCGATTGCTTGCACGTCGCTCGAAAAGATCAGCAGCCGGACAAGGAGCTCATCGTGGGACAGGTCAGCGCCAGCAGTTCGATCGCCGTCGCGGCGGATCCGCAGCGCGCACTCGAGGCGATCGCGGATTACGAGAAGGTGCGTCCGCGCATCCTCTCCGCGCACTACCGCGACTACAAGGTGGTCGAGGGTGGTCAGGGCGCGGGCACCGTCGCCGAATGGACCCTGCAGGCGACCGAAAAGCGTTCCCGCAACGTCCATGCGGTCGTGTCGGTATCGGATTCGATCGTGACCGAACGTGATTCGAATTCGACGCTGGTGAACACCTGGACGGTGACGCCGGACGGTACCGGTTCGCAGGTCACGCTGCGCACATCGTGGAAGGGTGCGGGCGGTATCGCGGGGATCTTCGAGGGCATCTTCGCGCCATTGGGGCTCAAGAAGATCCAGGCCGAGGTGCTCGCGAACCTGCAGCGCGAACTCGCCTGAGACAGCAGGAAAGGCCCGACACTAGTCGGGCCTTTCCTTTAACCGGCCGCGATGTCGAAGAGATTGCCCTCCGGATCGGCCAGTGTCGCCCATTGCGTACCGTACTCGTCGAAATCGCCGATATGCTTGGCGCCCAAGCCGATCGCGCGATCGATCTGTTCGCCCCAGTCCGCGGCCTCTAGGTCCAGGTGGATGACATTCTTGCCGGGCGTCTTATCCGGCACCTGAATGAACATCAGCACCGGCGCATTGCCTTCGGCCATTCCAACCGTGGCGAATTCCGCGCTGGCGTTCGCATCGAGCGAACGATTCAACAGCTCTGACCAGAAACCGGCCAGCGTCGCGGCATCGGCACAATCGAAGGTGATATGCCCGATGGTGAGTGTCATTGCGGTTCTCCTTGTTCAATGGGCCAGCAGACTTCGGTGCGGTAGGCGTTGGGGTCCTCGATTTCGCCGGGGCCGAGGACGTACAGCTCACGAATGGGTTCGGCGAGCGAGGTGTCGTATTCGGCGACGTGGCTGCCGAGGGCGCCGTAGGTGCGGTCGAAATCGTCGAACGGACCGGAGTGCACGGCGATCGCGAAGCGACGCGCTGGCAATTCGATGATCGAGAGTTCGCTCGGTAGCGCGATCCGCGCGTCGGCCTGGATGGGAACGAACGCCACGACCTCGCCCGCATCGTTCTCGAAGAACTCCATCGAATAGGTGGCGCCCTCGACACCGGCGGGCGCGATATGCGCCGCGGCCAGCGTCTCGTGCAGCAGCGGATATGCGGCCGCGCACCAGTCACCGATCCTGTCCCTGCGCACCGAATCGACATACGCGAGCGCCGGGAAGGCCGCGATCGACCGGTACTCGACGGTGAGCGGCGCGGCCGGGGTGAGCAGTGAGCGCAGCGAAGCAACCACGGACTGCGTGCGCCGCAACTCCACTTCCATGCGTTCGAGATGTGCGCGCAATGCGGCATCCCGGGATTCGGTATCCGAGGCCGTCAACACCGCCTTGATCTCCGGCAGCGGCATATCCAGCCCCCGCAGCCGCCGGATCAGCTGCGCCTGCCCAACTTGGTTCACCGAATACCGCCGATATCCGGACCCCGCATCGATCGCGACGGGCTCGAGGAGCTCGACCTCGTGGTAGTACCGCAGCGTCTTCACACTGAGGTTGGTCAACCTGGCGAACTCCCCGATCGAAACTGTCGCGGCCATACCCATCAGCGAACACCCTCCCCCCACTGGAGAGTCAACCTGACCGGCTGCTCACCATGCGTTGGCCCGATAACACCAGCGCAGGTGAGCATCCGACCAGTTCCGACTCCCCCCGTACGCTGTTCTGGTGAGCTACGACCACGTCTTGTTGCCATCCGGTGTCGCGATGACGATCGCGCAGGTCGATGCGT
Organism: Nocardia sp. NPDC050630; assembly: GCF_044457245.1. Classification (NCBI taxonomy): domain Bacteria; kingdom Bacillati; phylum Actinomycetota; class Actinomycetes; order Mycobacteriales; family Nocardiaceae; genus Nocardia; species Nocardia sp. NPDC050630. The sequence goes on from NZ_JBITGN010000017.1 coordinate 42,033, forward strand.
ATCTGGCTACCCAGCAGGGACGACCGGAGACGGAACCGGTCGCGGCGATAGCGGCGGAGCTGAACAAGCGCAATGCCGAACTGCCTGAGCAGGACGGATTCCTGAGTACGGTTCCGGTCGGTGGCGCGGCGACCGGTGCGGTGCTGCACGTGCCGTGCCCCTACGACGCGATCGGATTCGTCCGGCAGCTGCTTTTCGAGATCGCGACACCGCTGAACTACGCCGTCTACGATCCGCAGCTGGCCTGGCTCATCGATCCGGCCGGACACGTGCCCGCGCTGGTCACGCACGGCGGTGCCGGGGAATTCCCCTATCTGACGAAAGCCCTCGCCGACCAGTGGGTTTCCGAGCTGGCACCGCCGAACCCGTATCTAGTCATCGAACGTGACGAGCAAATCTACATCCAGACCTACCGCGATAAGTCCGGGACATTCACCCTCGAATATCGAGATGGCGCCCCGGACCAGCACTTCGGCATCACCGTCACCGACCCGCAGACCGTCGCGGAGCTTATCTGGGACTGGGCCGTCGATGACCGCACCCGGCTCCAGGCCCTGCCCTGGAGCCGAATCACCGTCTGACGCTTACTGATTCTGTACCGCCAGCCGCCCGGCCAGGGCAATGAATGAAGCCCCGAACACCCGACGCATCCAGGTGACCACGGCGGGCCGGGAAATCACCTGGTTGCGCACGCCAGCCGCGCAGGCACCGTAGATCGCGAAGACCACGAATGTGGCGAGCATGAACAGTCCGCTCAGTTCGAGCATGCGCACCAACGCGTTCGGGGTACCTGCCTCGCTAGCGATCGCTTGCGGGTCGCTCGAAAGGGTCGGCACGAACTGGGGCAGGAAGGCGAAGAAGAAAATGGTCAGCTTCGGGTTGAGGATATTGAGCAGCACCGCCGAGGTGATCACCTGCCGGGCCGAGGGCGTTGCGGCTTCGGCCTCCGGCACGGCCAGTGCGCCCTTGTCCCGGAACGTATTCCACGCCATGTACAGCAGGTAAGCCACGCCCAGATACTTCAGCGTCTGGAAGGCCACGGCGCTGGCGTTGAGCAGTGCGGCCAGCCCGGTCACGGCCGCGATCATGTGCGGAATGATGCCGAGCGTGCAGCCGAAGGCCGCGATCACGCTGGCCCGCGTTCCCCGGGAGAGTCCGGCCGCCAGCGTGAACAGCACGCCGGTTCCGGGTGTGGCGACGATGACGAGCGTGGTCAGGAAGAACTCGATGCTCATCCCCGACACAGTAACCCGTGCCCGGCCGAACGCAAGCTACAGTGCCCGCCGCCCCGAGAGTGCGCGGCCGAGGGTGAGCTCATCGGCGAATTCGAGATCGCCGCCCATCGGCAGGCCGGATGCCAATCGCGTCACCGATAGGCCGGGAAAATCGCGCAGCATCCGCACCAGGTAGGTGGCCGTCGCCTCGCCCTCGGTATTCGGGTCGGTCGCGATGATCACCTCGCTGACATCGACGCCGTCCTCCTGATTGCCGATGCGCGCCAGTAGCTCTCGAATGCGCAGCTGATCGGGTCCGATGCCGCTGAGCGGATCGAGCGCACCGCCGAGCACGTGATAGCGCCCGCGGAATTCCCGGGTGCGCTCGATGGCCTGCACATCCTTGGGCTCCTCGACCACACAGATCATGGTGCGGTCGCGCCGCGGATCCGAACAGATGCGGCACATTTCGTTATCCGAGACCGTGCCGCAGACAATGCAGAACTGCACGCCGTCGCGCACCTTCTGCAAAGCGGCCTGCAGTCGGTCGATTTCGGGCGGCTCGACCTGGAGCAGATGAAATGCGATGCGCTGCGCACTTTTCGGACCGACGCCGGGCAGCTTGCCCAATTCGTCGATCAAATCCTGGACCGGGCCCTCGTACAAAGACGTCCCCGGATCAGAAGTCGGGCAGACCCGGCAGCGACCCGCCGCCGGCCAGTGGGCCGAGCCGTTCGGCAGCCAGCTGCTGTGCGTTGGACATGGCGTCGTTGACCGCGCCGATCACCAGATCCTGCAGCCCCTCGACATCGTCGGGGTCGACGATCTTCGGATCGATGCTCAGCGCGACGACCTCACCGGTCGCCTTGATGGTGACCTGGACCAGGCCGCCACCGGCCTGACCCTGCACTTCGGTCGCCGCGATCTCGGCCTGGGCCTGCATCACCGCCTGCTGCATCTGCTGTGCCTGGGCGAGTAATTGCTGCATATCGAACTGACCACCGGGCTGCACGGCTTGTCCTCTCTGCGGAAAGTGTCGTTGTTCAGCCTAGTGGGCGCGGCAACGGCCGTGTCCGCAGCCCCGAGCCGCCAGATAACAGTTCGACTTTTAACCAGATGCCCGCGCGGCCACCGTCTTACGATCGACGCAGGGTCGGGGACCGGTGTGGTGAGTTCTGGAGACAGCAATGCGCGTAAACCGCGTTCTTTTCATGGGCACTGTGGTGCTCACACTGGGCAGTTCGCTCCTCGGGACCGCGGGTCCCGCTGCTGCCGATTCCGGCATCGTCGATCCTGAGGTTGTCGACTCCGAAGTTATCGACTCAGAGGTTGCCGACTCCGGGGTCGTCGCTGCGGCGGCGGACTACGGCGGCGGATGTGTTCTCTATCCCGACAATCCGGCTGCGACCATCGATTCGCTGCGCTTGCGCTGCTCGGCCGAACAGCAGGACGCGATCTTCCGCGATGCCCCGCGCGGTGAGGTGCCGAGGGGAGTCACGAATGGTTGGGTGACCAGGCCACCGATCATGGAGACGCTGGCCCCGCCGTTCTGGATCGGTAAGACCTTCTACACCGGACCCGACGGTGGCTATCTGATGAACCGAATCACCGGCGCGGGCATCGAAGGCTGGAAGGCCGATGTCTACAGCGCACCCGCGCTTGTGGATGGCGCGCCGACCTGGGCGTTGAACTACGCACCGTCACCGACCCCGCAGGTCTACGACGAGATCCGCGAGGTCACGCCCAATGTTTGGTTCGGCTACTCGTGGTGGCGCGGCTACTTCCAGACCACCCTGCTGCTCACCTTCGCGCTGACCTACTAGTTCGGGCGGTGCGCGTGACATCCGGTGCCGCGCAGGCGCAGCCACCGGCGATGTCACCGCAGTCGACGACGAAGGCATGCCTGGCGTGCTCGGGATCGATGCAGTCCGCATCGGTGCAATCGGTGATGCGGGTGCGGTGGACGATAAGGGTGCCGTGACAGTGGTCGACGGCGGATTCGCAGGACGGACACATCGACGCGCGCATATGGCCTCCAGACGAGATCGGTTCGTGAATCGGTCATAGCATCAGCCCCCGACAGGGCGTGGGAGATAGCCGCGCGTGTCGCGCGGCGGCGGCGCCTATCACCTCGCCCATCCGGGCGGCGTGGCCTGGACCCGCCGGTGATGCGGTGGCAGAGCAATCGCGCCGCAACCGGCGGTTCGAGGCGGTGGGCACACCATTTCCCAGGTCGATCGGGGGGAGCTACGTGCGAAGATGGCAGCACAGTCCGCCGACATCGGCGCGCCGGGCATCCGCGATCTGCGCCGGGCGTGCACGGTGTGGGGACTGGTCGGCGATCGGTAAAGCGGACACGTGGTCCGCGCTGGGAGAGAACGTCTGGCAGGGGAAGCGAGGTCGGCGCGGTGACGATGCGCGACGAAGCGCGGGGTTCGGGTGCACGAGAATCCGAGATGACACTGCTGAATGCCGGACGGCTCAGTGTCGGTGAGCAGGTCGAGGAGCAGTTCGCCAGATATCGCGCCGAGGGTGCCGAGACCGGGGGCTACGACGAATGCGGTCGTCCGATGGGCGGGTATTACGACGAGTTGGTCGATCCCTCGGGCAGTGTGCGGCGCATGTGGTCGGAGCTGTCCGCCGATTTCGTGGAATTGGGCACGACCGGGCTGGGACGGCTGGACAGCCGGGTGCGCAGGCTCATCGATGACGACGGCATCTACTACACCGAGGTGGGCGCGGCAGGGGAACCGCCCATGCCGAGCGCCTGGCGGTTGGATCCGATTCCGCTGCTGGTCTCCGCCGACGACTGGACCCGGCTGGAGGCCGGACTGGTGCAGCGTTCACGGGTGCTCGACGAGGTGCTCACCGATATCTACGGTCCGCGTCGCACCGTAACCACTGGTCTGCTGCCGCCGGAGGTGGTGTTCGGCAATAGCGGATATGTGCGGGCCGCGCATGGCATCACGGTTCCCGGACGCCACCAGTTATTCCTGCACGCCTGCGATATCAGCCGGTGGAGTGACGGACAGTTCCGGGTGATCGCCGACTGGGCGCAGGCGCCGTCGGGTGCCGGATACGCGCTGGCGGATCGGCGGGTGGTGTCGACGGCGATTCCCGAAGCCTTCGAACATTCCAATCCGCGCCCGCTCTCGCCGTTCGCGCGGGCCATGCGGTTGATGTTGATCGAATCCGCGCCGATGGCCGATAACGATGATCCGGTCGTTGTGGTGCTGAGTCCAGGTGTACATTCCGAAACCGCCTTCGACCAGGCATATCTCGCTTCGACGCTGGGTTTTCCGCTGGTCGAGAGCGCGGATCTGGTGGTGCGCGACGGTGCGCTGTGGATGCGCTCGCTCGGCACGTTGAAGCGTGTCGATGTGGTGCTGCGGCGGGTGGATGCCGAATTCTCCGATCCGCTCGACCTGCGGCCGGATTCGCGGCTAGGGGTGGTCGGGTTGGTGGAGGTATTGCGTCGCGGTGCGGTGACCGTGGTGAATACGATCGGCAGTGGGCTGCTGGAGAATCCGGCGCTGGCGGGGTTCCTGCCGCGGATCTCGCGGGCACTGCTCGGGGAGGAGTTGGCGCTCGAGAGCGCGCCGACATACTGGGGTGGCGATGACAGTGAGCGGTCGCATCTGATCGCGAATCTGGATCGACTGATCATTCGTTCGGCGGTCGACGGTGCGACGCTGTTCGGTCCGGAGCTGTCCAATGCGCAACGCGCCGAGCTGGCCGCTCGGATCGAGAACTGCGGGTGGCAGTGGGTCGGGCAGGAGCCCGCGCAGTTCTCGGTCGCGCCCGCGGTGCAGGGTTACGGCGGGCTCGCCTCGGCACCCGTTGGTATGCGGCTGTTCTCGCTCGCCCGACGCGGCGGTTACACGGCGATGGAAGGCGGCCTCGGCCAACTGCGTCAACGCCTACAGCCCGAGCGAATAGCCATAAAGTTTGCCGCTAAAGACATTTGGGTCCGGGCGGTCCCCGCCACTGTGGCCGCCATCGGCACCGAACCGACCCGCGAGGTACGCGAACGCCGCGCCCCTACCCTCGAACCGGTGAGCTCCCCGCGTGTCCTCAACGATCTGTTCTGGATGGGCCGCTACAGCGAACGCGCCGAAGCCGTTGTACGACAACTGATCGCAACCCACGACTGCTATCAGGACTACCGCTACCGTCCCTGGATGGCGGGCGCCGACGCGCTGCCTGTCCTCATGGCGGCCCTGGCCCACACCACCGGGACGCTGGCTCCGCCGAGCGTGCTGCCCGATGGTGCCGGTGCCGTGCAGAAGTTGCCTTCTGAGCTGAGTTCTGCTGCCGAGGTGCCGAGTTCGAGCACGAGTGCGCATGGTTCCGAGACGAGTGGTCCAGGTGCGGGCAAGGCCTCGGAGACTGCCGGGCGAGTGGCGGGTGTCGGTGCGACGGAGCCGAGCGGCGTGCACCCGCGCCCGCCAGCTGGACGGTCACAAGCGCAGTCGCAATCTGCAGCGCAGGGTTCGAGTGCGTCGGGCATGGCGTCCGGCTCCGCTGATTCGTCGAACGCGGTTGCGGCGATTACCGCGCGGGCGATGGTGCCGGGCACAGGTCGGGAGGGACATGACTATTTGGTGGCGTTGACTGTTGATCGGGATATGCCGGGGTCGATGGCGTTTGCCATCCATCGGTACGGGTCGGCGGCTCGGGCGGTACGCGATCAGTTGTCGATGGATACCTGGATGATTCTGGGGGCGGTCGATCGGGCGCTGGAAGAGTATCGGTTCACCGGTGACGATCAGGAAACGGCATTGTCGGCGGTGCATTCGCTGTCGTTGGCGGCGCTGCTTTCGTTGTCCGGTATCGGTGCCGAATCGCTGGTGCGCGATACCGGTTGGTACGTCATGGATATCGGCAAGCGCATCGAACGGGGGCTGTCGTTGACCGCATTGCTCGAGGCCGCGCTGACAGATGCCTATCCGCCGGAAGCTGAACGGGTGGTCATCGAAACGGTGCTGAAGGCGACCGAGTCGTCGGTGAGTTACCGTGGTCGGCACCGGGATTCGGTGCGGGTATCGGCGGTGACCGGACTGTTGCTTTTCGACGCCGGGAATCCGCGCTCGCTGGCCTATCAGCTGGATCGGCTCGATGCCGGCTTCCAGGCGCTGCCGGGTAATTCGGGATCCTCGCGCCCGCAGCGGCTGCTGGCCGATGCCCAGCGCATGCTGCGCCGGGTGGATCCGGACGAGCTGGATGTCACCGATGCCGAGGGTCGGCGTACCGAATTGGCCGAGTTGTTGGAGGGTGTGCATCTGCGGTTGCGCAAGATCTCCGAATCGTTCGAGACCACGAAACTGGCACTGCCGGTCGGTACCCAGCCACTGTGGGGTAGCACGAGGGTCGTTGGATGATCGCGCCGAATGCCGCCGCCCGGCACTATCGGGTCGAGCATCGCACCACCTACAAATATTCCGACGCGGTTACCAGCTCCTATGGGCGCGCCTATCTCACGCCCCGAGAGTTTCCCGGACAGCGCCTGCTCTCCCATGAGATCCATATCGAGCCGACGCCATCGGATCGCTCGATCGGCACCGATGTGTACGGCAACACCACCTCGTATTTCCATGTCACGACCGAACACACGAAACTTGTGGTCACTGGCGAATCCGTGGTCGAGGTCGAGGTACCCGATGCCACAGCGGTGAGCGCGACCGCCGAGCCGTGGGAGCGGTCCCGTCCGTCCACCGCCAATGGCCCGCTCGCAGTGGAATTCGCTCTCGACCTGCAACCCCCGGAAATCACCCCCGAGATCAGCGCATATGCTGCCGAATCCTTGACGCCCGGCAGGTCGCTACTGGAAGCGGTGGCCGAACTCAACACCCGCATCCACGACGACTTCACCTACAAATCCGGCTCGACGACCGTATCCACCAAGGTCGCCGACGTCTTCGCCGCACGTGCGGGCGTCTGTCAGGACTTCGCCAGGATCGGCGCCGCCTGCCTGCGCTCGCACGGCTTGGCCGCACGCTATGTATCCGGTTACCTGGCAACCGATCCGCCGCCAGGTAAGGAACGCATGGTCGGCGCGGACGTGACCCACGCCTGGTCCGCGGTGTGGGTCCCCGGTGACACCGCACACGACCGGACCGGCCACTGGATCGGTTTCGACCCGACCAATGACCAGTTCGCCGACGAGCGGTATGTAACCGTCGCATGGGGCCGTGACTACGCCGACGTGCCCCCGTTGCGCGGCATCATCTACACCGACGCGAAGGAGAGCTCGATCACGGTATCCGTCGACGTCGCGCCGGTAGAGGTGTAGCGATATGTGCGCAGGTAGGCTGAGGCGCCATCGACACCGCCGCCTTCGGCTGGGCCCCCGCCGGCGCGACACTGGACCGTCTCCAGTTCGGCCGCGCCGGCTTCGACCGCATTTTCGACCCGTGGCTTCCGCTCGCCTGGTCGCTCAATATGGTCAACCGGTCAATGGGCCACGACGACCTCTACCTCTTCGTCCTGCCCGACCCGGTGCTCGAAACGATGTGCTTGGTCGACGACCTGCGCACCGAACCCCGCTGACCTAGCCGACACCGTTGGTCGTGAGCACATGGTCCCCAATGCTTTCCGGACCCCACTGATTCTGCGCGAGCGCCTCGTAAACGCAGATCAGCAGCAAAATCCGGGCCCGCTGTCCGGCCGTCAATTCGGTATCCAGATACGATTCCTGGACGCGCAGGCCGGTGGTGCCGGATACCCGGCGCGGGCTGGGCTCGGACAGCAACCAGAACAACTCCGGCCCGATCAATGTCGAACGTCCACCGGTTTCGGTGAACCACCGGGACGAATATTCGATCATCAGATCGGTGAATGTCTCTCCGCTGCTGATCGATTCGGCGAATTGGTTCAACGCGCCCGAGCGATCGATGCCGCTCTGGATCACCGACGCGAGCCGCGCCGCGACCTCCCGGAATTGTTCTACGCCCTGGTCTTGCCAAACGGTAAAAGCCATCGCTTACTCCATCGACGTGTCCGATTGTGGCTGAAGCAGTTTCGAGTCAGAAGGGATTGATCTTCGTCTTGCCGCCCGCGCCGTTGCTCACGTATGTCGGTGTGATCCGCGGCGATACCGCGGTACCTGGCAGTGTGCTGGTCAGCAGTTTTTTCGGGGCGACGGGCAGTGGGTTGGTATTCTCCAGGATCGCGGCACCCCGCGTCGTTACGACACGCTCTTCATTCGGTGCCGAATCCCAATCCTCTTCCGTGTCATTCCAATTTTCGTTCGTCGCGTGGTCCCAAACCTCCTCCGCCGCTTGGCTGCGATCCTCCTGCGTCACCGGTGCGCGGTCGTCCTGGATTGCCGGTGCGCGGTCGTCCTGGGTTGCTGGTGCGTGAGTCTGCTGGGTTGCCGGTGCGTGAGTCTGCTGGGTTGCCGGTGCGTGAGTCTCCTGAGTTGCCGGTGCGTGAGTCTGCTGAGTTGCGGGTGCGTGAGTCTGCTGGGTTGCCGGTGCGCGATTCTGCTGCGCTGCTGGGGCGGTCGCCACGGCGCGTCCGCGCCCGAACAGCATCAGGGTCAAATGCACCGCGAACAGCATGGTCAACGGCATACCGGCGTACAGCGACAAAGACACAGGGCTACCCCCGATTTCGCGCGCGTACTCGATATTTCCCGCGACCGATACCAGGGTCCAGAAGACGAACAGCGCCGTGGCGTACCACCACGCCGAACTGTGCCGCTTGAAGGTGGCGGTGGCGATGATCGAACCGATGACCAGTCCGTCGATGGCGATCGGCACATTCGCGGCCAGCGCCGGAGCCACCAGGTTTCGCACCGAAAGGTCGTGCAATGCGGCAAACGACATTTCGAATGACGTGAGTGCGACGACACCGGTGACGATCGCCGAAGCATGTAGCGGGCGTGGCCGCCATACTCGTAGCCGGCTGATCAGCGACGGCCGACGGTCGGCCGGTGCCGATTGTTCCTCGAGCAGTTCCGATTCCGCTGATGTGATCGTCGCCATAGCGGGAGCGTATCGTGCATCACTGCGTACCTCGTCGAGGGCCCCCGGCGAAAAGCGTGGCGCGTTGCGGCGGGGCTCAGGCGCGCAGTCGTTCTCGGCGGAGCTGGTCCACCTCCGGGAGGTGCAGTGGGGGGAGTTCATCCACGCCGAGGACGCGCGCGAGCAACAGGTCGGCGAGTTCCGGATTGCGCGCGAGGGCGGGGCCGTGCATGTAGGTGCCAATGGTGGATCCCTGGACTACACCCTCGAGTCCATCGCCGACACCGTTGCCCACGCCGCGGGTGACGTGCGCGAGACCGGTGGCGTCCCCGCCGAGTTTCGTTCCGCCACGGTGGTTTTCGAAGCCGGTGAGGGCGGCGGTGAGACCGGGAAGCATCGGCGTGGTCGTCACTTCGCCGATGGCGCGCTTGGCTTGCGGGGAGGTGGTGACATCGATGAGGCCGACGCCGTCGACGCGCTCGCCGGTGGATGTCTCGTACCAGTGGCCGAGCACCTGAATCGCGGCGCAGATGGCAAGTACCGGAGCGCCTTTCGCGGCGGCCCGCTGCAGTCCGGGATAGCGCTGCAGATGCCGGGTCGCCAAACGTTGCGCCGAATCCTCCGCTCCGCCAAGGGTATAGATGTCGAGCGACTCGGGAACCGGGTCGGACAGGGTGATTTCGACGATCTCCGCGTCATGGCCGCGCATGCGCAGTCGCTGCCGCAGCACCAGAGCATTGCCGCCGTCGCCGTAGGTGCCCATCACATCGGGCAGCACCAGGCCGATGCGCACAGTCGATTCGGATCCGCCCGTCATCCGGCCACCACCGCTCATCGAATCGCTACGCGATGCTGCCATCAGTTCTGCTCCTCCAGATCGCGGTTGAGATCGCGGAACGCGGTGTAGTTCGCCAGCACCTCGACCCGTCCCGCCGGACAGGATGCAATGGCGCGCAACGGATCCGGCACCGTGGTGTGCTCGACTCCGGCGTAGGTCAGGCGCACCGCGAGATCGGTGGCGCGCTCACCCGCGGCCACCACTTGGACGCCCTCGAAATGCTCGAACCGCACATCCCACAGCCAGGACAGATCCTCGCCGTCGGGCACCTGCCCGTTCACCGCGATCACCAGACCGGCCGAATCGGGCTCGATCATCGACAGCGCCTCCTGCCAGCCCGCTGGATTCTTCGCCAGCAGCAGCCGCGCGGCGTGCTCGCCGACCTGCACCGTCCGATACCGGCCGGCGATCTCGCGCACCGTACCCGCCGCGGTCGCCGCCTCCGCCGGATCCGCACCGAGTGCGACCGCCGCGGCGACCGCCTGCGCGGCATTGCCCTTATTGGCCCGCCCCGGCAGCGCCAATTTCAGCGGCAGCCGAACACCGCCGGGTCCCACCAATTCTGCGCCGTCCAACCACCAATTCGGTTCGGGCCGTTCGAAATCCGTGCCGGTGCTGCGCCAGTGCGCACCCTCCCAGACGATCGGCTCGCCGCTGCGCGGGCAACTCGTCGCATCCATCGACCAACCGCTGCCCGCCGCGACCCACACCACATTCGGATGGTCGTAGGCAATGGAGGTCACCAGCACATCGTCGCAGTTGGCGATCACCACGGTCTGCGGGTGCCGCGCCAGTCCGGCGCGCAGCTTGCGCTCGATCATATTGATCTCGCCGACCCGATCCAGCTGATCGCGACTCAGGTTGAGCAGCACCACCACGGACGGATTCAACGAATCGGTGACGTGTGGCAGATGCAGTTCATCCACCTCGATCGCGGCCAGCGGGGTCCCGCGGTGCGCGCTCAGCGCGGCCACGATGCCTGCGTCCATATTCGCGCCGTCGGCCTGCGTGGCGACCTTGCCGAGGGTACTCAATGCGGCGGTGGTCATCCTGGTGGTGGTCGACTTGCCGTTCGTGCCGGTCACCAGCACGGTGCGTCGCCCACGACCCAGCTGATCCATGATCGTCTTATCGATCTGCAGGGCGATGAGCCCGCCGATCATCGACCCCTTGCCGCGGCCCGCCTTCTGCGAGGCCCACGACGCTGCCGCCGCCGCCCGCAGCGCGAGTCGCCCGCGCACCGTTATGTCTGCCACGCCGCGAGTCTATGTGTTCTGCTCGGCGCCGCATTCGCTGCGGCCAGACTCCCCCGCCTCCCCAGAACTTTTGCCGGTCGTCGAGCACGGGGAGATTCCCGTTCCGGGCCGCCGGATCTGTGCCGAACGTCTTTTGGGCGTACTCGACGAGTTACCCATGTGCTGACGAAATCAGTGCTTACGTTTGTCTAATACAGCTTGGCGTTGTAGTTCTCCGGCGAGTAGTAGCGCTCCAGCTCCTCCAGCGACTCCGTCACATTGGTCTGGACCTCTTTGACGAGCCGGGCCGCACTCGGCAGATTGTCGACCGGCCACTGCGCCGGTTCCCACAGGTGACTGCGGATGAACGCCTTGGCGCAGTGGAAGAAGATCTGCTCGATATCGACCTCGATCGCCAGGATCGGTCGATGACCCTTGACCACCATGTCGTCGAAATATGGTGCATCGCGAACCAGACGGGCCCGGCCGTTGATGCGCAGCGTCTCGCGGCGGCCCGGAATGATGAACAGCAGCCCGACGTGCGGATTGCTGAGGATATTCAGGTAGCCGTCGGCCCTTCGATTGCCCGGCCGTTCCGGAATGGCGATGGTGGTGTCGTCGAGCACCTTCACGAATCCGGGCGGATCGCCCTTCGGTGAGGTATCGCAGTTGCCGTCGGCATCGCTGGTGCTGAGGGCAATGAACGGGGTAGCCGCGATCCAGTCGCGGTCGCGGGGATGCAGTGCGACGCGTTCCTTGGTCGCGGCTCGCGGCATGACCTCACCGAGCAACTGCCGCAGCTCGGCCGGGTCGGTGATCTCATTGGCTTCGGTAATCACTCCCCGCCTCCCCAGAACTTTTGCCGGTCGTTGAGCACGTGCAGACTCCCGTTCTGGGCCGCCGGACGCGTACTGAGTGAGTCTTGGGCGTACCCGACGAGTTACCCATGTGCTGACGAAATCAGTTATTACGTTGACTCTACGGTGATCTGCGCGGCGAGTCACGGGTCACAGACGCACGTCGAACACGTTGGGCTGACCCGCGGCGTAGCGGTCGGCATCGATGCGGCGCAGGGGCTCCAGTTCGGTAGCTCGGTAGAGAGTGAACTTGCGGCAGCGTTCGGCATTCGAACCCGAAACGTCGAGAACGGCATTGACCGCGTCGCGCGCGGATTCGTTGGCGCCCTCCATGGTTGCCAGATCGACATTGGTGCGCACGTAATCGCCTGCCAGGAACAAGTTTTCGAGCGCGCCGTGGGTTTCCGGTCGGCACTCCCACGAACCGGCGGTATTGATCAGCAGCGGATCGGCATTGGCATTGCGCCGCTGGGATTCCTGCCAGCTGATGCCCGGATCGAGGAACCAGGAATGCAGATCGGCATCGCGCAACAGGTCCTCGCGGTCGTTGAGATGCGCCCGCAGTTGCGCCCACACCTCGCGCGCGATTTCCTCGTGGGTGCACTCCTTGGCTGGCTTGCCGTAGAGCATGCCGGGGGAGTTCCAATCGGAGATATCGACCGAAAGGCAGTCCTGTACCGTGCCGTCGCCGAATTCGGTGAGTTTGCGCGTCCACAGCTGATTCTGGGTGATCGATGTGAGCGACCACGGGGCGTCGATATAGGCGGTGTGACCGTGTGAAATATCCATCGGCCTGCGTAGATAGAACTGGATGCCGTTCATCCAGTCGACGAAGAGCCGATCCATCGCGGCCAATTCCGGGCGCACCTCGAGCACGTCGGGCGACCATAGGGCGCGGGCTTTTTCGGCGGGCAGCGCGACCACGAAGTAATCCGCGTCGATGCTGCGCTGAGACCCGTTCTCATCGACGATGCGGGCCGAGGCGATCCGCCGATCGCGCACGTCGAGCCCGCGCACCTCGGCCCCGAGCGCGAATTCCACGCCGAGGTCGCGTAGCCGCTGCACCCACGGATCGATCCACACCGAATTGGTCGGACCGTTGAGCACTCGGTCCAGCGCCCCGTCATTGCCGATTTCGAAGGGGTTGCCCAGGAACTGTTCGCCCATGGTGCCGATGGTTCGGACGCTGGCGACATCCTCTTTCGCGGCGACCATGATGCTGGTCAGTGTCCGTGAGAGCAGGGCGCGGAATTCATGGGAGCGCTGGTGGCCGCCGACGAAATCGCGCCATGAGGTGTATTCCCACTGCCCCACTCGGCGGGCGTCGCAGCTGGAGTTGAATACCAGCAGCCGATCGGCGAAGTACGCGCCCTCGTTGGCGGGCATTTTCAGGGCCGTCGCGATTGCCGCACCCACGGTTTCGCGGAACGCGTCCGGGGTGAAATTCGCGCGGGCCTTGGGGCCCAAGGGAAGTCGGAAATCATCGCCGCCGCGGCGCGCGAAACGTGCCTCCGGCACGCCGATCAGGTTGTTCCAAACGCCATTCGGATTGCCCGCGAACGGAATTCGTCGCATGGTGTCCGGAATGTGTTGATAGAAGCCGGGAAAGAATCGGAATCCGTGCTCACCGGGTAGATCCGCCCGCCCGCCCGACCCGCTGCCGGGCACCGCAATGCTGCGCGCCTTGCCACCGAGCGCACGTCTTTCGAATACGGTGACCTGGAACCCACGCTCGGCCAATTCGTGCGCCGCGGTCAACCCCGCGACCCCACCGCCGAGTACCGCAACCCGCCTGCCGCCGGGACTGCCCGCGGCGGGCGCCGGTCTGAGCCCACCAGCCGTTAGTGCCCCCGCCGTTGCTACCCCTGCTGCGACGGTGCCGCGAAGTATCGCTCTTCGCGACACCGTCAGTCGCTGATCTGCCATGCGCGTCGTTGTGCCTACCGCGCGCCGAACAAACTGTTCGACGCCACCCTTCTCGGGTGCTTCCGCGACGCCACCCTTCTCGGGTGCTGCCGCATCGATGCAGGCTCCTGCTGCGTCGACATCGGTTTCACCAGTCGGAGTAGTGGGCTGACCAGCGCCGAAATCTCCACAGGCATTGGCAGCCCTGCCTGCGGCCCGGATATCCGGGGCATCGTTTCCGATGTGGGAGCCACCTCACCGATGAGCACCGACAAGTTTCTCGACAACGTTCAAGCCTCCGGACCCTGTTCCACGCCGAATACACTGTAAAGCGACTGCTGGCGGGTGCCTCAACCACCCCTGACGCCGCCGCCTGAACTCGGTCGGCCTCGCATTCGACCAGTACAGCGGGGCAGACATTACCGGGCGGGTGACCGGGCCGAGTTGGTTTCCTGAACCGGGATCGTACGCAAACTTCGCAGGTCAGCGCGTCGTAGTGACCGATGTTCCCCGGGTACGACGGAAGGGGGCAGGTAAACCGCGTGCAACCGGGCCGGGCTGCCTATCGCATGCTGTGTTGGCCGGGCGGAAATGAACCCTAGCGATGGTTCAGGCATGTGCCCACCAGGGTGTCGGCCGAGAAGCCGCCTCGGTGCCGGGGCAGGGTCGAAACACTGCACTGCTGTGGCGATCGCGTGCTGGTCGGCTCAGGCTGCCACCAATTGGGTTGCTTACTCGGGGCGGGCCCGACACCGGTGGGTCCGAATCCGGCTGCGGTGCCGTGGCAAGCGGATGGCTCAGGCTTCTATCGGTCGGCCGGTGCTCGGCTGGGATCGCCGTGGTGGTTGCCGGGGAGGGCGCGCGTTCTGCAGGAACCGATCGGCCAGTGCGGAAACCTTATCCGCGGTGATCGCCGGAGGCAGCGGTCTGCCCCTGTCCGAGCACGGTCCCTGTGCGCTGTAAGGCACTGCTCAGTGTGGTGATCAGCATTTGCCGCCCAGCGGTGGTATCCGCGACACCACCGAGCGCGGTCATGGCCGTGCTCAACTCGGCGATAATTCCATCGATGGCGGCTCGCCCCCCGGATGGTGCTATCGGCAGCGCCGCCGAGCAGGCGGCCGAGTTCTGCGTTCATCGATTGTCCGCGCCGTGCGGTGTCGAGATTGTTCGCCGCGTACTGTGTGCCCGATTCGCCGGGCTATGAGGTCGGTTGGCCGGAGCCGAGCGCAGGTGGTGCGTACGGCTGACCGGTGTCAGCGGTGGGCTTGGCGTTGCCGTACTGGGTGGCCATGGATGCCAGCACCGAGGGTTGCTCAGCGGGGGCGGTTCCGACATCGGGGTGGGTCGATCCGGTTTCGTTGCTGGGGTGTTTGCGTGAGTGGTCGGTTCGGGTCTGCGCTGGTGGGGTTGCTCACCCTGCGGCATCGGTGGTGGGTTCAAAGCGGTTTCGTTGCTGGGGCGTTCGCGGGAGTG
>NZ_JBITGN010000017.1:57617-193264 GCF_044457245.1 Nocardia sp. NPDC050630
AGTGTTCGGTTCGGGTTTGCGCCGATCGGGGTTGCTCACTTGGGGCCGGTTCGATATCGGGGTGGGTTCGAATCCGGTTTTATTGCTGGGGCGTTCGCGGGAGTGTTCGGTTCGGGTTTGCGCCGATCGGGGTTGCTCACTTGGGGCCGGTTCGATATCGGGGTGGGTTCGAATCCGGTTTTATTGCTGGGGCGTTCGCATGAATGTTCGGCTCAGGCCTGCACCAATCGGCATTGCGTATCCAGGCCCGGTTCCGATACCGGGGGTAGGGTCGAAACTGGTTCCGCCGCTGGGGTATTCGCATCGCGGCGGCCCGACTTCGTCGCCGCGAACGCGCCTGCGATCACGATGGCTCCGCCGAGCAGCGACAGCGGCGTCGGGTCCTCGCCGAAGACGGCCCAGGCGGCGAGGATGCCGACCACCGGGACCAGCAAGGACATGGGGGCGACCGTGCTGGCCGGGTACCGGCTCATCAGGTAGGTCCACAGGCCCGAGCCCGCGATGGTGCCGAGCGCGACGATGTAGGCGAGGCCGAGCAGCGCGTGCCAGCCGCCGGGGGAGGTGACGTCGGTCAAGGCATGCAGGCCGGTAGTCGGTCCTTCGATGAACGCGGACAGCGCGAACATCGGGATCGGCGGCACGACCGTCATCCACAGCGTCAAGTGCAGCGGGTTGACGTCGCCGGACGCGGTGGCCAAGCGCGAACCGATGTTGCCGAAGGCCCAACCCAGACCACCCGCCAGCGTCAGCAGCACCGGCAACAGCGCCGCCTGCTGCGCGCGATCGAGCCCGATCACCACAATGCCCGCCACCGCGATGCCGATGCCGAGCAACTGAGTCCCCCGCAGCCGTTCCCGCAGAAACAGTGCACCCAGGACGACCGTGAATGGCGCGGAGGATTGCAGCACCAGCGAGGACAAACCGGTCGGCATGCCCGCACGCATCGCCGTGAACAGAAAGGCGAACTGCAAAATCCCGAATCCGATCCCATACAGCAGCAACCACCGCAACCGCACCTTCGGTCGAGGCACGAAGACCAACACCGGCACCGCGATCACCGCGAACCGCAGCGCAGCGAAAAAGAACGGCGGAAAGTGGTCCAGCCCCACCCGAATAGCAATGAAGTTCAGCCCCCAGAGCAGGACAACGGTAAGCCCGAGTATGCGGTCACGATTAGTCACGTTCCTTATCGTCGATAATGAAACCGATAAGAACAATCGAATAAATATGCACTATCGATGTAGCATGGCTTAATGATTTCGGGTTCTCACACCTCGGCTCCCAGCGCCTGGCAATCGGTGCACGACACCGGCGCATGCCAGGACGTCCCGAGACCAGCGGCACTGGTCGCCGCGCCGCCCGTCGCCCCGGCGGCGTACGCGGGCGGCGTAGAAATGTCAGCGGATCCACTACCGGGTGCTGGAGTAGTGCACGCGTCGGCTGTGGCTGAGGTCGCCGGGTCGCTTGGTGTTGTGGCGGCGGATGCGGGCGGGGCAGAAATACCAGTGGTCGCGGCTTCACTCTCGGTCGCCGGAGTAGCGCACGGTTCGGCTAGGGCTGATGTCGCAGGGGCGTTGGGTGTTGTGACGGTGTATGCGGGCGGGGCGGAAGTATCAGCGGCTTCACCACCGGTAGCTGGAGTAGCGCGCGCGTTGGTTGGAACTGATGTCGCGGCGTCGTCGGTTGCTGTGGCGATGGATGCGGGCGGGGCGGAAGTATCAGCGGCTTCACCACCGGTAGCTGGAGTAGCGCGCGCGTCGGTTGGAACTGATGTCGCGGCGTCGTCGGTTGCTGTGGCGATGGATGCGGGCGGCGCAGAAATGTCAGCGGATTCACTACCGGTTGCTGCAGCGGCGCGCGCGTCGGCTGTGGCTGAGCTCGCAGGGCGTGGGGTGTTGTGACGGTGTATGCGGGCGGGGCGGAAGTATCAGCGGCTTCGCCACTGGTAGCTGGAGTAGCGCGCGCGTTGGTTGGAACTGATGTCGCGGCGTCGTCAGTTGCTGTGGGGACGGATGCGGGCGGCGTAGAAATGTCAGCGGCTTCACCACCAGGTGCTGGAGTAGTGCACGTGTCGGCTGTGGCCGAGGTCGCCGGGTCGCTTGGTGTTGTGACGGCGGATACGGGCGGGGCGGAAGTATCAGCGGCTTCACCACCGGTCGCTGGAGTAGCGCGCGCGTTGGTTGGAACTGATGTCGCGGCGTCGTCGGTTGCTGTGGCGATGGATGCGGGCGGCGCAGAAATGTCAGCGGATTCACTACCGGTAGCAAGAGCGGCGCGCGCGTCGGATAGGGCTGACGGCGCATCGTCGCTGGGTGTGGTGGGGGCGCATAGAGGCGGGGCAGAAATGTCAGTGGCTTCACTATCGGTCGTTGGAGTAGTGCACGGTTCGGCTATGGCTGGGGTCGCAATGTCGTTGGCTGCCGTATCGGCATGTGCCGGGGCGCTATTGGGCGGTACAGGAACACCAGCGACGCCCGCTTTGCTGCTGGCGGT
Organism: Nocardia sp. NPDC050630; assembly: GCF_044457245.1. Classification (NCBI taxonomy): domain Bacteria; kingdom Bacillati; phylum Actinomycetota; class Actinomycetes; order Mycobacteriales; family Nocardiaceae; genus Nocardia; species Nocardia sp. NPDC050630. The sequence goes on from NZ_JBITGN010000017.1 coordinate 60,111, forward strand.
AGGAGCGGCGCGTGTCACAGCCGCCTGAGGACGTACGGGGCGGGCCGCCGATGGCGGTCGAGCGGCTGCGGGTACTGCGGGAATTCGCGGATCGCGGGACTATTGCGGCTGTGGCCGAAGCGCTTTCGATGACCCCGTCCGCGGTATCGCAGCAGCTCAAGGTGCTTGCGAAGGAGGCGGGCGTTGCGTTGCTCGAGCCGGATGGGCGGCGGGTCCGGCTCACCGATGCGGGGCACGCGCTTGTGGTGCGTGCTGATGAGGTGCTTGCCGCGATGGATCGTGCGGTGGCGGAGATGGCGCACTATCGCGGGTCCGCGCGCGGTCGGGTCCGGGTCGCGCTGTTCCCGTCCGGCGCGGCGCTGCTGCTGCCGCGGGTGCTGCCCGCGCTGGCCGACAGCGGTGTCGAGGTCGTCGCCCGTGACGAGGATCTGCCGCCGAGTGAGGTGCCGCGGCTGCTCGCCGACTACGACATCGTCCTCACCCACCGCGATGAGCGTTCGCCGGGTATCGCGGGCCCTCGTGTCAGCACCACGGTCATCATGCGCGAACCCACCGATGTCGTTGTCGCACCGACCCATCCGCTCGCGACTCGCACCGAGGTGACCCCGGCCGAACTCGCCGAAGAGACCTGGCTCAGCGTGCGCGGCGGCTTCCCGGTCGACGACGTGCTGCGCTCTATCGCCACCATGACCGGCGTCCAACCTCGTATTGCCCAGCGCCTCAACGACTTCCGCGTCATCGAAACCCTTGTCGCCGCGAACTATGGCGTAGCCCTCATGCCCCGCTGGGCCGTGGCCCATCCGGACCTCGCCGTCCTACGCCTGTCCGGCGTCCGCGCCGCCCGCCTCTACGAACTGGCCACCCGCCCCCACGCCACAACGCGCCCCGCCATAGCCACCGTCCTACAAGCCTTCCGCACCGCCGCAGCCCAGGTCGCCGCCGAATAGCCCCACCGCACCAGCCTGCTGCCGCACACCCATTCACCACCTCGCAGATGCCGCAACTTATGCGCGGTGCTCACTACCTCTGCGTTAGTCGAGTCTCGGGTATGTGGGGCGCGCGGGCCGCGGTGCTGGCGATGTTGTGCTCGGGGCGGAATCTTTTGCCGCAGACGAGTTGACCGCTTCGCAGGGCCTCAGTGCCTGTTGCCGAATTGTTGCGAATTTGGCCATGATGCAGGGCATGTCCCTATTTCGGCGGTTGCCCGGCAATCACGCTGAGCTGGAAGTGATTTGACCCGGCGAGTGTGACATTGATGTGACGGAACAGCCGCCCGGCGGCGCATTCGGCAACAGGCCCTGCACCTTCTGTGCGGTGCTCACTACTTCTGCGTCAGCCGAGTCTCGGGTAAGTGGGGGTGCGACCGCCGACCCCGGTGCCGGCGGTCTTGTGCTCGCGGCGGAATTTGCTGCCGCAGAAGCATTGTCCGCCTCGCAGGGGCTGCACCTTATGTGCGGTGGTCACTACTTGTGTGTCAGCCGAGTCTCGGGTGTGGGGGTGTGACCGGCGACTCTGGTGCTGGTGGTGTTGTGCTTGTGGCGGATTTTGCTGTCGCAGAGGCATTGTCCGCCTCGCAGCGGCTGCGGTGCCTGTTGCCGAATTGTGGCGTATTTGGCTGTGACACAATCACGTCGCTATTTCGTCGGCTGCCGCGCAATCATGCTGAGCAGGAAGTGATTTGATCCCCCGAGTGTGACGATGATGTGACGGAATAACCGCCCGGCGGCAAATTCGGCAACAGCCACTGCGTCTTATGCGCGGAGCTCACTACCTCTGCATCAGTCGAGGCTCGGGTATGTGGGTGCGCGCGGCGACCGTGGTGCTGGCGACTGTCGCGCCCATGAATCCGCTTCGCACATCGTGTGGCGCTTTCGCGGCGGCGGCAACCTGTGCGCCATGCTTACTGCCTGCACGTCAGCCGAATCCGGGCACGCTCGCGATTACGGTGGTGGCGATTGTCGTGCCCGCGGCGAGGTCGGCTGGCACACGCCGTGTGGCGCTGTCGCACGGTGCACACCACATTTCCGGCACTCCCTACTTGTGCGTCCACCTATCTTGGATGTGCCGGGTACGCCTGCCGTTCACGCGCTGGCGATTGCCGTGCCCGTGCGGTGGATTCGATGGGCGCATAACCATGTGGTGCATTCGCCGCGACGGCACCCTATGCGCCTTCTCTCGCACATGTGTGCCAACCGAATCTCGGGCATGTCCGCTGGTCACGGCGCCAGTGACTGCCATGCCGCGCGGTGGAATCCGGTGCGCATACCGTGGAGGCTGTCGCTGAGGCTGCTGCCGCTTTGCGCCGCACCCACTACCTATGCGCTGCGACGTGGCGATGGGCTTCGACGCCCAGCCGACCGGGCGAGCGCCCGAATCTTGGCCGCAATCCGTTGGTTGTCGAGGCGAGGCTGTCGCTCGGATAGCCTGCTCGGCCGCAACGGTCTACTGGTGTTTGGGCGGGCCGAGGCGAGGCTGTCGCTCCGATAGCCTGCTCGGCCGCAACCGTCTAGGTCTTGGGCGGGGCCCGACGAGGCGGCGCAGACGCAGCATCTCCGCACCCGCAGCGCCGAGACGGGGATGCGGGCGCGTGTCGACCCCGCGGCCGACACGACCCCCGGCGAACTGCATCGAAGAGCCGGACCCTGATCGATTGCAGTTCGGGCCCGCACCGAACCGAGTTAGTGGTCCGCATCGAGTTGCCGGAGCGGTCGTCGGCCAGCCCCCGAACGGCGTTGTGGCGGAACGTAATACGGTTGCCGCGCTCGACGATGCCCGGGCCCGGCTCGCGGCACAGTTGAGCGGCTACACCGGATCCAAGGAGTCGATCGCCGAAATCGAGCAGTTCGTGCCCGCTGTGCTGGCGATCCGGCCACTGCTCAAGCTTGGGCGAGGCTGTCGCTCGGACAACCTGGCTGGACCGCAACGGTCTAGTGCTTGGGCGGGCCCGAGGCGAGGCTGTCGCTCGGACAATCTGGCTGGACCGCAACGGTCTAGTGCTTGGGCGCGCCCGAGGCGAGGCTGTCGCTCGGACAATCTGGCTGGACCGCAACGGTCTAGTGCTTGGGCGGGCCCGAGGCGAGGCTGTCGCTCGGACAACCTGCTCGGGCCGCAACGGTCTAGTAGTGCCTGGGCGGGCCGGGGCGGTACTGCTGGTTGCCGATGTAGCCGAAATCATCGGCCACCATGGCGGCCAGTTCCAGGAGTGCACGCCGGGTCGGCTTGCTCACCAATTCCAGGTCGATTTCCGCACCCTCGGCGAGGTGGTCGTCGAAGGGCACCACCTGAACCGCGCGGGTGCGGTCGAGAAACAGTTTGCGTAGCTGGTCCAAGTCGACGGTGGAGGCACCGCGGCGAGATGCGTTGACCACCACCACCGTTCGCTCGACCAACTTGCTGTAGCCGTGGTGGTCCAGCCAGTCCAGGGTGGCCGAGGCGCTGCGGGCGCCGTCGATGGCGGGTGAGGTCACCAGCACCAGTGAGCTGGCCATATCGAGCACACCGGCCATGGCCGAATGCATCAGACCGGTGCCGCAGTCGGTGAGGATGATGTTGTAGAACGACTGCAGGATGCTGATGGCCTGGCGGTAATCGGCCTCACTGAAGGCTTCGGAAACCGCCGGATCTTGTTCACTGGCAAGCACTTCCAGTCGGCTCGGCGCCTGGGAGGTGTGTGCTCGGACATCGGAGTACCTGCTGATGTGCTGATCCTCGAGCAGATTGCGCACGGTGGAGCGGGTCTGGCGCGGTACGCGATGCGCCAGGGTGCCGAGGTCGGGATTGGCGTCGATCGCGATGACCCGGTCGCCGCGCAGCGAGGAGAACGTCGATCCGAGCCCGACCGTGGTCGTGGTCTTGCCTACGCCGCCCTTGAGCGAGAGGATGGCGATCCGATAGTCCCCGCGCACCGGCTGATTCACCCGGTCGACGAGATCGCGGTAGACGATATCGGCCGCGGATTCACCGGGATTGATCATGCCGCCGGAGGCCTTGTGCACCGCCCGGCGCCAGCCACTGCGCGGCGCTTTGCGCGCCCGCTTGAGCAGGTTCAGGTCATTGACCGAATGTCCCGGCTGGCCGGGCTGCGGCACATGCTGTGGCTGGAACGGCTGCTGCGTACTCGGCGGGCCGCCCTGCCATCCTGGCGGCGGGCCCTGTTCGGTGTATGGAACCATGCCGGTGCCAGGCCCTTGTTCGCCGTACGGCATCAGGCCGGTGCCGGGCCCCTGCTCGGCGTACGGCAACTGCCCGGTGTGTGGTTGCTGGCCGACGGGCGGCTGTCCCATCGGGGGCTGTTGTCCCATGGGCGGCTGCTGATACATCGGCGGCTGCTGCACCGGCGGTGGCGGTGCCCAACTGTAGATCGGCGGCTCGACCTGACTTTCCGCCGGAACCCGTCGAACCAGCCCATCGGGACCGATCTCCTGCCGGTACTCGCCGTAGGACGGTTCGGGCTGCACCGGATGGTTTCCGCTCTGGCTGGGTCCCGGCTGATGCGGCTGCGCGAATTGACCGGCGCTGTAAGGCGTTCCGGGCGGCGCGTAAACCTCGGGCGGTCCGTACTGCTGCTGCGGCACTCCCGCCTGCGGGTACGTGGTGGTCTGATCCGTTGGCCCGCCCGGGTATCCGGTGAACTCCGACTGGTCGGACTCATCGGGCTGTTCGGCAACCTCGGCGGCCCCGTGCTCGTCGGTTGCGGGCTCCGCGTCGACGGATGCGGACTCGGCCGCTTCATCCGGCGCCGAGGAGTCGGTGGTGACCTCGGCCGTGTCCACCGAATGACTCTGCAGCCAGGGCGGAGAAGTCGGGTTGTGGTCGTTAGTTGTCACAGTTCCCCCATCTGCTCGGGAATTCGAGCAGAGAGCTCGGCGCTTGAATGCGAATCAACGCTAGCACGGGGTACTTGGCCCCGCGCCGTGGTATACACGGCCGTCGCGCCGCGTTGAACACCGCGACCAGCCGCAACTCGAAAACACTGTCCAACAGCAAATTCGAGAATCAAACGCCCAGTCGGCGACAATTCGTCGCCAATGGGCGTCCTGTTCTCACCGTACTCCGCGGTCTCAGTCGAGGTGCCAGATCGCTCGGACCGACCCGAACGACCACGGCTCCCAAACAGATCCGGCTCAACGATCCGGTCCTGAAGAGCCTGGTCGCGAACGGGTCGGGCACTGAACGAGCCGGGCCATGAACGACCCTGGTCGCGAACGAGTCTGGTCCTGGACGAGCCCGGTTCCCGACGAGCCGGGCACTGAACGGCTCCAGCCTGAACGAGCCGGGCACGGAACGGCTCCAGCCCTGAACGAGGCGGGCAGTGAACGGCTCCAGCCTGAACGAGGCGGGCAGTGAACGGCTCCAGCCCTGAACGAGCCGGGTCCGGAACGAGCCCGGCCCTGAAGGAATCTGGTTCTGAAGGAGTCCGGTCCTGGACGAGTCCGGCTCTGGAAGGCCTGGGTCCGGAACGAGCCGGGCACTGAGCGGGCCGGCCCTGAACGAGCCTGGTCGCGAACGAATCCGCTCTTGAAGAGCCTGGTTGCGAACGATTCTGGCCCCTGAACGAGTCCGGTTTTGGACGAGCCCGGCTCTGGACGAGCCGGGCACCGAACGGCTCCGGCACTGAACGAGCCTGGTCCTGAACAGCCTGGTCGCGAACGAATCCGGTCTTGAACGAGACTGGTCGCGAATGATTCTGGCACTGAACGAGTCCGGCTTTCGAGTCCGGCTCTGGGTGAGCTCCAAACAGATCCGGCTCAACGGATCCGGTCTGAAGAGCCTGGTCGCGGACGGGTCTGGCACTGAACGAGCCGGGTCCGGAACGAGCCGGGCACTGAGCGGGCCGGCCCTGAACGAGCCTGGTCGCGAACGAATACGGTCCTGAAGAGCCTAGTCGCGAACGAGTCCGGCCCCGAACGAGCCCGGTTCTGAAGGAGTCTGGTCCTGGACAAGCTGGGTCTGAAGTGCCTGGTCGCGAACGAGCCTGGTTCTGGATGAGTCCGATTCTGGACGAGCCTGGTTCTGGACGAGCGGGTTCTGAACGAGCCTGGTTCTGGACGAGCGGGTTCTGAACGAGCCGGGGCTCTGAACGAGCCGGCGCTGGAACGAGCCCGGCCCGATAATTCTGCCTGGCCGAGCCCGCCCGGCCGAGCCCCCGAACCCCGGCCCGCCGAAACCAACCGCCCCGCGTCAGTGCGTCCGGTTCACCGCCGACACCACGGCCCGCAGCGACGCGGTCGTAATCGAGGTGGCGATGCCGACACCCCACACAACCTTGTCGCCGATGGCGCACTCCACATACGCCGCGGCCTGCGCATCGTCACCCGCGGACATCGCGTGCTCGGAGTAGTCCAATACGCGCACATCGAATCCGACCGTCGCGATCGCATCGACGAATGCGGCGAGCGGTCCATTGCCAGCGCCGGTGACTTCCTGCTCGACGCCGTCGACCTTCACCACCGCGGTGATCGAGTCCACGCCGCCGTCGGTCTCGGAGGCGGTTACCTTCTGCCGCATCCGCTCCAGCGGACGGATCGGGCTCAGGTATTCCTCGGCGAAGACATCCCACATCTCCTTGGGCGAAACCTCACCGCCCTCACCGTCGGTGATCTTCTGGATCGCCTGGGAGAACTCGATCTGCAGCCGGCGCGGCAGCACCAGCCCGTGATCGGTCTTCATGATGTAGGCGACGCCGCCCTTACCGGACTGCGAGTTGACGCGGATGACGGCCTCGTAGGTGCGGCCCACATCCTTCGGGTCGATCGGCAGGTACGGCACCTCCCAGACGATGTCGTCCACATCGGACTCGGCGGCGTCGGCCGCGGCCTTCATCGCATCCAGACCCTTGTTGATCGCGTCCTGATGCGAACCGGAGAACGCGGTGTAGACCAGATCGCCGCCGTAGGGGTGGCGCTCGTGTACCGGCAGCTGGTTGCAGTATTCGACGGTGCGACGGATCTCGTCGATATCGGAGAAGTTGATCTGCGGATCCACGCCGCGGGAGAACAAATTCATCCCCAGCGTCACCAGGCAGACATTGCCGGTGCGCTCACCGTTGCCGAACAGGCACCCCTCGATGCGATCTGCACCGGCCTGGTAGCCCAGTTCGGCGGCGGCCACCGCGGTGCCCCGGTCGTTGTGCGGATGCAGTGACAGCACGATCGAATCGCGGCGGGCCAGGTTGCGGCTCATCCACTCGATCGAATCGGCGTACACGTTCGGAGTCGCCATCTCGACGGTCGCGGGCAGATTGATGATCATCGGCTTGGCGGGGGTGGGCGCGATGATCTCGGTGACCGCATCGCACACCTCCTTGGCGTAGGACAGTTCGGTGCCGGTGTAGGACTCCGGGCTGTACTCGTAGCGCCAGTTGGTGTCCGGGTAGCGCTTCTCGACCTCCAGGCACAGCTTCGCGGCATCGGTCGCGATCTTCTTCACCGTCGCCTGGTCCGCGCGGAACACCACACGCCGCTGCAGGACCGAGGTCGAGTTGTAGAAGTGCACGATCACATTGGTCGCACCGGCGCACGCCTCGAAGGTGCGCTCGATCAGTTCGGCGCGACACTGGGTCAGTACCTGGATGGTGACATCATCGGGAATCGCCCCGTCCTCGATGATCTCGCGGACGAAGTCGAAATCGGTCTGGCTGGCCGAGGGGAAGCCGACCTCGATCTCCTTGTAACCCATCCGCACCAGCAGGTCGAACATGCGGCGCTTGCGGGCCGGGCTCATCGGGTCGATCAGGGCTTGGTTGCCGTCGCGCAGGTCGACGGCGCACCAGCCTGGGGCGCGGTCGATGATCTTGTCCGGCCAGGTGCGGTCGGGCAGCTCGATTGGCTCGACCTCCTCGGCGAAGGGCCGGTAGCGGAAAGTCGGCATGGAGGAGTTCCGCTGCCGATTCCAGGCGGGCTGGTCGGCAGGGGCGGGCTTGCTCGGAGCCGTAATGGTGCGCGAGCCGGATACGAAGGCGTCAGCGGGGGACATGCGGTTTCTCCAGGGTGTGGTGGATCCCAGTTATCGGGTCGACCGGCGCGGCAGAACCCCGCGACGGGAGGCCAGTCCGGTCAAACCCCGTCGCGGCGGCCGAGAAGAAGTGCCCGCTGCATGATGCCGGCGAGTTTACCGTGCCCCGCCGCGTCGCCGAAAGCCCGGTCCCCATCGTCCGGTCATCCGACGTAACGATTAGCGTTCCGACCGGCTGGAGGTAGGTTCATATGACTTGGCTGGAACAACTGGCGGTCTTCGGCGCGGGCATCGCGGCGGGCGGCATCAACACCATTGTGGGATCGGGCACCCTGATCACCTTCCCGGTACTGCTCGCCTTCGGAATTCCGCCGGTCACGGCGAATGTGTCGAACACCATCGGTCTGGTTCCCGGTGGGGTCAGCGGGGCATACGGCTATCGGCGCGAACTCGAGGGACAGCGGGCCAGACTGGTCCGACTCGGCAGCGCGTCGCTGCTCGGCGGCACCACCGGCGCGATCCTGCTGCTCGTCCTGCCCGCCGCGGCCTTCAAGGCGATCGTGCCGGTGCTGATCATCGCGGCATTGATCCTGGTCGTGGTTCAGCCACGGTTGGCGCGCTGGGTGAAGGAGCGTCGTGCGGCCGACACTGGTCCGGCGCCCGAACACGGTGGCCTGATCCTGTACGTCGCGATATTTCTCTGCGGCATCTACGGCGGCTATTTCGGCGCGGCCCAGGGCGTGTTGTTGATCGGTTTGCTCGGGGTGTTCGTGCACGAGGACATCCAGCGGCTCAACGGGGTCAAGAATGTGCTCGGTCTGCTGGTGAACGCCGTGTCGGCGGTCGTGTTCACGATGATCGCCGATGTCGACTGGCGGGTCGCCGGGCTGATCGCGGTCGGCTCGATCATCGGCGGCGTACTCGGCGCGAAGATGGGCAGGCGGATGCCGCCAACCGCACTGCGCGCGGTGATCGTCGTAGTAGGCAGCATCGCGGTTGTCCGATTGCTGATGACCTAGCCGCAATAGTCTTGTCGAACAGCGCGGTTCGACCGCATACGGAGGAAGTACGTGGCAGTCGAGATGCGAAACCCCCAGTGCGGTCGTGCTTGTAGCGGATTGGTCCCAAAGGAGGACGACGCCGGACCGGTCCGCAACGCAGGATGATCGGTATGCGCGGGTGGAAGATCGTCGGGTTGGTGTTGGGGGCCGTATTGGTGTCGGCATCGGTCTCGTGCTTCCGGCAGAGCGAAGCGGTCTCGCAGGTCGCCGAACTGGTTGCGCAGGCCGATGCGGCGCCGACTCCGAAACTCGATTGGGTCCCGTGTCCCGAATCGGAGTTGAGTAAGTATCAGTGCGCGACGGCCGCGGTCCCGATCGACTACACGCAATCCAACGGTCCGACGCTGTCGCTGGCTGTCATCAAACAGCCCGCCACCGATCCGGACCGGCGCATCGGCACCCTGTTCAGCGCGGTCGGCGGACCCGGCGGTTCGGGCTTCAAATGGGCGAGTCACGGTGCGCTGTTCTCCGGTGAGGTGGCCAGGCGATTCGATGTGATCACCTTCGATCAGCGCGGAATCGGCCGCAGCGGTCAGGTGCGCTGTTTCGCGAATGCCGAAGAGCGGCACCGCTTCTGGTCCGGTTTCCTGCTGCCGCCGACGAATGCCGAACAGGAGGCCGCGGCCGCCCGCAATGCCCGCGAACTGGCCGCCGGTTGCGCCGCGCACAGCCCGGAGTTGCTCGCGCACCTGACCACCGTCGATGCCGCCCGCGACCTGGATCTGCTGCGCCGCGCGGTCGGCGAGACGACCATGACCTACACGGGCGGGTCCTACGCGAGCTATTTGGGCGAGGTGTACGGTGCGCTCTTCGGTGACCGGGTCCGCGCACTACAACTCGGCTCGATGATCGACCCGGATGCCTACACCAACGATTCGCGCGCGCAGATCGCCGACTCCGCGACGGGCACCGAGGAGGTACTCGCGGAGTTCCTGCGACTGTGTGCCGAAGCGGGACAACCGCATTGCGTCTTCGCGGGCCCGACCAAAACCGATGCCGCGGCCCTGCGCACCCGCAACGACGCCGTACTGGACCGGCTGCGGCAGGGACCCATCGTGGTCGGTCATGGTGCGCGCACCCGTGCGGTAACCCTCACCGAGGTACTGCCCGCACACGCCACCCTGCTCTACGACACGAAGCAGGGCTGGCCCGCGCTGGCCGAACTGCTCACCGAATTGGAGCTGGGTGCGGCGGGCAATCCCGATGTCATACAAGAGATTCTGGACGCTGGTGGCTTCACCGAGGACTTCCTCGACGCCTTCACCGCAATCTCGTGTGCAGACAACAACTTCGGTCACGAGCCCGAGCAATGGCCCGCGATGGCTGCCGAACTCGCCAGTGCCGCACCCCATTACGGTCCTATGTGGCTGTATTTGCGACAGGCTTGCGGTGCTTGGCCCGTACCAGGGAACGGTTATCCGCAGCGCATCACCGGTCCGTGGATTCTGCGCTCGGATAAACCCGCCCTGCTGTTCAACAACCGCTTCGACCCGGTCACGCCGCTGACCGGCGCCCGCCGGGCCCATCAGGAGTTGGTCAATGCCAGGCTGGTGATCGTCGAGGGCGGTTACGGGCACCTGGTGGTGAGTGACTGCGCTGCTCGTCTGCAGGAGCACTACCTTGTGGACCTGCAACTCCCCGCGCCCGGTGCTACCTGTAAGCCGGACAGCGCGCCGTTCACCGACTGAAACGCCAGTACCGGGAACCGCTCGACCAAGATCGTCCGCATTCCTTCGGCTGCCACTGTTCAGGACTCCGGAATCCCGGTAGTCTGCGCTCGGCCATGCGTGATGAGGGAGGTGGCCAGGGTGCACAGACGTGCCTTTTTCAAGGCAGCCGGTGCGGCCGCGATGTTGGGTGTCGCGAGTACCGCACTGGGTAGGGCGACGGCCGAGGCCGCAGACCCGATCTGGGACAATTTTTTCCGCATGTGGGTCCCGGAAATCTTTGCGCCACTTCCCGATCCGCCCGAGCATTCGCCCGCGATCGTGATCGGCTCCGGCTTCGGCGCCTCGGTCACCGCACTGCGCTTGGCTGAAGCCGGCATCGCCAATACTGTGCTGGAGCGCGGTTCGCGCTGGCCGAACGATCCGTGGCGGGAAATTTTCACCGGTGACGATCTGCCCGATGGCCGCGGTTTCTGGCATCGCACCAACTTCACCGGCGTCACCAAGGTGCCGATGCATTTCGCCAGCTTCGGCGGGGTGCTCGATTGCACCGAGTATCCGGGCATCGACGTATGGCGGGCCGCTGCTGTCGGTGGCGGCTCGGTCATCTTCTCCGGTGCCATGGTCGCACCCGAGCGCCGCTTCTTCGACCACGTCTTCGGCGGCACAGTCGATTACGGCGAAATGGCGAGCATCTATTATCCGCGCGTCCGAGAGATGTTGCGGCTCAGCCCAATTCCGGCGGATCTATACGCCGCTTCGCCGTTCGCGCATTCCCGGGCCTGGGACGAACAGGTACGCAGGGCGGGCTATCAGCCGCTCGCCAATGACTCGATCTTCAACTGGGATGTGCTGCGCGGCGAAATCGCCGGCACTACAAGGCCTTCCGCGACGGTGGCGCGCAGTAATCTCGGCAACTCCAACGGTGCGAAGTTCGACCTCAACCAGAACTATTTGCGCTACGCCGAGGGCACCGGCAAGTCCACCATCTATCCTGGGCACCGCGTCGACGCCATCGCGCAGGAATCCGGCGGCCGCTATTCGGTGACCGTCACTAAACTTTCGCCGACCGGCGAAGTGATCTGCACCCGCACCATCACCTGCGATCGCCTGTTCCTCGGTGCGGGTTCGATCGGCACCTCGGAGCTACTGGTGCGGGCCCAGGCGACCGGGGTACTGTCGAACCTCAACGAGCACATCGGCGATGGCTGGGGCACCAACGGTGATGTGGTGCTGGCTCGCGGTGCCAGCGAGTTGGCCGGTTTCGGTCAGGGTGTGCCGAGCGCGAGCCGAATCCTCGACGAATCCGCGGTGCCGCTAACGCTCGAAAATTGGTACATCCCAGGCATTCCGTTCGAGACCGGCGCGCTCGCCTCATTGGGCATGGTGCTCGATCCGGCCCGCGCACGCTTCGGCTACGACCGCGCCCGCAATGCGGTCGGGCTGTCCTGGTCGACCAAGAACCGTGACGATATCGTGGCGGCCGCCCGCGCGGTCGATCACCGGATCGCCGAACGCTCCAATGCTCTCGTCGAATACAGCGCACTCGGCTACGACGCGAACGCACTGTTCACCGCGCATCCGCTCGGCGGTGCGGTGCTCGGTCGGGCCACCGACGGCAACGGTCGCGTGCACGGTCATCCGGGCCTGTACGTGATGGACGGTGCGGCCATCCCGGGCAGCACCGGCACGGTGAACCCGTCGCTCACGATCACCGCGCTGGCCGAGCGCAATATCGAGGCCATCATCCGCGCTGGGAAGTAGCCCGTCGCGGCGCGTATTACTGTCGGCGGGACCGTTCGGCGTCGAAGGGATCCTTACGTGGCAACTCCAACCCGGCCGACCACGCCCGGCCTAGACGAAGGGCCGAAGCTGGATTTTCCGCGCAAGCCGCCGGCGCTGTGGTCGGATTTGGTGATGCTGGCGCTGGCCGTCGTCTCGGTCGTGCTGGTCACCTGGGTCACCTTCTTCGATGTACCCGCGCACACCTACCGCGTGATCGTGGTGATCGACTACTCGGTATGCGCGATATTCGCCGTCGAATTCCTGTGGCGCTGGCGCCGTGCGGGCTGGCCGTGGACGTTCCCGTTCATCTACTGGTACGAAGTGCTCGGCATGATCCCGGTGACCAGCCCGTTCTTCCGCGGGTTCCGCTTGCTGCGGATCGTGGTGATCGCGGTGCGCGTCGGCCGGGTGGCCGACCGGGCGCTGGGCGATCGGGTGACGGCCGCGGTGGTGAACCGCTTCGTGACGACCATCGTCGAAGTCATCAAGCGCCCCATGACGATCGCGATTCTGGATGAGGTCGCGCATGTACTGCGCGCCGGCCACTACACCCGCAATATCGCGGCGGCGCTGGAGGAGAACCGCGCCGAAATGGACGAGATGATCCTCGAACTCATCAAGAACGATCCACAGGCCGGACGGGTCCGCTACATCCCATTCCACGACGAGATCATCCGGCTCGTCGCCGACACCACATTTCGCATCTTCTTCCAGGTGCTGGCCGATCCCCGCACCGATGAACTGGTCTCGGACATGATCCGTGAGAACGTGGATCAGATCCGGGACGCGGTACACGCCGGAGTGCGCGTCGGGCCCTCACATGTAGGCCCGACGCCGCACGAACAGACAGTGCGTTACCACCTCAACCGTGTGCCGCGTGCCTGATCTCATCGCGCGGCTGCGCGTAACGCATTGTCTCCCAGACGATCAGCAGTACCAACACGCCGCACAGCAGCCCCAGTGACGCCAGCGCGGGCAGTGCGCAGGCGGCCGGGATCAGTGCGAGCAGCACTACCGCGGTCACCAGTCGCGGCACCGTGATGCTCCCGGTCGCGTACTGCTTGAACCCGACCAAGGCGATCAGATACAGCACCACACCGCCGTAAAGCGCGAACAGTGGTATCCCGGACAGTGCGTCTTTCAGGTTGTGCGCCGATGCGTCGCCGACATAATAGAGCACCTTCTTCAGTCCGAGAGAGAGTCCGATGACGCCAGCGATCAGCGGGAAATGCCAGAAGGTGTAGGAGTTTCGGGCGATCTTGATCTGCCGCTCGCCCTGGGCCCGCTGCAGCTCGTGCTCCACCGACAGCGCCGCCACATCGAAGTACGCCCACCACAGCAGGCCCGAAACCGCGAGTCCGAGTAGGGATCCGACCGCGATCGGCCACGATATCGGCAGTCCGGCAACGCCGATGCCGATCGAGACGATCGATTCACCCAGCGCCACAATGGTGATCAGCCCGTAGCGTTCGGAGAAATGGCTGGCCGAGTTCAATCGCCAGTCCTCGCCCGCCAGCAGGGTCCAGCCCATATCGCCGACGATCGCGGCGATCCACAGCACGATCTGCGCCGTCCCGTCTGTCATGGCGGCGATCACCAGCAGGGTGGTTCCGATGGTGATGGAACCGAGACTCCAGCGCAGCACCTGGTTGCGCAGTTGCGAATCCTCGGCGCTGGCCAGCACGAACATGGCCAGATGTACCAGCCGCACAATCAGATACGCAATCGCGAAGACCAGCGGACCGTACCAGCCACCGGGCGCATCGTCGAAGGCCTCCGGAATGGTGAGCGCAGCCAGGAAACCGCCGCCCATCGCGACGAACATGGCCACCCGTGCGATGCCCTCGTCCGCGCGCACCACATTGCCCAGCCAGGAGTAGGCGATCCACAGCCACCACATGACGGCGAGTACCAGCACTGCGCGCAGCATGTTCTTGGCGCTGGTGTCGTGTGCGACCAGGCCGGTGACCATGGTGAACGCGAAGACGAGCACCAGGTCGAAGAACAATTCGAGTTGCGTTACCGACGCATCTTCGGCCGTTGGCAGCAGGCGTGCCCGTTTGGAACCGATCATGTTCACATCGTCGCATCCGGATGCGACAGGTGCGTTCTACACGGCCTGATAGTTTTCGTTTTCGGTGAAGCCCTCGGCGAACTCGATGAAGTTCTGTACGACGGCCTCGTTCGAGCGGCGCATGGTCCGTTTCACCAGCATGCCCGGAATGGGGATCGGGATGTAGAGCTCGACGTGGTACCAGACATCGGTGCCATCCTCACCCTCGGTGACCTCGAACCAGCCGCCGCCCTTCACCCCTTCGGTGCTGTCGGTGACTTCCCAGGAGGAGCGCGTCTCGGTCCATTCGTACTCCAGGACCTGCAGATCCGACCGGCCCATGAGTTCGGCTTTGACGAATACCCGACGCGGTCGCAGCTCGTCGTCGCGGCTGGCGACCCGGGCGTCGCTGTAGGAGGTCGACCACTCCGGGAGCATCTCGACCGCGGCCAGCGCATCCATTACCCGCTGGGGATCGGCGTCGACGACGAAACGGATATCGGTCTTTGTACGCATTCCATACCTCCGCCCCCGCCCAACTACATCGGCAAATTGTGCCCAGCGACACATTCGCAAGTCAACTGAGCGGGCAGTGCCCGAAGCCACATCGGCCGCATATCTCGGGGGTATCACGGTCGATTATGTACGGCGCGAACAAGTTACGGTTCAGTATTTTCGAACGAACCGCGATTTCGGCGGATCCAGTGGACTTACCGTCGGAGCGTCGGGAGCGTAAGTCGATCGTGCGCAAGGTGTTCGCGTCCGCAGCTGGGCAGGAGGTAACGGGCCCGCGGCGAGCGGGCCCGCTCGGTGCCGGGGTTCAGTGCGGCGTTGGTTCGATGATCGCGTCCGGACCTGGGTAAACGAGCGATTCGTGCCCGTCATCGAACCGCACCACATACGGTGGTGCGCCCTGAGGCCCGCGGACTTCGACGATTTCGCCATGGCGATCGCTCTGTCCCACAACGTGGCCGTGCACGAGGAGCCGGTCTCCGACATTCGCCATCATCGTCCCATTATCGAATGGCGGTGACGTGCGTCACAAGGGTTCCCCGTACGACACGGCGTTTCGCTCGGAGCCGACCAGTCGATCGACCGCGGTCTCGATCAGTTCCTGGCTCTGCGCCTCGGTGAAGATTCCCGGCAGCGTGAGCCGATCCACGATCAGCCAATTCAGTGCCAGATACAACAGCATCACCGATTTTTCGTCGCCGGGCAGTCCGGCCTCGAGATGGTTGCGCACGTTGAAGTCGAGATCCGCGCGCACGGCCTCGGTCATGACCGCACGCAGTTCCGGTCGCCGCGTCGCCTCCAGGCGCAGCTCGAGCATGGCTAGGTAGCCGGTGCGGAACGCCTCGATGCGACCGACCGTCTCCCGCATCAGCTCGGTGATGTGCGCCCGCGTCTTCGGGCCCGTCGCGAGGTCGGCCATGGTTGCCGCGCTCGGTGTCAGGCGTTCGTAGAATCGCCCGCCGGCCTGGGTCAGCAGGTCATCGCGGTTGGTGAAGTAATTCGACGCCGTACCCGCGGGCACCCCGGCCTCCTTGTCCACCGCGCGGAAGGTGAGCCCACGCGCGCCCTCCTTGGCCAAAACCTCTAGCGCCGCATCGAGCAGCGCTTGCCGCCGCTCCGGATTCGTCCGCACTTGACACCACTCCATCTGTAGTACTATCTTCAAACCACTTCACTTAGAGTACAACGGTTCAGGCGGTATGCAATGCGAAAACTCGTTTACTACGTAGCCGTCTCGCTCGACGGCTACATCGCGGGTCCGGCCGGGGAGTACGACTTCTATCCGCTCGACGCCGAGATGACGGCGTGGATCACGGCCCAGTACCCGGACTTCGTACCGACTCACGTGCGGCCCCACGTCGGGATGGCGGCGGATGAAGCGAGTAAGCGGTTCGACACCGTGCTGATGGGCCGCGGGAGCTACGAGCCCGCGCTCTCCGAGGGCGTCACCAGCCCGTATGCGCATATGCGGCAGTACGTCATTTCGAGCACCCTCGCCACGGTCGATGATCCGCAGATCGAAGTGGTCGCGAGCGATCCGGTCGGCTTGGTGCGGCGACTGAAGGCCGAGCCGGGCGGCGATATCTGGTTGTGCGGCGGCGGCAAGCTGGCCGGGGCGCTGCTCGACGAACTCGACGAAATGATCGTCAAGAGCTATCCCGTGGTCGCGGGCGGCGGCATCTCCGCCTTCTCGGGTGCGTTCAATCCGACCCTGTTCACACCGACCCAGCGCCGCGAGTTCGGCAACGGCGCCCAGGTCACCTGGTTCTCCCGGACCTGACGATCCAGCACCACGAAAGAGGTAGTCCTATGCGAAAACTCGTCTACTTCGTCGGCATATCCCTCGACGGCTACATCGCGGGGCCCAATGACGACATCAGCTTCTATCCGGTCGGGGACGATATGTGGGACTGGCTGAAGGCAGAGTATCCCGAGACGCTCCCGACCCATATCCGGCCGCATATCGGTCTGGCGGTCGATGCGCCGAATCGGAAGTTCGACACCCTGATCATGGGCCGCGGAACCTACGATCCGGGCCTGAATATCGGCTTGACCAGCCCGTATGCGCATATGCGGCAGTACGTCGTCTCGAGTTCCATCGGCCGCATCGATGACCCGACGGTCGAACTGGTCGACCGCGATCCGGTCGGCCTGGTGCACCGTCTGAAGCAGGAGGACGGCATGGATATTTGGCTCGCCGGTGGCGGCAAGCTCGCCGCACAACTGCTCGGCGAGATCGATGAGCTGGTCATCAAGAGTTATCCAGTGGTGGCAGGGACCGGAACCCCGGCCCTCGCGGGTGAGTTCACCCCGACCTTGTTCGCACCCACCAAACGCACCGAATTCGGCAACGGCACGCAGGTCACCTGGCTGACCAGGGCCTGAGGACCGGTGCCGTGGCGGCGGTGTGCCGCCACGGCACCGGGCACCTTCACCCGATCCGGTCGTAGACCAGCACGATCGCACCGGAATCGGTGGTGGACAGATCGGCGAGCGACCAGCTGGTCGCGGGCACGCCGTCCTCGAACAGCCGCGCGCCGCCACCGACGAGTTCGGGGCACAGCGTAATGATCAGCCGATCCAGTTCGCCCGCCGCCAGCAGGTTCTTGATCACGCTGCTGGAGGCAAGTACCACGATGTCGCCGCCGGATTCGGCGCGCAGCTGCTTGACCGTCGCTGCCGGATCGGCCTCGGCAATGCGCGAGTTCGGCCACGGCGTCTCGGTCAGGGAGTGCGAGAAGACCACCTTGTCCACCGCATCGAGCCAGCTAGCGAAGGCCTTGTCGCGCGGCTCGGCGTTCTCGTCACCGGCGACGGTCGGCCAGTAGCCGCCGAAGCCCTCGTAGTTCTTGCGGCCGAGCAGGGCCGTCGTCGCGGTGGTGGTCAACTTGACCATCTGATCGCGGGAGGCGTCGCTTACGGCGTGCGGCACGATCCAGCTCATGTCGTAGTCGCCGCCGCTGCCATTGGTCCGGCCGTCGAGCGAGAGCGAGATATTGGCGATGACGCGGCGGGTGTTGGTCTCGGTCATGATCGGTTCCTTCGTTTCGGTGGCGCTTCGTGCGCCGTTGCGATGAATACTTCCGGCACAGCCACCCGCGAACATCTGCCAGCTGGCCGATATTCGGGCGGACACGGTGGTAGATGCCCGGTGGTCGGATGCGGCTGGTCGTGGCAGACTCCGAGTCGCGATGATCGACCCCGACCAGCACTTTCCGCCCGAGCTGTCATCGTTCGTCGGCCGTGCCGAGGAACTGGCCACGCTCACCGCAGCGGTCACACCCGGACGGGTGCTGTCCCTGGTCGGCCCGGGTGGCTGCGGTAAGACCCGGTTGGCCCTGCGGGCGTGCGCCGCGCTCGCCGATTCCTGGCCCGATGGCATTCGCTGGATCGGTTTGGCGGACGAACGCGACGCCGACGATGTCACCAGGGCGATCGCATCGGCGCTCGGCCTACCACTGCCCGTGGATTCGGTGTACATGCTGGCTCAGGAGCTGATATCGCGGAACATCCTGTTGGTGATCGACAACTGCGAGCACCTGCGCGAACCGATAGCCGGGATCGTGTCGGCCATCCTGGCCCGCTGCCCTGGTGTCGGTGTGCTCGCCACCAGTCGGGTGCCGCTGGACCTGCCCGGTGAGCGGGTGCATCGCTTGTCGGCGCTCAACCTCGCCGATGCGCTGGAGCTCTTCTTGGACCGTGCGGGCAGCGAGAATGTCGGCGCGGATGCGCTGGCCGCGGCGCGACGGGTCTGCGACCGCCTGGATCGGCTGCCGCTGGCCCTCGAACTCGCCGCGGGTTGGGCTGGCACGCTTTCGATGGCGCAGCTGGCGGATTCGTTGCGAGATCCGTTCGCATTGCTCGACGATGACACCGGACGCACCCCCTTCCGGCAGGCCACGCTGACCGCATCGATGCGCTGGAGTCACGACCTACTGGATCAGGATGAGCGCGAGTTGTTCCGGCGTCTCGGTGTTTTCGAGCCCGGATTCGCCGCACAGGCGATTACCGGTTTGGCCGAAAGAATGGACGTGCCGGTCCAGCGTTATCTGCGCGCACTGCGGGGCCTGATCGCCAAGTCGCTGGTTTCGGCGGATACGACAGGTCCGGTCGCGCGCTACCGAATGCTCGGTGTGGTGCGCGATTACGCGCTGCTTCGGCTCGAGGAAGCGCAGGAGACGGCGGTGCTGCGTGGTCTGCATCTGGAACTGATGCTCGCGCTGGTGGAAAACCTCGCGCCGCTGCTGGATTCGGATAAAGACGAGTGGCGCACAAGGCTCACCGCCGAATACCCGAATGTGCGTGCCGCCATCGAATGGGGTTTGGATCGAGCCGAGCCCAAGGGACGTCGACTCGCTGCCGCGGTTGCCTGGCTGTGGCATCTGGGCACGCATGCCGCCGATGGCGTTCGACTGCTGGAACATGCCGCGGTGCAAGGGAATGGCGCCCGTGACGAGACGCATGCGCGCGTGTTGCTGGCCCAGGCGCTTGTCGCGGATACCGCGCTAGCCGGACCGACCAGTTATGAAAAGGCCTGCACCGCAGCGAAACTCGCTGAAGAGTTGGGCCTTGTCGACGTCGACCTGCTGGCCCGCACCCTCATCGCCATCGGCACTATCGGATTCGACCTGGACCGCACTCGCATCGAAGCGTCGGCGGTGCACGCGGACGCGCAACGGGCCGGGGACGGCTTCGTCACCGATGCCACCCGAGCACTGATCGGCCTGGTCCACCTGCTGCGCGACGAACACCGCGAGGCGATCGAACAGCTGGAGCCCGCGGTAACGGGTCTGCTCCGGCGCGGCGACCGCGCCATCGCCTCCTCCGCACTCGGCTGGCTCGCACTGGCGACCGCGTACTCCGGCGCGCTGGGACGCGCCATCGAGCTCGCGGAACAGGCGGTGAGCACCGCGACACCGCTGCGCGACTTCCATCGCATCGCACTGGCCCGCACCGCACTCGCCGAAATCCTGCTGTGGGCAGGCAGATCCGAGGCGGCTCGCGCGGCGCTCGCCCCGATCGATCGACTTGTCGAGGGAGCGCAGACGCCGCCGTTCGTCCCCGGCTGGGAGCGGGTGCACGCCCTGCTCGAACTCGACGCCGGACGGCCGGTCGAAGCGGTGTCCTGGTGTCGGCGTGAAGGGCGTTGGCGGCAGCCGCCTTCCGATGATCAACTGACTCCGTGGACGCGGCTGGTACTCGCCCGTGCGCTGCGTGAATCGGCGGCGGCGGCGGATTCGGCCGATCTGCTGGACCGGTTATCGGCCACACCGCTGACCAGGGCCCTGCCGTCCCTGCACGCCGCTGTCCTCGAGCAGCGGGCATTGCTGGCTCCGGATACCGAGCAGGAAATGCGGATGCACCACGAGGCATTGCGGATTCGAGACGAGCACGGCCTGGTGCTCGCATGTGCGGACAGTCTGGTGGCCCTAGCGGCTGTGGCGCTGCGACGTGAGTCGTTCGAGACGGCGGGCCTGCTGTTCGGCGCGGCCGAGCGGGCCCGCGCGGACGCCGGATCGGTTGTCCGCGTGGATATTCCCGACGACCCGCGGCTGCTGGAATACCTCGAGCACGGCCGCACCACGTCGTTGCGCGAGACGATCGGCTACATCACCCGCGCCCGAGGTAAACGCACCCGTCCCGATTCCGGCTGGGAAAGCCTCACGCCCACTGAACGTTCCGTGGTCGAACTCGCCGCCTCCGGTTTGACTAATCCGGAGATCGCCGCCCGCCTGTTCATCAGTCGTGGCACCGTGAAAACGCACCTGGCCCATGTTTACGCCAAACTCGGGATCGCCAATCGCACCGAACTCGCCCGCCTAGCGCCGGACTAACCGCGCAGAAACGACAGGCGCACTTGCCGATCCGGGTTGTCCACATTGAGATCGACCATCGCGATCGACTGCCAGGTACCCAAGGTCAGCGCACCGCCGATGACCGGCACGGTGGCATAGGGCGGGATCAGTGCGGGCATCACGTGGGAGCGGCCGTGCCCGCGTGAGCCATGGGCGTGCCGCCAGCGATCATCGGCGGGGAGCAGATCGCGCAATGCGGCGAGCAGGTCGTCGTCGCTGCGCGCCCCGAGCTCCATAATCGCGATCCCGGCTGTGGCGTGCGGCACGAAGATGTGCAGCAATCCGTCCTCGCCCGCCTCGCGCGCGAACGACGCGCACTGTGGGGTGATGTCGTACACAACCTCGGACCGTCCCGTGGTCACCTCGATCACCGTGCTCTTCATGAGCTACATCGTCCTCCTCGCGCTCAGCCGGTGTGCTGCGCCCGCGCACGGATCTTTCGTCGAGCCGGTTGAACGATACTGCCCGGAACCACTGCGCAAGCACCTCGTCCCGCGGTATTCGAGGCGATTTGCGGACCTGACGCGGGCTCGGATGGCGTCGATCGAGCACGGGTGCGCGATTGCGGGTCGAGTTAACATGGTTGATGTATCAACACAGGCAGCGTCGCCCCCTCCCGGATGATGAGAACCGCCGAAGTCAGCTAGCAGATTCGGCTCAGTTCGAGTACCGAAGGGCCCCTGCGGTACTGGCGGGCGGAGGAGGTAGGAACAAATCCGCTGGACCGCGGCCGGTACGCTGGGGTGCTGTTAGCAGCTGATTGTCGATCTTGGAGGACCCTGTCGTGGCTCTCGTGGTTCAGAAGTACGGAGGATCCTCGGTGGCAACCGCCGAGCGTATCCGGCGCGTCGCTGAACGGATCGTCGAGACGAAGAAGCAGGGCCACGACGTGGTGGTCGTCTGCTCGGCCATGGGCGATACCACCGACGAGCTGCTGGACCTGGCGCAGCAGGTGGCGCCGGCGCCGCCGGCGCGGGAAATGGACATGTTGCTCACCTCGGGTGAGCGCATCTCCAATGCGCTGGTCGCCATGGCCATCCATTCGCTCGGCGCCCAGGCTCGCTCGTTCACCGGCTCGCAGGCGGGTGTGATCACCACCGGATCGCACGGTAACGCCAAGATCATCGACGTCACCCCGGGCCGTGTGCGCGCGGCGCTGGACGAAGGTCTGGTCGTGCTGGTCGCTGGCTTCCAGGGCGTCAGTCAGGACAGTCGCGACGTCACCACGCTCGGACGCGGCGGTTCCGACACCACCGCGGTAGCACTGGCCGCGGCGCTGGAGGCCGACGTCTGCGAGATCTACACCGATGTGGACGGCGTCTTCACCGCCGACCCGCGGATCGTGCCCGACGCCCAGCAGCTCCAGCAGGTCTCCTATGAGGAGATGCTCGAGCTCGCGGCCTGCGGCGCGAAGGTACTCATGCTGCGCTGCGTGGAATACGCGCGCCGCTACAACGTTCCGGTGCATGTGCGCTCGTCCTACACCGACAAGCCCGGCACCTACGTCTACGGATCGATGGAGGACATCCCCTTGGAGCAAGCAATCCTCACGGGCGTCGCGCACGACCGCAGCGAGGCCAAGGTGACCGTGGTCGCACTGCCGGACGAACCTGGCTACGCCGCCAAGGTTTTCCGCGCGATCGCCGACGCGGAGATCAATATCGATATGGTTCTGCAGAACATTTCCAAGGTCGAGACGGGCAAGACCGATATCACCTTCACCCTGCCCAAGACCGAGGGCGCGCGTGCGGTGGAGATGCTGACCAAGCGTCAGGCCGAAATAGGTTTCTCGCAGGTGCTCTACGACGACCACATCGGCAAGGTTTCCCTCGTCGGTGCGGGTATGAAGAGCCATCCGGGCGTCACCGCCACCTTCTGTGAAGCGCTGGCGAACGCGGGCGTGAATATCGACCTCATCTCCACCTCCGAGATCCGGATCTCGGTGCTGGTCAAGGACACCGAACTGGACGAGGCCGTGCAGGTGCTGCACAAGGCCTTCGATCTGGGCGGCGACGAGGTCGCCGTCGTCCACGCGGGAACAGGACGCTGACTTGGCCGGGTCGAGCGCGGAGGCGGTAGCGCAGCGTACCCACGCAGCGCTACCGGTCGAGTCGAAAGGGGCACAGTCATGGGTGTACGCGTAGGAGTCGTCGGCGCGACCGGACAGGTCGGAGCCGTCATGCGAAAACTGCTGGAAGAGCGCGATTTCCCGGTCGATGAGGTGCGTTTCTTCGCCTCGGCCCGCTCGGCCGGTAAGACCCTGCCGTGGCGCGGCGGAGAGATCATCGTCGAGGACACCGAGACCGCCGACCCGACCGGCCTGGACATCGCGTTGTTCTCCGCTGGCGCCACCATGTCGCGCGTGCAGGCCCCACGTTTCGCGGCGGCCGGTGTCACCGTGATCGATAATTCGTCGGCCTGGCGAAAGGATCCCGAGGTCCCGCTGGTCGTCAGCGAGGTGAACCCGGAGCAGACCCGCAATCTGGTCAAGGGCATCATCGCAAACCCGAATTGCACGACCATGGCCGCGATGCCGGTGCTCAAGCCGCTGCACGATGCGGCTGGTCTGCAGCGCCTGATCGTTTCGAGCTACCAGGCGGTCTCGGGCAGCGGCCTGGCCGGTGTCGAGGAGCTGGCCTCCCAGGTGCGCGCTGTGGTCGACGATGCCGAAAAGCTGGTGCACGACGGCAGTGCGGTGCAGTTCCCCGCCCCGAACAAGTACGTCGCGCCGATCGCCTTCGATGTGATCCCGCTCGCCGGTTCGCTGGTCGAGGACGGCTCCTTCGAAACCGATGAAGACCAGAAGCTGCGCAACGAGAGCCGCAAGATCCTCGGTCTGCCCGAGTTGCTGGTCAGCGGCACCTGCGTGCGTGTCCCGGTCTTCACCGGCCACTCGCTGTCGGTGAATGCCGAATTCGCCGAACCGATTTCGGTCGAGCGCGCCAAGGAAATCCTCGCCAAGGCTCCCGGCGTCCAGCTCACCGACGTGCCGACTCCGTTGGCCGCCGCCGGTAAGGACGACTCTCTCGTCGGCCGCATCCGCCAGGACCCAGGCGTTCCGGAAGGTCGCGGTCTGGCGTTGTTCATCTCAGGTGACAATCTCCGAAAAGGTGCTGCCCTCAACACCATTCAAATCGCCGAAGTCCTGTTGGCTCAGCGCTGACCTGAACGGGCTGTTTCGATCGCGAGATCCGGATGGCCCGTTCGGTTTTCGGTCATCGAATATCGAATGTCACCGATGAGCTGAGTAGTTCGGTCAGCGACAGGCCGAACGTGCGTCGGAACGTTTCACTCAGATGTGACGGCGAGGCGAATCCGGCATCGGCGGCGCAGCGGGTGAGATCGTGTCCGGCGGACAGACTCGCGAAAACCATTCGCAGCCGGGCCCATTGGCGGTAGCGGCGGAATGTGGTGCCGGTGTGCGCGACGAAGGTTCGTAGGAAGTGGGTTTCCGACATCCCGGCGGCTTCGGCGGCGGCTTCGGCGCGGATGTGCGTGGTCGGGTCGTCACGCATGTCGCGCACGATCGCCTCGATGCGAGGGTCGATGGCCGACCGCGGAACCGATATCAGGCGCTCCAGTTCGGCGACACCGGCGCGGGCGGCGGTGATGAGGACGGCTTCGGCGCTCGGATCGACAGCTGCGGATTCGACGTTGCTACCCGACCCGGTAGTGACCCCGGCGATCATCGCGCTGCCGGGTTCGACGAACAGCAATGCGATCCGGCCCTCCGAGACAATCCGGGCTGGCACCCGAGCCGGTATGAATACGCTGCGGGTGATGATCGCCACATCCGCCGCTGTCTCCACGGCGAACGGTCCGTCCAGGCTGAGGCCGAGATATGCGATCGACGTGGCATGCATCCCGACGCCCAGTTCCGGGCCGAGATATCCGACATGGCCCGGCCGCGTCCATACCACCGGCGCACCGCAGGTTTGTGAAAGCGCGGTACCGGTCATATTCGTCAGGCTAATCGGTGACCGGCGCAATCAGCCGGTGCGAGCCGCGACGACAGGAAGATGAACGGATATGACAACCGAGGGAGCTGCCGCGAAGCCGAGCTGGCAGACCAGAGCCATCACCGCACTGTTGGCATCGCGCGGCCAGAAGCGGATGCTCGGCAGCGCGGAAGGGGTGCAAGCGGCGGTGCAAAAGCGCGACCGGCGCATCAAAGAAGTTCGGGCCCCGGCCTTTCTACGCAAGACGGCGACCGTCACCCGGGATGATCTCGACGGTTGGCCCGTATTCCGGATAACGCCGACCGCCGGTCCCACCGACGTCAGTGTGGTTTTCCTGCACGGCGGCGGTTTCTTCGCCGAGATCGTGCGCCCGCACTGGAGTTTCGTCCGCGAACTCAGCGCCGCGATTCCGGCGCAGGTCGTGGTACCGATCTATCCGCTGATCCCACATGGCAGCGCCGCGAATATGGTGGCCACCACCGCCGCGATAGTCACCCGCACGATCGAGCAGTGCGGCTCCGGAAAGACCGTGGTCATGGGAAATTCGGCAGGCGGTCTGCTGGCGCTGGCGGCAGCACATGCCGTGCGCGATCAGGGTGGGCCGCAACCAGCGCAGGTCGTGCTGATCTCCGCCTGGCTCGATGCCACGCTGTCCGACCCGGCACTCGCCGCGCTCGAACAGGTCGATCCGCTGCATCAGCGACCCGGAATGGCCGAGATCGCGCGACTGTACGCCGACGGCCTCGACCTCCGCGACCCCCGTGTCAGCCCCCTATTCGGTGCTATCGAAGGACTGCCGCCCCTGACCGTCTTCTCGGGCACCCACGAAATGGTCTTGGCCGACGCCAGAGCCCTGACCAGCCGCGCCGAAGCCGCAGGCGTACCGGTCGACTACCACGAGGGCCCAGGGCTGCCCCACAACTACGCACTCATGCCAAGCCCCGAAGGTCGCGCGGCCCGCAAGATCATCGTCGACGCCTGCCGCGCTCCGCGCCACGGTCGGCCCGCCGTGACCGCCGACCGGCGCAACTCGAGCCGCTAACGCTTCTCGGGCGCAGAGGCCCGCGGGGCAGGCGAGGGTGGTAACCGTCGAACAGGCGCCGGTTTGCCTGCCCGCGGGCCGGCCGGTGTAGCGGACCGAACTCGGGATTCGGTCGATATCGAACGGTGTGCCACCCCGAATCGACTGCCCGGCACGCCATCCTCGATCGGGCTCAGCTCGGTCAATGGTCTCGGACCCAGGGGGCGAAGTGGAGACACTCGCACCGAAGGCACTGGTGTCATCGCGGTCGATCTATACGGCCCGGGGTTCCCGAGGCCGCGTCGGGCGGCCCGGTTCGGTCAGTGTGGCCGTAGCCCGTCGAAGACGATCGCGAACGTGCGGCGGCGTTGCTCCGCGGTGGTATTCGTGGTGTTGGCGGCCAGGAAGGTGCCCTTCACGACACGCATGAGGTCGTCGATATCGATATCGCGGCGCACTGCGCCGGATTCTTGTGCGCGGGTCAGTAATTCGGCGATGGCGGCGTTCAGAGCATAGGCGGGTTTGCGGTATTCGGGGGTGTCGGCGCCTACGGCTTCGGCTAGGTCGCGTTTGACGGTGCCCTCGGCGACCATGCGGTCGAGGAAGTCGAAGAAGGCTTTGCCCGGGTCGGCGGCGCTGGACAGTCCACGAGCGTAGGTGATCATGCGCTCGACGCGGTCCACGATCGCGGCTTCGAAGAGCGCTTCCTTGGTGGGGAAGTGGCGGTAGACGGTGCCCGCGCCGACGCCGGCGCGGCGGGCGATTTCGTCGAGCGGGACCGAGATGCCCTCGGCGGCGAAGGCCTCTTGGGCGGCGGCGAGTACGCGGTCGCGATTGCGGCGCGCGTCGGCGCGCAGCGGGCGCGTTTCCTCGCGGTTTGTCATGAGGGCTGAGTTTACTGGAGGCATTGACAAGCGGGGCGATCGTTCCGGATGATAAACGGGGTCAACGTTCCGCTTAATTGAAGCAGGTGTTTTCGTGGTGGAGACTTCAGTGGAAAGCCCTCGTGAGCTCGTCGAACGGATGTTTCGCGAGCTGCCCGCTCGCGATGCCGACGCATTCGTCGAGCTGCTTGCCCCGGATGCGGTATTCGAGATTCCCTTCGTCATCCCCGGGATGCCGACCCGGCTGGTCGGGCGGGAGGAGATCCGGGCGCATCTCGCGCAGCGTTGGTCCGGGATTTCGGGTATCGAGGTGCACGGGATTTATCCACAGGTGTACGAAACAGCCGATCCCGAGGTGGTTTTCGTGGAGAACGAGGTGGATATGACGGTGCCCGGCGCGGAGCGGGCGCGAGTTCGTACCTCCGTCAATGTCGTTCGGGTCCGCGACGGCAAGGTCACGCTGTTCCGCGACTACATGGATACGGCGCGCTTCACTCGGCTTGTGGATAACTGACCAGTCCGGCCCGGGCGGTCCGAAAATCCGTCGCTCCGCCCGGATGCCGACTGCTAGCCTGCGCCGATGGCGAATCCTTATCCACAGGTGTACTTCGGGGACCGGCTCATCGATGCGGAACGGGCGTCGGTCGCTGTCGCATCGTCGGCGGTGCTGTACGGCCTGAGTGTGTACACAGTTTTCCCGGTGCTTGTGGATGAATCGGCACGCACGGCATTTCGGCTCGACGACCATTTCCGGCGACTCGAGGAATCCTGCAAGATCATCGGCATCGACCGGTTCGCCGCCGAATGGGACTTCGCCCGATTCCGCACGGCGGTCACCGACCTGATCGCGGCCAATGTGCCGACCGAGGATGTATTCGTCCGCGCGACAGTGCATGTCGTCGAATCGATTCCGGGCACGCGGGTCCGCGGCTGCGCCATCCAGGTCAGCATTTTCGTCTACGACGCGGTGCCGATCGTGCCGCAGGATGGCATGCGGCTGAAATCCAGTCCGTGGCGGCGCATTCCGGACAATGCGATTCCATCGCGCGCGAAAGTCAACGGCGCATACGTCAATTCGGTGCTCGCCAAACAGGATGCCATCGACAGCGGCTACGACGACTGTATTTTCCTCGACGGCAACGGTCATGTCTGCGAACTCAGCGCGGCCAATATCTTCCTCGTCCGCAACGACACTCTGATCACCCCCGATGTGTCGTGCGACATCCTCGACGGCATCAACCGCCGAACCATCCTCACCCTCGCCGCCGAAGACGGCATCCCGATCGTCGAACGCACCATCGACCTGACCGAGCTCTACATTGCCGACGAAGTCTTCGTCACGGGCACCTCATCGGGCACCTCCCCGGTCGCCGAAGTCGACGGCCGCCTGATCGCCGACGGTCGCCCCGGCCCCCTCACCCAAACCCTCCGCAAACGCCACGCCGCAGCCCTGCGCACCGACACCCACCACAACTGGCTCACCCTGCTCTGACGCACAAGCCGTGACCGCCTCGCACAACGTCTACGGTGTGCGAGGTGGTCGTCTGGTCTACGATGCGCCCATCTATCGCGACGGAGTGGATTCCCTTCGCTTCGAGACGGCTCGTGGTGATCTCCGCGCACGCATATGCCGTGACCACCTCGCACAACGTCTACGGCGTGCGAAGTTGGCACGCGTTGTGCGACGTGTTCGTCCCTGTGCGGCTGCGCGTCACAAGCGCTCGAGGGCTGCGAGGGTGCCGAGGAATAGTTCTACGTTGTCGTGCACGAATTTGTCCCGAGGGTATGGCAGCGCCTGCTGGATCCAGGCCGTGACTGTGTCACCGAAGGCGCCGACCAGGAAGCGCGCGGTGAGGTCGATGGCGGGATCGTTCGGTGCGCGGTCGGGAACTAGAGCCGACAGGATCCCGCGGAACGCGCGCGACACATCCTCCGAGCGCGCAAGCCGCCGCTCGGCTACGGCCGGATGTCCATATGCCTTGGTGGACAGAATTTTTCCTTTGGCAGGTGCGGCCAGGAAGAATTCCACCATCGCCTCGACCACAGCGGTGACCTGCGCCCGACTATCCGTAGGCGCGCTCTCGGCCGCCGAACCGACCGCGCTGGAAAACTGGCGAAAAGCCAGCTCGAATGCGGCCCCGATCAGATCGTCGAGATCAGTGAAACTCTCGTACACGAACCGGGTGGACAGTCCGGCGGCCTTCGCGACCGTGCGGATGGTCAATCCGCCCGCGCCCTCGGTCGCCATCACCTCGAACGCGGCCTCCAGGAGCTGGTCGCGACGGGTCGCGCGCCGCTGGTCAGCCGATACTCCGCCGTATGTGCGCGCCGTGGATGCCATCCATCAATCTTGACACATTTGTTTCCTGAATCTAGCTTGATTCGAGAGACAACTGATTCCTAATTGGGGGGTGAGCATGACCGGACCCGCCGAAGCGTCCGATCCGAATGCGTCGCACGCCGACCTACCCGGCTTGAGCAAGAACTCGCTGACCGCTCGCCTCGCCGCGGACTGGCGACTGATCATGCTCGCCCCGAGCGCACTGTTACTTCAGGTAGCGCACCCGGTAATCGGCTCGGGCGTGGCCGAGCACTCGATCTTCGAATCCGACCCGATCGGCCGCTTCGACCGGTCGTACTGGCCCACCCTCGCCCTGGCCTTCTACGGCGATGACTCCGCCGCCTACGGCCGTGATATCCGCGCCATGCACAAGGGCATCGGAGGAATCGATCACGTCGGTCGGCGCTATCACGCCTGGGAGCCGGAGGCCTATTTCTTCGTCCTCGCTACCGCGCACTGGGCCACAGAAATCGTCGCCACGCGGTTCGGATCCGGACTCACCGAGTCGCAGCGCGCCGACCTGTACGACGGCTGGCGGCATACCGCGCTATTGGCCGGACTTCCGGAACGTGCTGTGCCCAAGGATCTTTCCACCTTCGAGGCATGGTTCGAATGGATCGTGCGCGAACGACTCGAACATCATCCAAGCGTCGACGACGTGCTGGAGACCATGTCGCGACCGCCGGTGCAAGCACCAATTCCGGCATGGCTGTGGAAGCTCGTGATGTGGCGAATGGTCGGGCCGCTGGCGGTTTGGGTGAATACCGGTGTGCTGCCGCCGATGCTGCGCGAGCGACTCGGCCTCGGCTGGACCGCGCACGACGAGCGCTGGTTGCGCCGCTATGCCATAGTGATCCGCTGCCTCGACCGCATACTGCCACCGCCGATACGCACCATCACGCGTGTTGTCGCGATACGCCGAAAAGAGCAGATCATGTCCAACATTCGACAGGCGGCAACATGAGGGACGAGCTCAGACTGTCGGTAGGCGGGCCGCTCGTAATGCGGGTGAGCGCCCAGTATTCGATGTGCGATAAAGACAGCGCTCGCAACGAGTGTGCAGGAAAAGCATTGTGTGCCAGCCGAACCCTTTGACCAGCCCGATGTCCGACGGCCCACTACCGCCGCATGTGGACGGCTGCTTCGGCTGCGGACCACGGAATCCGGCGTCGGTCGGCATCGCACTGAACCTCGAAAACGACCGCATAATCGGCCATTGCACCCTCGACGAGCGCCACCAGGGCGCTCCAGGTGTCGCGCACGGCGGTGTCATCGCCGCGATACTCGACGAGGCATCCGGCACGGTGCCGACCGCCATGTGCGTGCCAGCGGTTACCGCCAAGCTCGAGGTGAACTATGTGCGTCCGGCGCCGCTGCACCGACCGATGATCGTGACCGCGATCCTCGATCGGCGCGAAGGCGAGCGCAAATTGCATATCCACGCTCGCCTGGAACACGATGGTGAACTCATAGCCGAGGGCAATGCCCTGTTCATCGCGGTCTCACCGGACCACTTCGTCGCGCAGGGTGCGCAGGAAGGCGATATCCCTTTCTTCGGTGTGTGATTCAGTGGATGCCCGGTGTGCGCGGATCCGGGCCGAGGCACACCAGAATGACGCATCCGGGTGCGGTATCGGCGAAGGGCGGCGCCAACGGATAGTTCAGGCAGCTGAAGACATTGCAGCCCGGATATGCGGCAGGTCCGACGCCGAAGACCGCGAGCAGCAGATTCGTATCCACGAACCGCCTCGGATCCAGACGCAGCGGCGGCTCCACATACGGACCGGGATCCGGCACCGGACGGACTTCGAAGGCCGCGAACAGCCGACGGAAGAATTCGTACGGCAGCTCCGCGGTGTTCTGCACAACTCCCGAAATACCCTCGTTGCTGACATTTCCGAAGAATCCGGTCCACACCACCGTCAAATCCAGGCTCGGAATGATGAAGACATTCTGCAAGCCGAGTCCCGACATCGAGTAGATGTCGGCGGGCAGGTAGTCGGCGGTTTCGGCGCATCCCGGTCCGATCCAGAACAGATAGCCGTAGCACTCGTTCGTCGCGGACGGTTGGCGTGCCTTGCGCAGGTACGTCCGCGAAACGATCTGCTGCCCGCCCCAGCTCCCGTTATTGCTCACCAGCAGCCCGAGTTTGGCGAAATCGTTCGGCGGGATCATCAGATGCGCGTATCCGTAGGTGTGCCCGGCGCGATCGCGCGCCCAGTAATAATCGCCGCGTTCGATACCGAGCGGATCGAAAAGCTCGCGCTGCGCGAACTGCTGCAGCGGTTTCCCGACGGCCAATTCGATGACATAGGCGAGCAGATCGACATTGCGCTGGCTGTAGCTGAATGCCGCGCCGGGCGGATTGTCCAACGGCACCCCGAGCGCCTGCACGGCACTATTCGGATCGAGTGGAATCACCCCGGTGGCACCCTCGGTGAGTACGCCCACCTTCATGCCGGAGGATTCGGTCAGCAGATTCTCCACGGTGATCGACCGATGCTGCTCATCGCCGAGTCCGGGCGGCAGATATCGATCGATCGGTGCTGTGATATCGAGTTTCCTCTGGTCCCAGGCTATCCCGGCGAGCAGGGAAACAACGCTCTTCGTCGCACTCCAGATATTCCAGGCGACATTGCCGGTCTGGTCGTTCGTTGGCCCCTCGCCGATCAGGCAGTTGTGCCGGAACACCTGCACATTCAACCGATTACGCCCGCTCGCGAACTCCATTGCGTCGGTGAGCCGTCTCGAATCCAGTCCAACTTGTTCCGGCGCCGCCCGTTCCGGCTCCCGCCCGGACGACACGCCACATGACAGCTGCTCGGTATGCGCGGCGTGCGCATCTCCGGCGAAAACGCTTCCCACAACCAGCGATACCGCTGCGATTCCCGCCAGGAATCCGTAGATGCGCCCCATGCGCATGAGGCTATCGCGCCAGACCACGCCAGACCGGGCAACAGGCTGAATGCGTCTGGGGTCAATTGCCAACTCGGCGCACCGATCATCGTCGTGACACATCGGTCGCGCGCCACACACCCCATTCGATCGGCACGGGGCTGCTTCTGGGATGACGTCAATAGCGCGTCCGCACGGCGGACCAGTTTGCGTCCGTGGGCGAGGGTTGCGATGCCGGTCAGTTCGTGCGGGGTCGGTGAGCGCACCGCGAATCAACTCGCGCCCGCGGTGTTGGCTGCGATTCCGTTCGGCTTCGGACGAGGTCAGCGAGGTGTCCGCACCGCGAACCACCCCGCGCCCACACCCAGGACTGCCAGTCCGGTCAACACCGAACCGAGCGGCAGTGACAGCCCGATAACCACGCACCCGACCGCGCCGACGTACGGCACCCAGCGTGGCGGACGATCCTCGGTGAGCGTCGCCGCCGAAACATTGGCGATCAGGTAATACACCAGCACCGTGAACGAGGAAAACCCGATGGCCGCACGCAGATCGAAGCTCGCCGCGATCACCGCGACCACCGCACCGACCGCCAACTCGGCGCGATGCGGCACTCCGTAGCGCGCATGCACCGCGCGGCCAGCGCACCAGGCAGATATCTGTCCCGCGCCATCGCAAGCACCGTCCGCGACACCCCGAGTATCAGCGCGAGCAGCGATCCGGCCGCCGCCAACACCGCGCCCACCCGGATCATCGGGGCCAACCCGGAGACCCCCGCCGTCGAGACGACCCTGGCCAGCGGATCGATCGCATGCGCGAGCCCCGCCGACCCGAGTACCTCGAGCGCGGCCATTGCCACCAGCGCGTAGACCGCCAGCGCGAGCCCGAGCGCGATCATGATGGCTCGTGGAATCGTGCGTCGCGGATCGCGCACCTCCTCGCCGAGGGTGGCGATGCGGGCGTATCCCGCGAAGGCGAAGAACAGCAATCCCGCGGCCTGCAAGACCCCGCGCGGGCCGATCCGGTCCGGCAGAGCCATTGCGGCGGAGTGGTTTCCGAAAAATCCCACCCCGACGACCAGCGCCAGCACGGCCAGTACCGCCGCCACGATGATCCGGGTGGTCAGCGCCGATTTCTGCACGCCCGTGTAATTGATCGCGGTGATCGCGACAACCGCCGCGACCGCGACGACTCGCGAATGTTCCGGCCACGCATAGCCGCCCACGGTCAGCGCCATCGCGGCACACGATGCGGTCTTACCCGCGACGAAACCCCACCCGGCCAGATATCCCCAGAACGCACCGAGGCGCTCGCGTCCATACACATACGTCCCGCCCGATACCGGATATCGCGCCGCTAGCCGCGCCGAGGAGGTCGCATTGCAGTATGCGAGCAGTGCGGCCACCGCCAAGGCGAGCAGCAGCCAACGACCCGCCGCGCCCGCTGCGGGAGTGAGCGCGGCGAAGATGCCCGCACCCACCATTGATCCGAGCCCGATGACCACGGAGTCGGTGAGTCCGAGCCTGCGCCGCAGCGCGTCGCCGTGCGTTGCCATGACTGCATCATCGACCACGCCGCCCTCGACGACGACTCGAGCGGTCCGGAACTGAAAACGCCGCCAGGTGGTAAACCTGGCGGCGCTGAGTCGCCGGACGCCACGCCAGCGTCACGACTCGAGTGCCGACGTCCCACAAGCGCCTCTCGGCGAGTGGTCGCTCGTAGCGACGAATGGGGTGAGGCCCGGGGCTGTCCGGACGCCGACAGAAGTGGTCAACGGTCCGCCGCCCGGATCTATTCCACGGACTCGGATGTGATGCGCACTACGAAAGCGCCCTGGCGTTCTCCTCCGGTCGGTCCGAGAACGGGCCAACTCATCCCGAGGGTAATGGCGCGGGAGATGGCCCGATCGTCATCTACGGCAGGCCCTGACTCCGATCATTCGCCCGACAAGATGTAGCTCGGTCGGGTATTCGCCTACGCGGACGCGCACCGTTACCGCATCGGCACCAACTGCGCGCAGCTGCCGCCGAACCGCGCACGGGCCGCGCAGGTGAACTCCTATGCCAAGGAGGGCGCGATGCGCTACGACTACAACGATGCGAATGTGCCTATCTACGCGCCCAATTCGTTCGACGGCCCGCATGCCGATCCGGAGCGCGCACCTGATGGTGGCGTCTGGGAGTTCGAGCCGACGGCGGCGGGACGGCAGTCGCCTGAGCCGACGGGGTGGGTGAGCGCTGTACGCGCGGACTATATCGAGCACGCCGAGGACGGCGACTTCGCCCAGGCGGGCACCCTGGTCCGTGAGGTCTACGACGACGCGCAGCGAGATCGTCTGGTGGCCAATGTCGTTGGCTACGTGCTCGGGGTGTGCGTGAGCCGGTGCTGTCGCGCGTCTTCGAATACTGGAGGAACGTGGACGCCGAACTCGGCAAGCGCGTCGAGGAAGGGTGTCCGCGCCGGACTGGACGGCTGATAACTCAGGTCCGAAAACAACTCCGCCCCTGACCATTTCGGTCGGAGGCGGAGCTTTTCGTTATGGGAAACCCACGGGCCTCATGGCTCGGAACTACAACAGGCCCCACCAATAGAGCAGGCAGGCCAGCATCCAGACAACCACGGTTTCCATCGCCGCTCCCATCCTCCTTGGCGCCCCTCATCCTCCATCATCCGCCGATTCGTGCCAACGCGCCGCAAACTTGTCGGGATCTTCCACAAATAACGCGACTACCTGCGGATTTTCTCCTGCAAGGTCTTCTTAAGTGCCCAACAAGCCCGCGACGGCATTGTTTGTGTCAACACCGCAACACAAGCCACCACCGGGGGTGGGGAACCGGACTCGACCTGTTCACGAGGGGTAACAGGTCGCGTTTCGGGGGTAGTGCCAGCCGGGCCGGTCCACGAGGGGTGACCGTCCCGGCTGGCGCTTTTATCGGGGGCAACCACTTCGGATGGCTCTTCCCGGAGCTGATCGGCGCATCGAGTCGCCGCTGCCGAAGGTAACCATTCGGTGCGCGCCGACGATCCCATCCAAGGGTGTATATGGCCGGGCCGGTTCACGAGGGGTGACCGGCCCGGCCGGGCCTCGAGCGGTCAGCCGACCGGCTGGAGCGAATAGTCGGGCAGTTCGTAGCTCTGGGTCTTGGTGAGCATCTTCATCATGAGCGGTTTCATGACCTCGGTGGTCATCAGCCTGCTGACGAACAGACCCGCGCGGATCCCGAAGCGCGATTTGGGCGTCATCGACCGCAGGCCACCCGGCGGCAGTTCCTGTGCGGTGGCGACGAACGGCCGCAGCACCTCTTCGTAGCGGCTCAGCGCCTTCTCGGGATCGGTTGCGTGCGAGGCGATTTCACCGGCCAGTACGTACGCGCCGACCAGTGCCATCGCGGTGCCCTGTCCGGTGAGCGGCGAACCGCAGTAGCCCGCGTCGCCGAGCAGCACCACGCGGCCCTGGGACCAGTTCGGCACGTCGATGCGGGCCAATTCGTCGAAGTAGAAGTCCTCGGCGGTGGCCATGGCATCGCGGACCGTGCTCGCGATCGTGCCGCCGTCGGCCAGTCGCTCGCGGATGAGCCGCTGCTGTGCCGCGACATCACGACGCAGCACCGGATTTGCGGCGTCGCGAATGACGACCAGTGCCTTGCAGGTGGCTGGATCGGCATCCGGACGCAATCCCACACCGGTCGCGCCGACCAGGGAATTCATCGCGAACCAGTGCGGTTCGGCATAGTCGGGCGTCGGCAGGGTGAAGAAGGACATGTAGCCGCCGAGGTAGGTGGAGAAATCTTCCTCCGGCCCGAAGACCAGGCGGCGGGTGGCGGAATGCAGGCCGTCCGCGCCGATCACGATGTCGAATCGCTCGGTGCCGCCGGAGGCGAAGGTGACATCCGCGCCCTCGCCGTCCTGATCGATCTCGGTACACCATTCGCCGTAGCGGTAGTCGACGCCGCCCGCCTCGTCGAGCAGATCCAGCAGTACCCGGTTCAGATCGCCACGGGTGATCTCGATCT
Source organism: Nocardia sp. NPDC050630 (assembly GCF_044457245.1). Classification (NCBI taxonomy): domain Bacteria; kingdom Bacillati; phylum Actinomycetota; class Actinomycetes; order Mycobacteriales; family Nocardiaceae; genus Nocardia; species Nocardia sp. NPDC050630. The sequence goes on from NZ_JBITGN010000017.1 coordinate 96,111, forward strand.
CGGCGACCGCTCCCTTACCCTCGAAGACCTCCGCGGCCATGCGCAGCAGTTCCTTGCCCTCGCTGTCCACGAAAACCATGCCACGCTCATCCAATTGGGATTTGCGGATGCCCGGCATGAGCCCCATTCGCCGCGCCACCTCGACGCTCGGACCACGCAGGTCCACGGCCTGGCCGCCGGGGCGCGGGGCGACCGCCCGCTCGACCACGGTGGCCCGGATTCCGGCCCGGAGCAGTTGCAGGGCAACGGCATTGCCGCCGATGCCGCCGCCGCAGACGAGCACCCGCGGGCGGTTGGTGGCCGGGTTGGTGTTGCTCATGATCTGTTCCTCACTGGCTCGAATGTCTTGCACATATGTCTAACAAACTGTTTGCACGTTTGTCTAGTACAAATGTGTAAGACGTTTGAGTCAGTTCTGGTTCTGCAGATAGGCCTTCCAGCCGCCGTGAGAGGTGATGTCGGTGGCGGATAGTGCGGCGTCGTAGGTGCAGGCGAAGCCGATAACCGCGCGTCCGTCGGATAATTCGATACTGGTCAGTGCCATCGGCGCGGGCAGCGCGGCGAGGAAGCGACCGAGTCCCGCCGCCGATACCCGGAAGAGCTCGCCGAATATCGGCGCACCGAGTCCCGCGCCGTGGCGCACCAGTCCCGGTTTCGGGGGTGTGGTGTCCAGTGCGGTCAGGCGGTAGGCGTCGGTGGTGCGGATCTCGCCGGTGAACCGCGCGCCGATCTGCTCCAGCTGCCAATGCAGCGGCTGGCCGCGCAGGTGCGCGCCGAAGACGGCCAGTTCGACACCGTCTTCGACGAGCGTCGGAGCGTTGTCGGCGCCGAGGATGCGGGCGGCGATATCGACGGCGACCTGATCGGTGAAAGCGGGCGTCACGACCATCACGCCGAACGTTGCGCCGGTCGTGGTTGGTAGGCCGGGGACGGCGACGGCCGCCATATCCAGCAAGTTGCAGAAGTTCGTGAACGTGCCCATTCGGCGGTTGATACCGAACGGATCCGCTTGTATCGCAGCAATACTCGGATGTTCGGTGGTCGTCGGCAACAGCAGTCCGGCAAATCCCCGCAACGTCTCGGTTGCCGCGGTCTTCGCCTTTGCGAGGGTATCCAGATCGGCTGCGAATCCGGGGCCGGTCGTGGCTCGCGCGGCATTGATGATCGCCGTCACGGTGGGATCGGCACTCGCCGGTGCGGTTTCGAGGAACGCACCGACGGCCGCATAGCGTTGCGCGACGATCGCGCCGTCGTAGAGCAGGAGTGCGGCGTCGAGCATTCCGGAGATATCGACCTCTTCGGTCGTGATCCCGGCACCCTGCATCGCGGATACGGTGCGGGCAAACGCATCTCGGTACAAATCGCTGAGCGCGTCGAGATCCGCGGCGCGCGGGACGGCCAGCCGAATGGTCTGCGGCGCCGACAGCGGTACATCGGCGGGCCAGGACCGGCTGCGCGGATCCCGCGGCTCCGGTCCGGCCATGATTGCGGCTGCCGCGACCGCGCGGTCGAGGTCCGTGGCGAAGACCGTCACGGCGTCGTAGTCCGCACACGCGGGGACCACACCGTGCGCGGGAATGATCCCCAAAGTGGCCTTGATACCGACGATTCCGTGCAGCGCCGCCGGAACGCGTCCGGAACCCGCTGTGTCCGTTCCGATTCCGATATCCGCAATACCCAACGCTACGGCGACCGCCGATCCGGAACTGGACCCGCCGGAGACCAATTTCGGATCGTGCGCGTGGCGAACCGCGCCGTATGGGCTGCGGGTACCGACGAGCCCGGTTGCGAACTGATCCAGATTCGTCTTGCCGAGAACCACTGCCCCCGCCGCGACCAGGCGCTCGACCGCTGCCGCGGTGACCTCGGCGGTGTAGGCGAATTCGGGACAGGCCGCGGTGGTAGGCAGTCCCGCGACATCAATATTGTCCTTGACCGCGACCAATACCCCTGCCAGTGGCAAGGATTCACCCGCAGCGACCCGTTGCTCGACGGTCGCGGCCTCGGCGGCGACCTCGGCCTCGGCGCGCAGCGTGATCCACACCTCGGGCCGATCGACCTCGACGATCCGCCGATACGCGGCGGCGACGCGTGCGGTGGGGGTGCCATGGACTTCGGTATTGCCTAGGACGCCTGAGGTCATTCGGTGGCTCCGATCACTGCTAGCGGGGTTCCCGGTTCCACTTTCGCGCCTGGTGTTGTCAGCACTTTCAGTACCGTGCCGGCGCCCGGGCTGTGCACCGGCAGTTCGAGTTTCATCGCCTCCAGGATGGCCACCGGATCGCCTGCGCCGAGGCGCTGGCCCACCTCGACTTCCACCCGCCAGACATTGCCGATCATCGGTGCGGTGACCACCGTCGCATCCGGCGGTAATCCGGCCAGCGGGTCGGTCACTGGTTCCGGCGCGCTCTCGACGGTCGCACTCTGCTCGAATTCCCCTGCGGCGCGCCAGGCTTGCTTTTCCGCCTCGAAGGCGATGGCCTGCCTTGTCTCGAATTCCGTGATGGCTTCCGCATTTTCGGCGAGCAGGCGCAGATGGTCGGCAAGTGCGAAGGTGCCATCGCTGACCTCGGCGTCGAAACGGCCCGCAGCGGCGGCGGCGCGCTGTTCGAGCAACTGCTCGGGTGTCACCGGCTCCCAGACGATGCGGTCGAAGAATCGGAACAGCCATGGAGTGCCTGTTTCGAACGGCGCGGATTGCCGGTAGCTGGACCAGATCGGCACCGTCCGGCCGATCAACTGGTAACCGCCCGGTGATGCCATGCCGTATACGCAGAGGTACTTGCCGCCGATCCCGACCGCATCCGATGGCGTCCAGGTGCGTGCCGGGTTGTACTTGGTGGTGACCAAGCGATGTCGCGGATCGAGCGGAACAGCAAGCGGCGCACCAAGATAGACGTCACCCAGGCCGAGCACCAGGTATTCGGCATCGAACACCGCGGCACGCACATCCGCGACGCTGTCGAGTCCATTGATGCGGCGGATGAATTCGGTATTCGAGGGCAACCACGGCGCGGTATCGCGGACCCCGCTGCGATATCGATCAATGGCCTCGGTGATCGAGGGATCATCGAACGAGAGCGGCAATCGAATCGTGCGACTGGGCACCACGAGGTCATGGGTTGCGGGCAATTCGGATTCCAGATCGGTCAGCGTGCCGAGCAGCCGATGCTGCGGCAGCACCTCGGGATCGAAATGGATATGCAGTGATCGCACACCCGGCGTCACATCGACGATGCCGGGCAGACTGCTGTCCGCCAATGCCTCGGCGAGCGCGTGCACCCGCATGCGCAGACCGAGATCCAGCACCATCTCGCCGTATTCGACCAGGATATTGTCATCGCCGCCGCGCAAATAGGCGACTCGCGGACGATCCGCGCCCGCCACGACGGTGCCGAGGACGCCGCGATCATCCAGCCCGACCGGCGCGCGGGAACCGGCGAACACCGTAGTTGGGGCGTCGGCCTTGGCGCGAGCGGCATTCGAACGCCGCAGCACCGTGGCCCGGTCATCGTCGACGGGGACGAAGCGGACGGTATCGCCGGGACGCAACTGGCCGAGCTTCCAACGATGCGCCGAGATGACGGTGAGCGGGCAGGCGAAGCCGCCGAGGCTCGGACCGTCCGGACCGAGCAGGATCGGGGTGTCACCGGAGACATTCAATGTTCCGATGCTGTACGGGTTGTCGTGCAGATTCGACGGATGCAGGCCCGCATCGCCGCCGTCGGTGCGCGACCAGGTCGGCTTGGGCCCCTCCAGCCGGATACCGGTGCGATTGGCGTGACTGCCGACTCGCCAAGGGTGCGAATAGAATTGATCCATATCCGCATCGGTGAAATAGGCGGGCGCGGTTTGCGGTCCGATGCCGACGGCGAGTTGCCAGACGTGCGTGAACTCGGGTCGTTCGTCGAGCGGAACATCGTGCGGCTCAGCGAGTTCGGGCCGATCCCTGACGATTCCGAGCACATCTCCCGCGACAATGGCTTTACCGGTGCTGCCGCCGAAACCGCCGAGCGTGAAGGTAGCGGCACTGCCGTGATAGAGCGGCGCATCGATGCCGCCGCGCACCGCGAGGTAGGTGCGCAGTCCGGCGTCCGACGGTGCGCCGATATCGAGTACCGACTCGGCCGGGATGGTCACCGGCTGCCACATCGGGACCGGCTGTCCATCCACGGTGACCGGCGTCGAAGCACCCGTCACGCAAACCACGGTCGGATCGGCGAAACGCAGCAGGGGACCCTGGAGCGTGCATTCCAGCGCGGGTACACCGGATGGGTTGCCGACGGCGATATTGGCCAGCGTGAAAGACAGATCATCCATCGGACCCGACGGCGGAATTCCGACCTGCCACAACCCGATTCGACCGGGATGATCCTGGATCGTTGTCATCGTGCCACCGCGCAGCACATCGATGCGATGGCTGGCAGGGCGGATGTCGGCAAGCGTGGTCGTGACATGGTCCGCATCGAGCACTATGGAATCGGCGCTCGCCGCACGTAACTGTGCAAGATTGGTTTGGACCCCGTAGATCCTGGTCGCGGCCAGCGCATCGCTCAATCCCGCGAAGGCGGCCTCCCGGGTGGTCCCCGCCGCGATCACCTTCGCGAGCAGCGGGTCGTAATACGGACTGACCTCGGTGCCCGTTGCGACCCAGGTATCGACCCGAACCGCAGTGTCCACCGGAAACGTAGCCGAAGTGATCAGGCCGGCGCTCGGTCGGTAATCGTGTCCCGGGTCCTCGGCATAGACCCGCGCCTCCACGGCCCATCCGCTGATCACCGGTCCGGTCTCCGGCAGTGCGTCGACCATCGAGCTGTCTCCACCCGCCAGCCGCAGCATCCACTCGACCAAGTCGATCCGGGTGATCGCCTCGGTCACCGGATGCTCGACCTGCAACCGGGTATTCATTTCCAGGAACGAGGCCGCACCGCGCTCGAGGTCGTAGACGAATTCCACCGTGCCCGCCGATCGGTACCCGACCGACCTGGCCAACTCCCGCGATGCCGCGAGCAACCGCTCCGACAGCTCCGGTGCGAGTCCGGGTGCGGGCGCTTCCTCCAGCACCTTCTGATTGCGCCGCTGCAGCGAACAATCCCTGGTGCCGAAGCTCACCACACGTCCGTCACCGGCACCGAACAACTGCACCTCGATATGCCTGGCCCGCGCCACGAACCGCTCCAGGAAGACACCGGTCGAGGAGAAATTCGTCGCGGCCAAACGCTGCACCCGCGCATACGCCGACCGCAGTTCATCGGCATTTTCGCAGGCCTGCATGCCGATACCGCCGCCACCACCGACGGCCTTGAGCATTACTGGATAACCGATGCGCCCGGCCTCGGCAGCCGCGTGCTCGGCCGATTCGAGTAGCCCGGTACCCGGAAGCAGTGGCACCCCGACGGTTTCGGCCGTTTCGCGCGCAGTGTGCTTATCGCCGAAGATGCGCAATTGCTCCGGCGTCGGCCCAACGAAGGCGATCCCGGCATTTGTCACCGCCTCGGCGAAATCCGCATTCTCCGAAAGGAATCCGTATCCGGGATGAATCGCGCCCGCACCCGTCGAGAGCGCGGCCTCGATCACCCGGTCCGCGCGCAGGTACGACTCCGCGGCCAGGCTCGGCCCCAGATGTACTGCGACATCGGCGATTTCGACATGCGCCGCACCGACATCGGCGTCGGAGTACACGGCGACGGTCTTCAGTCCGAGCGCACGTGCCGTTCGCATGATCCGGCAGGCGATTTCGCCGCGATTGGCGACCAGAACCGTATCGAATTCCAGTGTCACCGAGAAACTCCCTATTCAGTTGCCAAGGACATCGCGGCAATGGCCCGCGTGACCCGATCGAGAACGACATCGAGCGATTCGCCGATGTGGGTGTGCAGCAGTCGATATGCCAGCGGAAGATTCTGTGCCAGCACGGCATCCAGAATTCCCAGATGCTCGGCAATGGTGGTCTCGATCCGGTTGTTGACCATGAAGTCGTACATCCGCACATGCCGGATCCGCGAATTCACCGCCTTCAGCGAACGCACCAGCTCGGCATTGCCCGCCGCCGTCAGCAGGGTGACGTGGAACTCCTCGTCACGCACCACGAAGCCGGGCTCCTGCTCGGGCGGATCCGCCCGCAGGGCCAGCCAGGCCTCCCGTTCGGCCGCCAGCAACGCATGATCGTGCACGACCGCCGGATTATCGATCGCGCGCTGAATTCCGCTGAGCTCCAAGGTAATTCGCAGCTCGTACAGGTCCCGGATCAACGGAATGCTCGGCCGCACCGGAGTGAAACCGTATTCCTCCCGCTGCAAAAGCCCGTCCGAGCACAGCATGGTCAGCGCCTCCCGGACCGGTGTCCGTGAGATACCGAACCGGGTGGACAGCTTGGGCTCGGTCAGCCGCTCACCGAATCGGATATCACCGTTCATCAACTCGCCGCGCAAAGTCGTATAAACAACGTCCCGCAGCGGCCGCCCCGCCGCATCCGCCAGTGTGGCCACCCGTGTCGACATGCGTGTATACGCTATGGACCTCGCATTTCGTCGAGATGACCGTAAGTTAGCAAGCGGTAAGAGTCTGCTCACCGCCCATATGGGACGACCGGGGACATATCGGAACCGTCGCGCATTCCATCGGCGCGCCGCCTTCCGGAATTTCGCACCGGCGGTGCACAGTGAGGGGGAGCAGACAGCAACACTTGGCAACGTCGCCGCACTACCGCAGGACACATTGTCCCCGCAGGCTGATGACAGCCCGGCACTTGCGTGCCGCTGGTCGGTGCCGATCCGTCGCGACGCCGGGTGCACCTACGAGAAGTCTCGGGAGGTATGGATGGATGCGTTCGTGATCGTTGGCTTGCTCGCCCTGGTCTGCGGGCTACTAGCGGTCATTGCCTGCGCGGTGTGGTGGCCGACCCCGGACCGCCGAGCCAACCAGCGTAAACAGCTCCGCCCCCGACCTGTGCGGGCCGGGGGCGGAACCATTCGTCTCAACCACGAGTCGGGGTGACAGGATTTGAACCTGCGACCTCTTCGTCCCGAACGAAGCGCGCTACCAAGCTGCGCCACACCCCGTGGAGCGAACCTGCAGTAGCTTACAACAGCTCAGGTCCAGACGTTAAACCGGCAGGTCAATCAGCCTCCATGAGGTCGAATGCTGGTGAAGATGCGCATCGCGGTGGCCGTGTCGACGGCGTTGGGGACGCCGGTGTCGGCCGCGATCACCATGACGAAGTTGCCGGTATCGGTCGGGGTCGCGAAGGTGTAGATCGAATACTCCGTGGCGCAGCCCGGATTGGCCTCGGTCGCGGTGCCCTTGGTCTCGACGAACATGCCCTGCTGGGAGCCGTCGAGCGAGCGCAGCGGCTGTGCGGCGCCGGGTGTGCCGCCCGGTGAGCTGGTGTATGCGATCTTGGCGGTTCTGGTGCCGAGTTCGGTTGCGGCGGCTGCCGAATCGGTGTCCTTGGAGCCGGTCAGGAAGGCTACGGTGCGGGTCGAGCCGGGGCAGTAGCTCTTACCCTCGGTGGCCAGGCCTTTACCGGTGACGGCGTTGGGCGGTTCGCCGAAGCCGCCGACTTTGCCGTCGGGGGCCACCGTCCAGTCGGCGGGCACGTCGTAGGCGGCTCCGAGATCCGAGGCCACCACCACCTGGTAACCGGGCACCACCGGGGTCTCGTTATTGGCCGGAGCGTGCTTGGTGGTGGTCGGCTGGGTCGAGGTATGCGAACCCGTGGGGGTGAGTGCACTCACCATCGACGGAACCGGATTCTGTGCCGTGGTGTCGTCGGATCCGTGGTTGGCGGTCACGATCGCCGCCGTCGCCCCGCCCGCCACCACGAGCGTCGCGACCGCCGCGGCGATCCAGGTGGCGCGGCTCGGTTGATTCCTGCTCGACGCGGCGGCGAAGTCCGAGACGAATCGGTCGCCGAAAAGCGCATTCGGGCCCGGGCCTTGGGGTATTTGCATCCCGCCAAACGGTCCGGATGGTGTTGCAGCGGGCTGGAATTGCGTCGCCGACCCCGCGTGCCATGTCGGAGTCGACTGCGGCGCCCACTGCAGGGGTGGGTCGAATTGGCCAGGGGCACTTGAGGTTTCCTGCTCGGGCTGCCAAGGCGTTGGCAGCGCCGGTGCGACGCCGCCGTTCCACGGTGTAGCTGTGGGCTCGGGGCCGAACGGCGACAGCACGGCCGGATCGAGCTGGACCGGCGCGCCGAATGTGCTGTGCGACGCGTCGGCCCCCGACTGGGTGGGAGCGGACTGCCCGGATCCGGGCAGTCCTAGCGCAGGGCCGAATTGGTCTGCGCCATAAGGCTGTTGCCGATACGGCGTACCGGTTTCGCGCCGGTCGTCGGAATCACTCACACTGTCCCCTGCCTGACGTCAGTCTCGGCAAAGGACCTTACAGCGTGTCTGGAAACCACTTATCGATGGTTCCCGGCGCCATCCTTTTCGGATGTCCCGCTTCACTCGGGTTGTTTCACCCACACCGGGATGCAGCCAGAGCCCTCCCGATCCACGGGCATTGATCACCGGAGCTCGCGCTTCCGGACCCGGGACTGTAGTGCTCTGCGTCCGAAGGAGATCGAACTGCCATAGGCCACCGACAGAGTTCTGAGATGCACTCTCAGCGGAACTCAGCGAGCGATGGCTTCCGAGGGTGAGACGCCCTGTCCGCTCTCCGCATTGGGACGCTTCGGCGGTGCGGCGACCAGGGTCAGCAGCGTCGCCTCGGGGCGGCAGCAGAACCGATACGGCGCCCACGGCGAGGTGCCCAGACCCGCGGAGACGTGCAGTTGGGTATGCGCGCCCCACTTGGACGAGCCCTTCACCCGCGAGCGATCGATACCGCAGTTGGTGACCAGCGCACCGTATCCGGGCAGGCACAGTTGGCCGCCGTGGGTATGTCCGGCCATGACCAGGTCGTAGCCGTCCTCGGCGAAACGGTCCAGCACCCTGGGTTCGGGGGAGTGGGTCAGTCCGATGCTCAGCACGGCGAGCGGATTCGGCGCACCCGCGACGGTGTCGTACCGATCGCGCTGCAGGTGCGGGTCGTCGACGCCGGCGCTCGCGATGCGAATGCCCGCGACCTCGACATCACGGCGGACGTGGGTCAGATCGAGCCAGCCGCGCTCGGTGAATGCCGCGCGCAGATCCTTCCACGGCAGCGGCGCGCCGTACACCCGGCGGTGATCCTTCTTGAAGTATTTCGCCGGATTCTTCGGCACCGGCGCGAAATAGTCATTGCTGCCGAAAACGAAAAGGCCCGGGCGGGAAAGCAATCCGCCGAGGGCCTGCACCACCGCAGGCACCGACTTCTGGTGTGAAAGATTGTCCCCGGTATTGACGACCAGATCCGGCTCCAGCCGGTCCAGCTCCCGCAGCCACTGCTGCTTGAGCTTCTGACCAGGCATCATGTGTAGATCGCTGATGTGAAGCACCCGTAGTGACGACGAGCCCGGCGCTAGGACGGGCATCGTGGCCTCGCGCAGTACGTAGGCATTTCGTTCGATCAGCGAGGCGTAGCCGATACCGGCCACCGCGGCCCCGGCGGCTCCCAACGCGGTTCGTCGGATGGCGGAGGTCGAGATTACGGGCATTTGCCCAGCATAGGTGACCTCGGTCCGGATCGCCGAGTGTGTTTCCGCACAAGCGGTCGGCTGGCCGTTTCGAGCGACCTGCGAGCAGTCACTACGGGGAGTGCGGGGAATTCGGGACGAGCGCCGAATGTAGTGGGCCGGGAACCGGGAAACGGCTACCGTGTGGCACATGTCGGAACTCAAATCGCAGCTGCGTGCGGATATGACCGCCGCGATGAAAGCCAAGGACACGCTGCGCCTCGCCACCCTCAGGATGCTGCTCGCCGCGATCCAGACCGCGGAGGTCGCGGGGACGCAGGCGCGTGAGCTCTCCGACGCCGAGGTCATCGCCGTACTGCAGAAAGAGGCGAAGAAGCGCAACGAGTCGGCCGAGGTCTACACCCAGGCCGGGCGTGGCGACCTGGCCGCCAACGAACACGCCGAGGCGCGCGTCATCGATGAATATCTGCCGACGCAGCTGACCGACGCCGAGGTCGCCGATGTCGCCGATACCGCGATCGCGCAGGTCGCTCAGGAACTCGGCGAACGGCCGGGGATGCGCCAAATGGGTCAGGTCATGAAGGCCGCCACCGCGATCGCCGCCGGTAAGGCCGACGGCTCCCGGATCTCGGCCGCCGTTAAGGCGCGGCTGTAGCCATACATATACGAAAGCCGCCGATCCGGGATCCGGGTCGGCGGCTTTCGCATTGTCGGAGCGCTATCGAGGTGCGGGGAATCCCGGAATACTCGGCAATCCCGGTATGCCGGGTATGCCCGGAATCGGAAGTCCGGGCGCCGGTGCCGGTCCAGGTGCCGGTGCGGGTGCCCGTTCGGTCCCATCGCTGATATAGATCGTGATCACCGACCCTGGTATCGCCGACCCATTGGGTGCTGTCCCCATTACCGTCCCCTTCGGCGGCGCGCCGACGCCGTTCACCGGCGAGACCTGGAAGCCCGCGGCCACCAGCGCGGCCGTCGCCTGACCTTGCGTCATGCCCGCGACATCGGGGACCTGGGCCTGATTGGAGCCACGCACATATTTGTCGTCCAGCGGTGGCAGTCCGGGCGGTGGATAGTTGCCGATCACCGGTTTGACCGCGTTGAACCAGGTGCGAGCAGGTTCATTACCACCGAACAGATTGCCGTCGCCGCAGCTGCGCAGCGGGAAAGAGCAGATCTCACCGGGTGTCGGACTGTCGCCGTAGATGTAAGCGGCGGCCGCAAGCGAATTGGTGAAGCCGAGGAACGCCGAGGAACGGTGACTTTCGGTGGTGCCCGTCTTGGCCGACAGCGGCAGATTCCAGCCGGTGGCCTGTGCCGCACCGGCCGCGGTACCGCTGACATCGTCCTTACTGAGGGCGTTGGCCAGGGTGTTCGCCAGCCCGGGATCGACGACCTGCTCACATGCCTGCTGGGTCAGCGGCACCGTCTTACCGTAGCGGTCGACTACCTCCTTGATCGGCGAGGGCGGGCACCATCGGCCGCCGGAACCCAAGGTGGCGGCCACATTGGACAGTTCGAGCGGGTTGATCGCGACCGGGCCCAGGGTGAACGAGCCGAGGTTCTGCTCCTTGATCATGTCGGCCAGGCTCTGGTTGCCGTGACCCGAGCTGCCCGCCTCGGTGTAGGAGCGCATGCCGAGGCGCACCGCCATATCGACGGTCGGGGTCACCCCGACGGCCTGGATCAGCTTGACGAACGCGGTATTCGGCGAGGTGGCCAGCGCCTCGGTCACCGACATCGGCGACTTGTAGTTACCCGCGTTCTGCACACAGTAGGTGGCGGGCGGGCAGCCGCGCGCACCACCGTTACCCATGCCCTTGGCCTCGAATCGGCCCGGCACATCGAGTTGGGCGTTGATGCCGAGGCCCTTTTCCATGGCCGCGGCCGTGGTGAAGATCTTGAAAATCGAGCCCGCGCCGTCACCGACCATCGAATACGGCTGTGGCTGCACCGTTTCGTTGGCATCGCGGTTCAGGCCGTATGTTCGACTGCTGGCCATGGCGAGCAGCGGATGCGAATCCTGTCCCGGACCGACCACCGACATCACCTGGGCGATGTCGTCCAGGTTCGGGTTGGCGGCCTCGGTGACCGAACGCTTCACCGAATCCTGCAGGGCAGGATCGAGCGTGGTTTTGATCGTGTAGCCGCCGGTGTTGATTTGTTCGCGGCTGATACCGGCATTGGCCAGATACTGCAGCGCGTAGTCGCAGAAAAAGCCGCGATCGTTGGCGGCGATGCAGCCGCGCGGCAGCCCCTTCGGCTCGGGCAGTACGCCGAGCGGTTCGGACTTCGCCTTGCGGAATTCCTCGGCGCGGCTGGGGATGTTCTGGATCAGCGTGTCCAACACGGTATTGCGCCGCTGCAGCACACCCTCGGGATTGGTGTAGGGATTCAGCTTCGAGCTGGACTGCACCATGCCCGCCAGCATCGCCGACTGCGGCACATTCAGATTCGCGGCATCGATGCCGAAGTAGGTCTGCGCCGCGTCCTGGATGCCATAGGAGGAGTTACCGAACGGGACGAGATTGAGGTATCGGGTGAGGATCTCGTCCTTGGTCAGCTCCCGGTCCAGGGTGAGCGCCATCCGGATCTCGCGCAGTTTGCGCGCGGGCGTTGTCTCGATGGCGGCCCGGCGCTCGGCGTCGGTCTTCGCGACGACAAGTAACTGGAAGTTCTTCACATACTGCTGATCGAGGGTGGACGCACCCTGCTGCACCTCGCCGCTGCTGGTATTGGTGACGAAGGCGCGCATGGTGCCTGTCCAGTCGACACCCGCGTGCTCGGCGAAGCGCCGATCCTCGATGGAGACGATCGCCAACTTCATATCGTTGGAGATCTTGTCGCTGGGGACCTCGAAGCGGCGCTGCTCGTACAACCAGGCGATGGGCGTTCCGTTCGCGTCGACCATGGTCGAGACGGCGGGGACGGTGCCCTCCACCAACTCCGCGGACACATTGTCGACGGCGTCGGCGGCGCGGTTGGAGACGAACCCGAAACCGCCTGCGAGAGGGAACAACAACCCGGCGACGAGCACGGCGGCCAGCGCGCAGCTGCCGGCCAGCCTCGCGAGCGTATGTGTGATCGGCACGAGCCCCAGACTACGGGGTGCCGATTCCGCGCTTTCGGGTGTGTTTGCGAGGAGCCCGGATCCTGGAGTTCTCGAGCGAGTCAGCAATGGACACCGCCCCGCAGGAGATGGCGGAGCCGAGCAGCAGCGAGGGGCAGCCCGGCCCGATTGGGCGTGTCGCGGGACGGATTCCGGCGTGTCGCGAGGGGGGCGGGCCGCGGGTGGAGTCGACCGCCCGGTTCTGGATCACGGTTGCAGGGACGGACGTACCAAAAAGTCTCGGGACGGTCTTGCGCAGAGGCCATACCTTTACCTAGATTGAGAACCCAGTGTGATAGAGCTAACACTCAAAGTGGAATGTGGTGCAGTTCGCAGCGGGGTTTGGGTTGCTGCGACACTGACACGCGATTCTGGAGCGCCGTTGACCCGGTGTTCGGACTGCAAAGGGGCACACCAAATGCAAATGACAACCCCCATCGCTCGATTGGACGTAGAGCAGGCCGAAGCAAGGATCGCCTGGGTAGCCCAGGCCCGATGCAAGGAAGTAGACCCTGATCAACTGTTCGTCCGCGGCGCGGCGCAGCGCAAGGCGGCGACGATCTGCAGGCACTGCCCGGTGCTGATGCAGTGCGGGGCCGATGCGCTCGACAATCGAGTCGAATTCGGCGTGTGGGGTGGTATGACCGAACGGCAGCGTCGTGCGTTGCTCAAGCAGCACCCGGAGGTGACCTCCTGGGCGGACTTTTTCCAGGCCCAGCGTCAGCATCAAATCGCAATCTAACCCTGGAAATGAAGCCGAGCCCGCGATTGCGGGCTCGGCTTCGTTAATGGCTCTATATCAAACCGACATCAGAATGACACCGTCGCTCAGTCGATTTCGGCTCAGGCGGTCACCTCGACCTCGTGCGCATCGGCGAGCTGTGCACCGACGGCACGCAGCGCCTCGAGATCGGAGACCTCGAAGGGCAGCGCGGTCACCGAGGTGATCGGCACCCGCGGATGCGCACCGGTGAACCGGTGCAGCAGATGCTGCTCGCGCTTGGCGGTGGCGACCCGCTGGGCGTGGATGCGCAGCACCGCGGCGGTCAGTGGATCGGAATCGGCCAGTTGATCGGCGGCGGTCACCGCGTGATCGGCCGATAGTGAACTGAGCACCGGATGGGTTCGGTTCAAGATCAGTCCGGCCAGCGGCATGCGCTCGGTGCTGAGCCGGTCGACGAAGAACGATGCCTCGCGCAGCGCATCCGGTTCGGCGGCCGCGACTACCAGGAAGTGCGTGCCCGGCTTCGACAGCATGCCGTAGGTGCGGTCCGCGCGATCCTGGAACCCACCGAACAGCGACTCCAGCGACTGCAGGAAATTCGACGCGTCCTTGAGCATCTGGCCACCGACAATGGTCGAAACACCGCGCACGGCCAGGCTCATCGCTCCGGTCACCAATCGGGTGACGCCGCGACCGGGAGCCATGATGACCCGAATCATCCTGCCGTTCAAGAAGTTTCCGAGCCGCTTCGGCGCATCGAGGAAATCGAGGGCATTGCGCGACGGCGGAGTGTCGACCACGATCAGGTCCCACTCCTTGTGCCCGGCCAACTGACCGAGCTTCTCCATCGCCATGTACTCCTGCGTACCGCCGAAGGAGGAGGCGACCGTCTGATAGAAGGGGTTGGCGAAAATCTGCTCCGCCTTCTCCGGACTGGTGTGCTCGAGCACCATATCGTCGAAGGTGCGCCGCATATTGAGCATCATGGCGTGTAGCTCGCCTTTGACCTCCGGACCGAGCGCCACCCGCTGCGGAGTGTTGTCCAGATCGGCGACGCCGAGTGACTGGGCCAGCCGACGTGCCGGATCGATGGTGAGCACCACAACCTTGCGCCCCTGTTCGGCCGCGCGCAATGCGATGGCCGCCGCGGTGGTCGTCTTGCCGACGCCGCCGGACCCGCAGCAGACCACCACGCGCGCGGTGCGGTCGGCGATAATGCTCGAAATATCCAGTGGCGCGGCGGTACTCATCGGACCCCCTGCTTGCTCAGATGTTCGGCAAGTTCATAGATGCCACCGAGATCCATGCCGTCGGCGAGTGCGGGCAGATACATCCGCGATACATCCACTTTCGCGAGTTCGGCGGCGCTGTCGTCCTGTGCCCGCAAAGTGGCCGAATGCTCGACGGTTTCGGTGATGAGCCCCTGGAAGTCCTGGTCCGATAGGGAAATTCCGGTCTCGGTCAGTCCGGCGCGAATGGCATCGCGGTCGATATCGCCCTGCGCGGCCTTATTTCGCACGTCGGCGGGTAGTTGGCCCTTGGTCGCCCGGTTCACGATGACGGTGCCGATCCGCAGGTCATTGGCGCTGAGTTCGGCGACCGCGTCGGCGGTTTCCTGCACCGGCAGTGCCTCGAGCAGGGTGACCAGATGGATCATGGTCTGATCGGAGTGCAACAGCCGTGAAACGCCCTCGGCCTGCGAGGCGATCGGCCCGCCCTTCGCCACCTCGACCATGGCCTGGGTGACATCGAGAAAGCTGGCGATGCGGCCGGTCGGCGGTGCGTCGACCACGATTTCGTCGAATACGTGCTTGCCCTGTTTATCCACTCGGACAGCGCATTCCTTGATCTTGCCGGTCAAGATGACATCGCGCAGACCCGGTGCGATCGTGGTGACGAATTCGATGGCGCCGACCCGGCGCATCGCCCGCCCGGCGAAGCCCAAGTTGTAGAACATATCCAGGTATTCGAGAAAGGCGTGCTCGATATCCAGTGCGAGCGCGACTACTTCACCGCCGCCATCCGCCGTGGCGATCCTGGTTTCGGTCGGCGGCAGCGGAGGAAGATCGAAAAGCTGAGCGATGGATTGTCTGCTCTCCACCTCGACCAACAGCACTCGCCGCCCGCCCGCGGCCAGCGCGAGCGCCAGCGCGGCGGCGACCGTCGACTTGCCGGTTCCCCCTTTGCCGGATACATAGTGCAGGCGGGCCCTATCCGCGCGCTCCGGCCAACCCGTTTCCAGCCCCGGCTCCGCCGAAATAGGCACTGCTGTTGGTACTCCCACGATCGCGAGCCTATAACCCGTTCTGAGACCGCGTCCCAGCGATATGGTCAGCGCCTCATTTTTCAGCGATTCTGTCCCAGACGGCGGGATCCAGAGTTTGCCGAAAGGCGAGATGCCTACTCCACCGACCACCACGGAGCGAGTCTTTACGAGAGACACCAGGGGGCCGCGAACACGCAGCGCCGAAGACGCTGCCAAAGTTACTCTCATGAGTGATTCGAAGGTGTGGGAGTACGCCACCGTTCCGCTGCTGACGCATGCGACCAAGCAGATCCTGGACCAATGGGGTGCCGACGGGTGGGAACTGGTGACCGTGCTGCCCGGTCCGACCGGTGAGCAGCACGTCGCCTACCTCAAGCGCCCCAAGTAATCGAAGGGACTTGCACCTATGACCCAATGGGAGAAGAACCTCGCCCAGCTCGGCCTGACCCTGCCGCCGGTCGTTGCCCCGGTCGCCGCCTACATTCCGGCGATCCGCACCGGTTCGCTCGTCTACACCTCCGGCCAGCTGCCGTTCGTCGACGGGCAGCTCTCGGCGACCGGCAAGGTCGGCGCGGAGGTCTCGCTCGAACAAGCCAAGGAGGCGGCCAAGTTCTGCGCGTTGAACGCGATCGCCGCGGTGCACGATCTGGTCGGGCTCGATGCGGTGGTGCGCATTGTCAAGGTCGTCGGATTCGTCGCCTCCGCGTCGGGATTCACCGATCAGCCGCAGGTCATCAATGGCGCATCGGAATTGCTCGGTGCGGTCTTCGGTGATGCGGGCGTGCACGCACGCTCCGCGGTCGGCGTCGCTGAGTTGCCCCGCAACACCCCCGTCGAAGTCGAACTGATCGCCGAAGTGCGCTAGACAGGTTCGATGACGCTCACCCATCCCGCATACGGCCAGCTGCGGCAGGTCACGCCGACCGCGGCGGTCGTACTCGCGGACAATCCCGGCCAGATGACGCTGGAGGGCACCAACACCTGGCTGCTGCGCGCGCCGGGACATTCGGAATACGTCGTCATCGATCCGGGACCGAAGGATAAGGCGCACAGCGAGGCGATCGCCCGCGCCACCGATGGCAATATCGCGCTCACCCTGATCACCCACCGGCACCACGATCACACCGGCGGCATCGATCGGCTGGTCGAGCTGACCGGTACGCCGGTGCGGGCCAGGACCGCCGAATTCCTGCGTGATTCCGATGCGCCGCTGGTCGACGGTGAGGTGATCGAGGCCGCCGGACTACGGATCGCCGTCCTGGACACACCTGGCCACACCAAGGATTCGGTGAGTTTCGTACTCGACGACGCGGTGCTTACCGGTGACACCATCCTCGGCTTCGGCACCACAGTGCTCGATTCCACCGACGGCGCCCTCGCCGATTACCTGGCATCGCTGGACAAGCTGGTCGAGGCGGGCGCGGGCCGCGCGCTGCTGCCCGCACACGGTCCGGATCATCCCGATCTGGAACCGATCGCGCGGTACTACATCGCGCACCGCCAGGAGCGGCTCGCTCAGGTACGGGAGGCGTTGCGCGTACTCGGGCCGAACGCGGGCGCGATGTCGGTGGTGCGCAAGGTCTACGCCGACGTCGACAAGCGGCTCTGGCCTGCCGCGCGTAGTTCGGTGCAGGCGCAGTTGGAGTACCTGCGCGCAGAGCAGAACTAGCGAACACCGAAGCACGCTGAGTTCATTCGAGCTGAACTCAGCGTGCTTTTGCGTTCAAATGCCGCGGCGTCCGCCTGTCGCGCCGCGTCTCGTCGGCGGCCGGGTTCTCCGGTCGCCGATGGGTTCGAGCGTCAACGCGCGCGGCGGGCCAGCCGCTCGGAGTCGGAGATCAGCACACTCTTGCCCTCCAGCCGCAGCCAGCCGCGGTGCGCGAAGTCGGCCAGAGCCTTGTTCACGGTCTCGCGGGAGGCGCCGACCAGCTGTGCGATCTCTTCCTGGGTGAGGTCGTGGGTGACCCGCAGCGCACCGGCCTCCTGGGTGCCGAACCGCTGCGCGAGCTGTAGCAACGCCTTGGCGACCCGGCCGGGAACGTCGGTGAAGATCAGGTCGGCCAGGTTGTTGTTGGTGCGGCGCAGGCGGCGGGCGAGGACGCGCAGCAGTTGCTCGGCGATCTCGGGTCGCTGGTCAATCCAGGACTTGAGGGCGTCACGGTCCATGGTGACCGCACGGACCTCGGTCACGGTGGTAGCGGTCGAGGTGCGCGGACCGGGGTCGAAGATCGACAGCTCGCCGAACATGTCCGACGGGCCCATGATGGTCAGCAGATTTTCCCTGCCGTCCGGGGAACGCCGTCCGATCTTCACCTTTCCGGAGGTGATGATGTACAACCGGTCGCCTGGTTCGCCCTCGTTGAAGATGACATGGCCGCGCGGAAAATCCACGGGCTGCAGTTGTTTGGCGAGGGCCGCCACCGCGGTGGGCTCTACGCCTTGGAAGATGCCTGCTCTGGCGAGGGCCTCGTCCACGAATGTGCTCCTTATGGGAAATGGCTCTGTCCTGGACCGAAGCGAATCGGCCAACAGCGCAGTCTACGCGGCATTACGGCAGCGTAGTGACAGACACCACGTAACGAGTGGATTGCGCGGCGTACCAGGTACTGGTCGGTAGGGGATTCAGCTGGCGCGTGCGACGTCCAGCTCTTCGCTACGGGAACGGCGCCTGCGCATCCGTGCCACCGCAGCGGGCAGTCCGAGCTTCGTCAGCTCCTTCACTTCGGCGTTGCTTGCCTTGTCCAGGTACTGCTGAACCTCTTCGTCGGGTTCGAGAAGATTGCGGAGCCGATTCTCGACCCGCTCCATGCCCAGTGCAAACAACATCAGCACCACTGGGAAGAGCACCACAGCGAGTCCTTGCATGACGAGCAGTAAACACGGTCTAGGTCTCAGATGGAACACGGCAAGAGATCTAGGAGGGCACCGTTGTGGGGTGGTTCCGTATGGTGGACGCGTGCGTGTCTCCCCCTCCAATGCTGCCGTGAGCGGGCCTGCGCCTGCCGTCGAGGCGACCGATGCGCAACTTGCCGCGGTCCCCGCGCCGAAGCGCAAATCCCGAGCGCGACAAGCGGAAACCCAGCTCGGTCGTACCCGAAGGGCCCGCCGGATGAACCGCACTCTCGCGGTGGCCTTTCCGGACGCGCACTGTGAGCTCGACTTCACAACACCGCTCGAATTGGCGGTGGCGACAATACTTTCCGCGCAGTGCACCGACGAACGGGTGAATCTGACCACACCCGCGGTCTTCGCCAAGTACCCCGACGCCCGCGCCTACGCCGAGGCAAACCGCGCGGAGCTGGAGGAATACATCCGGCCCACCGGCTTCTTCCGCAACAAGACCAGTGCGCTCATCGGACTCGGGCAGGCACTGGTCGAACGCTTCGATGGTGAATTGCCTCACACCCTCGACGAACTGGTGCAGTTGCCCGGCATCGGCCGCAAGACCGCCAATGTCATCCTCGGCAATGCGTTCGGGGTGCCCGGCATTACGGTCGACACCCATTTCGGTCGGCTGGTGCGGCGCTGGGCGTGGACCACCGAAGAAGATCCGGTGAAGGTCGAGCACGCCATCGGCGAGCTGATCGAACGCAAGGAATGGACAATGCTGTCCCATCGCGTGATTTTCCACGGGCGTCGGGTCTGTCATTCCCGCAAGCCCGCATGTGGTGTCTGCCTGCTTGCCAAGGACTGTCCGTCATTCGGGGTCGGGCCGACCGATCCGGAGACCGCGGCGAAGTTGGTGAAGGGTCCGGAGGCGGAGCATCTGCTCGAGCTGGTGGGCCGGTGAGACGAATACCTGTCGCGGCGCGCTTGGCGCTGGCAGGGTTGATCACCGTAGTGGCCTTGGCGGTCGCGCTGTGGCCCCGCGATCACGACGACACCGCGACGAGCGGCGACCATCCGGCGAACTCCCTCGCGAGCGCATCGGTCGAGGCGCGCACCGCCGCCGGGCTCGCGAATTGTCCGGTGCCAGCGGCGGATGCGGTGGGCCGCGGACCGCTTGCCGGGCTCGGTCTGAGCTGTCTATCCGACGGCAGACCGGTCGACTTGGCGGCCGCGCTCGCGGGCAAACCCGCACTGCTGAACCTGTGGGCGTACTGGTGTGGACCGTGCGCCAAAGAGTTGCCAGATGTGCAGGAGTACGCGCGACGAGCCGGAAACGCGATTACCGTGCTGACCGTGCACAGCGATCCGGATGAGGCGAGGGCGCTCGCGTTGCTGACCGACCTGAAGGTGACGTTGCCCGGCGTCCTCGACCCGCGCACCAAGGTGCGTACCGCGGTCGGTGCGCCCGCGGTGCTGCCGGTATCGGTCCTACTGCGTGCGGATGGTTCGGTCGCCCAGGTGGTGGTGCGCGCCTTCAACGGCGTCGACGATATCGCCGATACGGTCGCGAATAATTTGGGAGTTGCGGCATGACCGAGATCCCCATGCCGCACAGCATTCCCCCATGGCTGCGCCGAGCTGCGGACCCGAATACCGATTCCACCGACACGCTGTCCCTGGCGCGCGCGGTGCGCCGAGCCATGACGGTCAGCACCACACCGCGGCAGGCGGCCGTGCTCGTGCTCTTCAGCGGTTCGCCCGAATCGGATCCCGAGACGCCGGGCGGGCTGCCCGCCGATGCGGATGTGCTGCTCACCCAGCGCGCGTCCACCATGCGCCAGCACCGCGGTCAGGTCGCATTTCCGGGCGGCGCGGTCGATCCCGGCGACTCCGGTCCGATCGATACCGCCCTGCGCGAGGCCTGTGAAGAGACCGGGCTGGGACGCGAAGGCGTCGAACCCTTTGCCGTGCTGCCGAAGCTGTTCGTGCCACCGTCCCGATTCGATGTGACCCCGGTGGTGGCCTACTGGCACACACCGAGGGCGGTCCGCGTGGTCAATCACACCGAGACCGAACGCGTCGTGCGGGTGCCGCTCGCCGATTTGCTCGACCCGGCGAATCGCTTCATGGTGCGCGGCAGCCTTGGCTATCAGAGTCCGGCATTCCAGGTGGACGGAATGCTGGTGTGGGGACTGACCGGCGGCATTCTGGCGGGCATCTGCAAATCCGCCGGGTGGGAACGGGACTGGGACCACAGCGATGTTCGCGATCTAGAGTCCGCGCTGGCGGCCGTAGGGATGACGTTATGAGTTCATCGGCTTGGCTCGATATCGCGGTGGTGCTGCTCGCGCTGCTTGCCGCCTCCTCCGGTTGGCGCCAGGGCGCGGTGGCTTCCGCGCTGGCCTTCCTCGGCGTCGTACTCGGCGCGGTCGCGGGCATTCTTATTGCGCCGCACATTCTGATCCATGTGGATGAGGGCAGACCGCGGGTGCTCACCGGCGTGCTGTTGATCGTGGTGCTGGTCATCGTGGGTGAGGTCGCGGGCATGGTGCTCGGCCGGGCCGCGCGCGGCGGTATGCGGCATCCGTTCACCCGCAGTGTGGACAGTGTCGTCGGCGCTGTGCTGCAGGCGGTCGCGGTGCTGGTCACCGCGTGGCTGCTGGCGTTGCCGCTGGCCACCTCGTCCCAGCCCGCCATCGCCGCGGCCATCAATGGTTCGAAGGTGCTCGCCGACGTCAACGATGTCTCCCCGAATTGGCTGCGGCGGCTGCCGAACGAATTCTCCAAACTGCTCAACACCTCCGGACTGCCGGATGTCATCGGACCGTTCGGTCGCGCGCCGATCGCGGCGGTCGAACCGCCCGATCCCAGCGTGCTCGCCAGCCCGGTCGCGGCCTCATTGCAACAGAGTGTGCTGCGCATCCGCGGTGTCGCGCCGAGCTGTCAGCGGGCACTGGAGGGTTCCGGCTTCGTGATCGCTCCCGAACGGATCGTTACTAACGCTCACGTCGTCGCCGGGACCACCAGCATCACAGTTGACGCCACCAACGGGCCGCTGAATGCCACGGTTGTCTTGTTCGATCCATCCAAAGATGTGGCGGTGCTCGCGGTATCGGGACTCATCGCGCCTGTGATCCCAACCGCGCCTACGCCAGCTCGCTCCGGAGACAGCGCTATAGTGCTGGGCTACCCTGGCGGCGGTCGCTACACCGCCAGTGCTGCCCGTGTTCGCGAGACGCTGGACTTGACGGGCCCGACCATCTACCGCAACGGCACCGTCGAGCGCGAGGTTTACACGGTTCGTGGCCAAGTGCGGGCAGGCAATTCCGGTGGACCGCTTGTGGATACGGAAGGGGAAGTGCTCGGCATCGTCTTCGGTGCGGCGGTAACCGACGATGACACAGGATATGTGCTGACGCTTTCCGAGGTCCGGGCGCAACTCGATGCTGCCCCTGGTGCGGTTGCGTCAGTCGAAACGGGCGCATGTGTGCTGAGCTGAATCCCCAACTACAACGACATAGTGACCAGAATCACTTTCGATTACTCCCTGCGGGCAAATCGTTTTCGGATCGGTTTGCCCGCCAGGTGGACGTGAGGCTCGCTATCCGAGCAGCTTGGCCAACTCCATCGTGACCGCTTCCGGGTTCTCTTGGTGCGCAAAGTGACCCGCGCCCGGAATCACCACCTGCCGCCGCTGCGGTGACAATCGGCGGCCGCGCTGGAAGGTCGCGGGCAGGATGTAGCCGTCGAGTTCACCGCGCATGGCGAGCACCGGAATGCGGATCGGCGCCCGCATGGTGGCCATGAATCGCCGACCGTCCGGCCGCCACTGACTGCGGAAGGCCCAGCGCTGATATTCCAGCGCACAGTGCGCCGCACCCGGAATCTGGATGGCCGAGCGCATTCGATTGGCCGTCTCGATGAATTCGGCGGTGCCCGACCAGGTTCGGCTCACCCGCTGGCGCAGCAGCCGCTCGACCTCGAAGCCGTCGCCTGTGGTCAGCAGATGTTCGCCGTAGCGCGGCAGTTGGTAGCGCAGGAAATTCGGCAGCCAGGTGTGCCGCTGTCGCCGGTCACGCAGCACCGCGCTTTTGAGCGCGGCCGGATGCGGGGAGCTCACCAGTGCGATCGAGCGCACCAAACGCGGATGCAGCACCGCGGTCGTCCAGCACACCAGTCCGCCGTCGGCATGTCCGACCAATGTGGCCTCGGAATAGCCCATGGCGCGGATGAGTCCGGCGATATCACCGGCCAGTGTCCAACCGTCATAACCGCGCGGCGGTTTATCGCTATCGCCGTAGCCGCGCAGATCCACCGCGACCGCGCGATAGCCGAGTTCGGCGAGTCCGGTCAGCTGATGCCGCCAGGACCACCAGAGGTCGGCGAATCCGTGCAGCAAGACGACCAGCGGTGCGTCCGGGCGCTCCTGGGCGGCCTCGACGACATGGAAGCGAATGCCGTTCGCGTGCACGTCCCGATGCGTCCACGGCCCGTCGTAACGGACGCTGGACGGATCGGGAAATGAGTTGGACGACACGCCGACCGAGCCTAGTAGGGGTGCGGCCAACCGCCTAGTCGGCGCTGGCGCGCCGCCCGAACGCTACTTCGACGGCTGCTCGAGTGACTTCGACTGCGTCGGCTCCGCGAGCGCGATGTGCTCCTCGTGCGAGCCGAATCCGCTCGGCAGCACCGTGCGTGCCTGCTTGAGCGAATCGATGGTCTTCTCCGGCGCCCGCAGTTTCTTTACCCGCAGATAGCCGAGCAGGGCCAGGACCGCCGTCGCCACGATCATCAGCAGGAACACGATCAGGAACGCCGCCCAGCGCGCCAGCCAGACGTCGAGCAGCTCGCCGAGAAAGAAGAAAAAGAAGAAGGTGCTGAACAGCAGCACGGTCAGCGCGAGGATGAAGTAGACGCTGCCCTGCAGCCCCTTCTTGATCTCCCCGGTCACCTCGGCCTTGGCCAGCTCGACCTCGGCCCGCACCAGCGTCGACATCTGCTCGGTGGCATCGCGGACCAGGGCACCGAAGCTCGCCGACCCGGCCGGGTTGGCGTCCGAGAGGGGAATAGAGGTGACAGTGCGGTCGCGACGCGACTGGTCCCCGTTACCGCCGTTTGCGAAACTCACTTCGTCGACCCTTCTCCCTGTCCCGGCACTGCTTGCGCCTCAGTCTCTCGTTCTATCGCACGCGCGTCCCGCCGCGCCTGGTGGACACGCCCACGCCGCAACAGTAGCGCCGAACCCGCGAGCGACGCCGTCATTGACGTCACCAACACCGCGGCTTTGGCCAATTCGACGGCTGAGCCGTCACCGACGTCGGTCAGCGCGAGTTCTGCCACCAGAAGGCTAACGGTGAAGCCGATCGCACCGAGCACCGAGAGGGCGAACATGTCTCGGTAGCCGAGACCGACCGGACGTTTCGCGATACCCAATCGGATTGCCACCCAGCTTATTCCGAAGATACCGAGGGTCTTGCCGAGCAGTAATCCGAGAACTATGGCCAGCGGCAGCCGGTCACTGAACAGGTGCTGGAAAACCTTGCCGTCCAGTGGAACTCCGGAAGCGAACAAGGCGAACAGCGGCACACAGAGTCCGGCCGAGATCGGCTGGATCATGTGCTCTAGCCGTGTTGCGGGAGCTTCGGTCTCGCCCGGGTCCTTGCGCACCCTGGTGAGCAGACCGAGCGCGACACCGGCCAGCGTCGGATGGATGCCCGCCTCGTGCAGCGCGTACCAGGAGACCAGCGCGAGCGGCACATACAACAGTGGCGTGGATATCCGCTTGTGCTGGGCCAGCGCCCATATCGCCCAACAGGCCGCCGCGCCCAGCAGCCACAGCGCCGACAGCGTCGCGGTGAACAGCACCGCGATCAGGATGATGGCGAGCAGATCGTCGACCACCGCGAGACTCAACAGGAAGACCCGCGCGCTGGTCGGGATCCGGGATCCGGTCATGGCAAGCACGGCCAGCGCGAAGGCGATATCGGTCGCCACCGGGATCGCCCAGCCCCGGTCCATTCCGTCCACGCCGAATCCGACCGCGAATGCGATTAGTGCCGGAGTGACCACCCCGCCCACCGCCGCGATGATCGGCAGCACAGCCCGCTTGGGATCGGCGAGCTCGCCGACCACCAGCTCGCGTTTGAGCTCCAGTCCGGCGACGAAGAAGAAGATGGCGAGCAGACCGTCCTTGGTCCAGTCCGCGACGGTGAAATCCAGATGCAGTGCCTTGATCGGCAGGGCGTACTGGGTGAGGGTGAAGTAGCTCTGGCCCCACGGCGAGTTCACCCACAGCAATGCGGCAGCAGCCGCGATCAGAAGTATCGCGCCACCAATGGTTTCGGTGCGTAGATACCGCGTCAGTTCCGAGCGCACTTGGGTGATCACGGGAAACCTTCCGCCGGGGTTGGCTGGACCGCGGACGCGCAATCCCACCGATCCGGCGTTCAGGTACACGACCGCATGCCGACCAGGCTTCCCGGCACACCTCACGCAATACTAACGGGTAGGGCCGGTGACGAATTTCGTCACCGGCCCTACGATGTGCCCGATACGGTGCGGAACTCAGGCGCGGCTGGCCCGGATCGCCTCGAAAACATTGGGATCGACCAGTGTCGAGGTGTCGCCCAAGTCGCGCCCCTCGGCGACATCGCGCAGCAGTCGCCGCATGATCTTGCCGCTGCGGGTCTTGGGCAGTTCGGGAACCACGTGGATCTCGCGCGGCCGGGCGATCGGGCTGATCTCCCGCGACACCTCCGCCTTCAGTTCGTCGATCAGCGCGTCGCCGGTGTCTTTGGCCTCGGCCGTCAGGATCACGAAGGCGACGATGCCCTGTCCGGTAGTCGCATCGCTTGCGCCCACCACGGCGGCCTCGGCTACCCCGGAGTGACCGACCAGCGCGGATTCGACTTCGGCGGTAGAGATGCGGTGACCCGACACATTCATCACGTCGTCGACCCGGCCGAGCACCCACAGATCGCCATCGGCATCGAGCTTGGCGCCGTCACCGGCGAAGTACCAGCCCTGCTCGGCGTAGCGCTCCCAGTAGGTGGCCCGGTAGCGGTCCATATCGCCCCAGATGCCGCGCAACATGGACGGCCACGGCTGATCGAGCACCAGATAACCGTTGGCCTCGGTCTCACCGAGTTCGACCGCCTTGCCCTCCTCGTCGACGACCTTCGCCGAAATACCGGGCAGCGCGCTCATCGCGGCGCCGGGTTTGGCGGCGGTGACACCCGGCAACGGGGAGATCATGATCGACCCTGTCTCGGTCTGCCACCAGGTGTCCACGATGGGCGCGGAGTTCGCACCGATCACCTCCCGGTACCAGCGCCACGCCTCCGGATTGATCGGTTCACCCACGCTGCCGAGTACCCGGATGCTGGACAGATCGTGGGCGGCCGGAATCTCCCTACCCCACTTCATAAAGGTGCGCACCAGGGTTGGAGCCGTGTAATAGATTGTGACGCCGTACTTTTCGACGATATTCCAGTGTCGGTGCTCATCCGGGAAGTTCGGCGTGCCCTCGTATACGACCTGAGTGGTCCGGTTCGACAGCGGTCCGTAGACGATGTACGTGTGCCCGGTGACCCAGCCGATATCGGCAGTGCACCAGTAGATATCTTGTCCGGCCTTGTGGTCGAAGACATTGTGGTGGGTGTAAGACGCCTGGGTGAGAAATCCGCCGCTGGTGTGCAGGATGCCCTTGGGCTTCCCCGTGGTGCCGGAGGTGTAGAGGATGAACAGCGGATGCTCGGCATCGAAGGCCTGCGCCCGGTGTTCGGGGGCGGCCTGCGCGACGGTCTCGTGCCACCACAGGTCGCGGCCCTCGGTCCACGGCACCTCGATATCGGTGCGGCGCACTACCAGTACGTGTTCGACACTGTGCGGCACGTCGCCGTTGGCGTAGAGCGCCTCGTCGACGGCTTCTTTGAGTGGTGCGGCCTTACCGCGACGCCACTGACCGTCGGTGGTGATGATCAATCGGGCGCTCGCATCGTCGACGCGCTGGCGCAGCGCGGTCGGTGAGAAGCCCGCGAAGACCACCGAATGGGTCAGGCCGAGTCGGGCGCACGCCAGCATCGACACGATCGCCTCGGGAACCATCGGCATATAGATGGCGACCCGATCGCCCGCTTCGAGTCCGAGTTCGGTCAGATAATTTGCGGCGCGGGAAACTTCGGCGAGGAGTTCGGCATAGGTGATATCGCGGGAGTCGCCCGGTTCGCCCTCCCAGTGGATGGCGACCTGATCGCCGTGCCCATCGAGCACATGGCGGTCCACACAGTTGTAGGCGACATTGAGCTTGCCGTCGACGAACCACTTCGCGACGGGCGCGTCACTCCAGTCGAGCACCTGCGTCCACGGCTGCTCCCAATGCAGCCGCTCGGCCTGCTCGGCCCAGAACGCGTCGCGATCGGCCGCGGCCCGCTGGTACAACGACGCGTCGGCATTCGCCGCCGCGGCGAATTCCGCGGTCGGCGGGTACGAGTCCCGGTTGTCGGTGGATTCGGTCATCTCGTCTCTTCCTCACGTAGCCCCAGTGGTGCTGGCAGTCGCAGTCGATTTCGACAGTAACCAACTGTGATCCAGCCCGCGCCTGCTGTGTCCATTGGGTTTCCATCGCGTCACCACGGCGGGTATCCTGCGCGATCCGCTGACAAACCGGTCCTTCGGTAGCTATCGTCATAGACCAACAGCTACGGACACCGGAAGCCCCAACGGAGGCATACTTCCGGCGGATGCCCGTCTTCTCCTTAATGTTTAGCGCGTTTCGACGATGTTGCCGGATTGGTAACAAGTGGAACGAACCTCTGTCAATCCGGTGACAAGGCTGCTTCGAATAGCTAACGTCCCAGGCATTCCAAGGCGGATCGAGTCGAGGCGCGCTGGGCAAATACCCATGCGTCGTCGCGGATCCCCTTCGCCTGTCTCGAAATCGGGAGAACGCGTTGAGATTCAACAGAGCTACAGCGTTGACCGCGGCGGTCCTGCTGGCCACAAGCCTGGGACTGTCCGCATGTTCGTCGAGCGATAGTGCCGACGCCGACATCGTCACCACCAACGGTGGCGAACCGCAGAATCCATTGGTGCCGACCAACACCAACGAGAATATGGGCGGTCGCGTTGTGGACCGGCTATTCGCCGGTCTGAAGTACTACGACGGCAAAGGCGTCGCGCACGACGAGATGGCCGAGTCCATCAAGACCAACGACCGCAAGACCTACACGATCACCATCAAGCCGGACTGGAAGTTCACCGACGGCACCACGGTGACCGCGAAGTCGTTCGTCGACGCATGGAACTACGGCGCGCTCGGCACCAACGGTCAGCTGCAGAGTTACGCGTTCACCCCGATCGTCGGATTCGACGAGGTTTCGGCGGAAAAGCCCACGGCACAAACGATGTCGGGTCTGAAGGTGGTCGATGACCGAACCTTCACCGTCGAGCTGAAGTCGCCGTCCATCGACTTCGAGACCGAACTCGGCTACGCGCCGTTCTATCCGCTGCCCGATGCCGCATTCAAGGATATGAAGGCCTTCGGTGAGAACCCGATCGGCAATGGCCCGTACAAGTTCCAGACCTGGGAGCACAACGTCAAGATCGACCTGACGCCCAACCCGGACTACAAGGGCGGACGTGCGCCCAAGAACAAGGGTCTGCGCTTCGTCATGTACCAGTCGTTCGATACCGCTTACTCGGATCTGCAGGCAGGCAATCTCGATACCCTCGACACGATTCCGGACAGTGCGCTGACTTCCTACAAGAAGGACCTCGGCGACCGCGCGATCCTGAATCCGTCCGCGCAGAACCAGCACATCGGCGTCCAGGCCAATGTCCCGCACTTCGGCGGTGAGGAAGGCCTGCTGCGTCGCCGGGCCATTTCGATGGCGATCAACCGGCAGCAGATCTGCGACACCATCTTCAATGGCACCAAGATTCCGGCGCGCGACTTCACCTCGAGCACCTTGCCCGGATTCAACGGCAACCTGCCCGGCTCGGAGGTGCTGAAGTACAACCCCGAAGAGGCCAAGAAGGTTTGGGCGCAGGCCGATGCCATTTCGCCGTGGTCGGGTCGCTACGAGATCGCCTACAACTCCGACGGCGGCCACCAGGCGTGGATCGAGGCAGTGGCCAACAGCATCAAGAACACCCTCGGTATCGATGCCGTCGGCGCGCCGTATCCGACATTCAAGAACATCCGAGATCTGGTGAATCAGAAGACGATCGGCAAGGCGTTCCGCTACGGCTGGCAGGGTGACTACCCGACCATGCTGCAGTTCCTCACCTCGCAGTACTACAGCTACTCCGAGACCAATAACGTCGACTACAAGAGCCCCGAATTCGACCATCTGCTCGACGCTGCACTGGCCGCGCCGACGTTGGACGAGTCGTACAAGATCGTGGCGCAGGCGCAGGCGTTGCTGATCAAGGATATGGCCGATATCCCGGTGCTGGATTACCTTGCCGCGGCGGGACGTTCGGACAAGGTGAAGCATGCCGACCTGGCCTGGAATGGCCTGTTCGACTTCGAAAACATCGAGAAGTAGCCGCTCGGCGCGGTCGTGCCGCAGATTCTGACGGCACGGCCGCGCCGCTCACCCAGGAGACGAAATGGCCTGGTATGTCGTGCGGCGTCTGCTTCAAATGATCCCCGTCTTCCTCGGGGCGACGCTGCTCATCTACGCACTGGTCTTCCTAGTTCCGGGCGATCCGATCCACGCGCTGGCCGGCGACAAGCCGATGACGCCTGCCGTGGAGGCGCAACTGCGTGCGCGCTATCACCTGGATCGTCCCTTCATCGTGCAGTATCTGCTGTATCTGAAGGGCATTTTCACCCTCGACTTCGGGACGGCCTTCTCCGGCCGCCCGGTGCGCGATGAACTCGCCCGCGCATTCCCGATCACCATCAAATTGGCATTGATGGCGGTGCTCATCGAGGGCATCTTCGGCGTGCTCTTCGGTCTGATCGCTGGACTGCGCAAAGGCAAACTGTTCGACTCGACGCTGCTGGTGGTCAGCCTGATCATCATCGCGGTCCCGATCTTCGTGATCGGCTTCCTGGCCCAGTTCGTACTGGGGGTGAAGTGGGGTATCGCGCCGGTGACCGTCACAGGGAAGGCGAGTATCGGTGAATTGCTCGTGCCCGCATTCGTGCTCGGGTCGCTGTCATTCGCCTATGTGCTGCGGCTGACCCGAAACTCGGTGGCGGAGAACATGTCCGCCGACTACGTGCGTACCGCGACCGCGAAGGGGCTCAGTAGACCGCGTGTGGTCACCGTGCACATTCTGCGTAATTCGATGATTCCGGTGATCACCTTTCTCGGTGCCGATCTCGGTGCGCTGATCGGCGGCGCGGTCGTCACCGAGGGCATCTTCAATATTCCGGGCGTAGGCGGGACGATGTACCAGGCGATTACCCGCGGGGAGCCACCGACGGTGGTCTCGTTCGTGACCGTGCTCATCGTGATCTTCCTGATCTCGAATCTGATCATCGATTTGCTCTACGCCGCGCTCGACCCGAGGATCCGATATGCCTGAGCTCGAGAAGAAAGCTCGGGACCGGCAGCGGCATTTCGTCGCGCCGCCCGATGAAGTCGAGGTGCTCGCCACCGATCAGGTCGTCGATACCGGTTCGCCGACCAGCATCTGGCAGGACGCGTGGCGACAGTTGCGCCGCAATCCGATCTTCATCGTGGCCGCGGTGCTGATCGTGTTCATCGCCATTGTGGTGCTCTGGCCCGGCCTGTTCTCCGATCAGGATCCGCGCTACTGCAATGGCGATTTCAGTATGGATCCGCGCGGGCCCGGGCACCCCTTCGGATTCGATAAACAGGGCTGCGATGTCTACACCCGAACCGTGTACGGCGCACGGGCTTCGGTAATGGCAGGGCTGGGTGCCACTACGGTATTCCTGCTCGTCGGCGGCACGCTCGGTGCCCTGGCGGGGTTCTACGGCGGGCTGCTCGATTCGGTGGTATCGCGCATCGCGGAGATCTTCTATGCGATTCCGCTGATGCTGGCCGCGATCGTCATCATGCAGCTGCTCGATTCGCGCACGATCTGGACGGTCATCCTGATTCTGGCCGCGTTCACCTGGCCGCAGGCCGCACGTATCGCGCGCAGTGCGGTGATCGAGGCGAAGAACAGTGAATATGTCACGGCGGCAAAGGCCTTGGGGGTATCGCGAATACGCACACTGCTGCGTCATGTGCTGCCCAATGCGGCCGGACCGCTGATCGTGGTCACCACGATCTGGCTCGGCGCATTCATCGTCACCGAGGCGACACTGTCCTATCTCGGTGTCGGCCTGCCGCGCACGATCGTGTCCTGGGGCTCGGATATCAATACCAATCAGCACGAACTGCGCGGCGGCTCGCCGATCTTATTCTATCCCGCAACGGCTTTGGCGCTCACCGTGCTGAGCTTCATCCTGCTCGGCGACGCGCTGCGGGACGCGCTCGATCCGAAGGCAAGGAAGAGGTGACCGCGGCGATGTCGGATAAACCATTGCTCGAGATCGAGGATCTCAATGTCTGCTTCTCCTCCGAGGGCAAGAAGATTCCGGCGGTTCGCGATGTCAGTCTGACGGTTTATCCGGGTCAGACCGTTGCCATTGTCGGCGAATCCGGATCCGGAAAATCCACGACCGCGCACAGCATTATCGACCTGCTGCCCGGCACCGGACAGGTCACCTCCGGCTCGATCAGATTCGACGGCAAGGATCTGGCGAAGGCGTCGAAGAAGGAGGTGGTTGCGGTCCGCGGCAGCGGAATCGGATTGGTGCCGCAGGATCCGATGTCGAATCTGAACCCGGTGTGGAAGATCGGCTTCCAGATCCGAGAGACCTTGGAGGCAAACGGCATTGCCAAGGGCAAGGCGGCCGAGCAGCGCGCTATCGAACTGCTCGAGGAAGCCGGGATGTCGGATGCGGCGCGCCGGGTGAACCAGTATCCGCACGAATTCTCCGGCGGTATGCGCCAGCGCGCGCTCATCGCCATCGGATTGGCCTGCCGTCCCAAACTGCTGATCGCCGACGAGCCGACCTCGGCTCTCGACGTGACGGTGCAGCGGCAGATCCTCGACCACCTCGACGGACTCACCAGCGAACTCGGCACCGCGGTTCTGCTCATCACCCACGACCTCGGCCTAGCTGCCGAACGTGCCGAGCACCTGGTGGTGATGTATCGCGGCAGAGTGGTGGAATCCGGCCCGGCGCTGCGGATTCTGCGCGAACCGCAGCATCTGTACACCAAGAAGCTGGTGAATTCCGCGCCCTCGCTCGCCTCGCAGCGATTGTCCTCGGTGCGCGAACGCATCGAGGTGCGCAAGCAGGCCATACAGGTCGCCGAGGAGGTCGCGGCGGCTGATAGCGAAATCGCGGCGGTCTCCGATGACGTGGTGGTAGCGCGGAATCTGACCAAGGCGTTCAAGATTCGAGGTAGCGCGCCGTGGAAGTCGACGGATTTCGTCGCGGTCGACGATGTGTCGTTCCGGCTGAAGCGCGGCACGACCACGGCCATTGTCGGCGAGTCCGGTTCGGGCAAATCGACTGTGGCACAGATGGTTCTGGGCCTGCTCGAACCGACCTCCGGTTCGGTGTCCTTCGACGGTCGCGAAGTCGCGAAGCTGGATCGTAAAGGAGCGTTCGCTTTTCGCCGTCGGGTGCAGCCGATCTTCCAGGACCCTTACGGTTCGCTGGATCCGATGTACTCGATCTACCGCACCATCGAGGAGCCGCTGCGCACGCATAGGATCGGTTCGGCCAAGGAACGTGAGGCGACGGTGCGCGACCTATTGGACAAGGTGTCGCTGCCATCCTCGGTAATGCGCCGCTACCCCAATGAACTCTCCGGCGGCCAGCGTCAGCGCGTCGCGGTGGCCCGTGCGCTCGCGCTCTCCCCGGAGGTCGTGGTGTGCGACGAGGCGGTGTCCGCACTCGATGTCCTCGTCCAGGCGCAGATCCTCAAGCTGCTCAACGACCTACAAGCCGAGCTGGGGCTGTCGTATCTGTTCATCACCCATGACCTGGCCGTCGTCCGGCAGATCGCCGACGACGTCCTGGTCATGCAGACCGGCAGGATCGTCGAAGCGGCGACCACCGACGAGGTCTTCCAGAACCCGAAGGAGGAGTACACCCGCCGCCTGCTCGACGCCATTCCCGGACGGGACCTGCTGGCGGGCTGACCAGGGGGCGATACATACCTCGCGGACCGGACCCCGGCGGCGCGGATCTCGCGAAACATTGGGGGGCCGCGAACACGCGGTGCCGTAGGCGCTGCAAAATGTCTTCAGTGACCGATCCGCTACAGCCCCTCGTCGATCTGCCCGGTGTGCGCGAAGCCGCCGATAAGGCGCGTGACGCGCTCGCCGCGGTGCATCGGCACAAGGCGAACCGGCGTGGCTGGCCGACCACGGCCGCCGAGGCGGCGGTGCGGGCCGCGCGCTCATCCGCCGCGATCGACGGCGGCAGTACCGAGCTGCCCGCCGATGGTCGGGTCGCGGATCCGATCCTGGCCGGCTCGCTGCGAGTCGGCCAGGCGCTCGACGGCGACGCGCTGCGGAATCTGGTCGGCACCTGGCAGCGCGCGCCGCTGCAGGCGCTGGCTCGGCTGCATCTGCTGGCCGCGGCCGATCTGGTCACCGACGAGGAGCTGCTCGGGCGCCCGCGCGGTGACGGCGGCGTGGCCGAACGGCTCGACCTGCTGGTGCAGACAGTGCTCGGATCCAAGGCGCCGGCGCCGGTCATCGCGGCGGTCGTGCACGGTGAGCTACTGACCTTGCGGCCATTCGGTACGGCCGACGGCATAGTGGCGCGGGCGGCCTCGCGACTGGTGGCCGCGTCCAGTGGGCTGGATCCCCACAGTCTCGGCGTGCCGGAGGTGTTCTGGCTGCGGCGGCGTCAGCAGTATCTGGACGCGGCGGCCGGATTCGGCTCGGGTGCTCCGGATGCGGTGGGCGGCTGGGTGATCCTGTGCTGCGGCGCCTTCGAAGACGGTGCCCGGGAGGCGACATCGATCGCCGACTCGGCATCCGGATAGGTGCCCACACATCAAAGCGGGCGGCGTTGTCGTTGACGACCTCACCGCCCGCTAGCACGGATACCCGGTTACCAAGCGTGCTGGGTGGGTTGTGTTCTGCGGCCTCGGCGATTATCCGGACTCCGGCGGTTCATCCCCGCAACCTGTGCGAGGCGTTCGCCGTCGAAAACCCGGATCTCGCAGGCCCACAACGCTTTTGCCCTTGTCGCGGCGCGCTCCGCGTGGGTGCCTGGTGTCCGTGCTGGGAAGGGTGGGTCGGGGAGCTGAGCCTTCTCTTCCGGCTCCGCTCAGGCCTTCCGTCCTTCCGTAGTTACATTTCTACACTGTGACTGCCCTCACATCAAGGCTTGAAAAAACATTCAATAAGCTGCGTGTCTACCGGCGTTTCGTGGTTGAATCCCTGGTCGCGGCGGCCTCTGTGTTACGTCGGCAAGCCCTCCGCAGCGTGCCTCAGCAGGGCGGCCGCGTGGCCCGAGCCCGGCAGCTATGGTTCAGCGCCGCCGGCGCAGCAGCCGGTAGCTGATCGCTCCGGCCAGTACCGCACTCAACCCCACTGCGGCTGTCGCGGCAAGGGTGGTCGACGACGGACTCTGGAACCGCGACCACAGCGAGACCGGGTTGGAGAACGTGAGAATCGGCCAGCCCTTGGCCACCGCTTCACGGCGCAGATTGCGATCCGGGTTCACCGCGGTCGGATGCCCCACCGCACTCAGCATCGGTAGATCGGTCACGGAATCGGAGTAGGCATAACACCGCGAAAGATCGTAACCCTCAGCGGCGGTGAGCTTTTCGATCGCGGTCACCTTACCGACACCATAGCAATAGAATTCGACCTCACCGGTGTAGCGCCCGTCCTCGACGACCATCCTGGTCGCCGCGGTATGTGAGGCGCCCAACACCTCGGCGATCGGGCCGACGATCTCCTCGCCCGAGGCCGAAACGATCACCACATCGTGTCCCCGGATCTTGTGGTCGGCAATCAGATCCGCGGCCTCGGCATAGATCAGCGGATCGACGAGTTCGTGAAGTGTCTCGGCCACAATGGATTTCACCTGCTCGACATCCCAGCCCGCGACCATATTGGTCAGATTGGCGCGCATGCGCTCCATCTGGTCGTGGTCGGCGCCCGAGAGCATGAACAGGAAGTGGGCGTAACTGCTCTCCAGCACCGCGCGCCGGTTCAGCAGGCCCTGCGCGTAGAAGGGCTTACTGAACACGTAGGTGCTCGATTTCGCGATCACTGTCTTGTCGAGATCGAAAAAGGCGGCCACGCGCTCGGCCCCGGCGCTCGGTCGCTTCGTTGCTGTCGCGTCCCGTGCCGTCTGGTCATCGAGCTCTGTTTGGTCGCCATCGGCCCTCACCCGTTCAGAATATGCATGCCGCGGCGATGGTGCCCGACGGGTCGGGCGTCCGGTTGGTTCGGTGGGTTTGCCCCGCAGACGCCGGGCCGGTCGTGGCCACAAAGTTCTCCGACTACAGACTTGCGTAGTGGCCCCGGCTTGGGTGTAGTATTGCTGGCACCTGGACATAGTCCAGGCGCGTTCAGCCCGACCCCCCGGGGCTGAACCCGACGGCCCCAGCCTCCTCCCCCCCCGGCTGGGGCCGTCCTCTATTTCGGGCAAGGTTCCCGCGGACTCGGCTCCCCGGATTTATCCACAACCCCCGAGTTATCCACATTCGGCATATTGCATCTTCTGCTGGGCTTCGTCTTCGAGCACGCTGACCTGCATGAATCTCGAAGCCGCTCCGGCACTCACACCGCCGCCCGTGCTCGTGCTGATCCAGGACATCCGGCTGCGCGATGAGGTACGCCGGGTCGCGGCGGCCGCGGAACGCGAGCTCGACGAGCGCGCGCTCGCTATCGGTCGCCACGCCTGGGTGGCGGCACCACTGGTGATCCTCGACACAGCGGCGGCGCAGAGCTGTGCACGCGCCGGTTATCTCCGGCGGATCGGCATCGTGCTGGTGACCGATGGGGAACCCGGATTGGCCGATTGGCAGGCCGCCGCAGCCGTCGGTGCCGAGCGCGTCATCGCGCTGCCCGGTGCCGCGGTCGGGCTTATCGAGAAGTTTGCTGAGCACGGCGAATATCGCATGGGCGATGGTGTTGTCGTCGCGATCGCGGGTGCCAGCGGCGGTGCGGGGGCTTCCACATTGGCCGCGGCGACCGGACTGCGATCCGCCGCCGAGCGGTTCCGCCGCGATACCGTGCTCGTCGACGGCGCACCCCTCGGCGGCGGCCTCGACCTGCTGCTCGGCATCGAAACCGGGGCGGGATTGCGCTGGCCGGATCTGGTGATCGAGGACGGTCGGGTCTCCGCCGCCGCACTGCACAGCGCACTACCGGCCGCCGCGCCGGGACTGGCGGTACTGTCCTGTGGTCGCGGCGGTGCCGGACGCTTGCCCGCCGAAATCGGTTCTGCCGCTGTCCGCGCCGTCATCGAAGCGGGCCGTGCCGCAGGCGATTTGGTGATATGCGACATCTCGGGCGAACGCGGCCCACACGCCGACCAGATACTCGACGCGGCCGACCTCGTCGTCCTGGTCGTCCCGGCTCGCCTACGCGCCGTAGCCGCCGCCGAATCGGTCGCGGCCCACATCACCCAACGAAATCCGAACCAGGGCTTGATAGTCCGCGGCCCAGCCCCCGGCGGCCTTCGCGGTACCGAAGTCGCCGAGGTCCTCGATCTGCCCCTCTTAGCCGCCGTCCGAGCCCAACCAGGGTTGGCCGCGCGCCTGGAACGCGGCGGGCTCACCCTCGGCCGCGGGCCGCTCCGTGACGCCGCGGACGCTGTACTCGGGGTGCTCAGCGCTCCTGCCGGACAGGGGCTGGGATGAGTGCGTCTACGGCCGAGTCGGCTCGAGTCCGTGCGGCGCGGCGCGATATCCCAGTGCGCCGTCGCGGGGCGCAGGTGCCGGTGAAATACGAGCTGCAGCAGCGGTATCGGACTGTCGCGTGTGCTGTTGCGACAGTGTTCGGGATCCGGCGATCTGCGCCGTCGGATGCGGTGCTCGGTGTTGGTCGACCCGCGGCTTCGAGTGCTCGGGCGATGCGTTGGATGCTGCGACGGGGCCTTGCCGCTGCGGTGGGGAGAGGTTCGTGATGAGTGCGTTGGTGACGTCGGAGTTGTTGGATCGGGTGCGGGAGCGGTTGTCCGGTACGTCGGGGGATCCGGATCCGGCGCAGGTGGCGGCGGCCATTCGGGCCGAGGCGGGTGGGGTGCTGGGGGATACCGATCTGCTACGGGCGCTGCGGCTGCTACAGACCGAGATGACCGGTGCGGGGTTATTGGAGCCGCTACTGCAGGACGCCCGGGTCGCAGATGTGCTGGTGACCGCGCCGGATGCGGTGTGGATCGACCGGGGGCGTGGACTGGAACGCACCTCGGTCGTCTTCCCTGATGAGGCGTCGGTGCGTCGGTTGGCACAGCGGTTGGCGCTGTCGGCCGGGCGGCGGCTCGATGATGCGCAGCCGTGGGTCGATGGCAGGTTGTCCGGAAGGGAAGCGGCGCTGGGGGATTCGTTCGGAGTCCGGCTGCACGCGGTCTTGGCGCCGGTGGCGCACGGCGGCACCTGCCTGTCGCTACGTGTGCTACGTCCGGCGACCCAAGGACTGGATGCGCTCGCTGCGGCGGGCGCGGTACCTGCCGACGCGAGACTCCTACTGGAGCAGATCATCCGGGCCCGACTCGCCTTCCTCGTGGTCGGAGGAACCGGCGCAGGCAAGACAACACTGCTGTCCGGCCTACTGGCCGAGGTCGCCGCCGACGAGCGCATCATCTGCGTCGAAGACGCCGCCGAACTGGCACCCCCACACCCACACGTGGTGCGCTTGGTCGCGCGCACCGCGAACGTCGAGGGCGTCGGCGCGGTAACCGTCCGCGACCTCGTCAGGCAGGCCCTGCGAATGCGGCCCGACCGAATCGTCGTCGGCGAAGTCCGTGGCGCCGAGGTAGTCGACCTCCTGACCGCCCTGAACACCGGCCACGACGGCGGCGCTGGCACAGTCCACGCCAACTCACCCCGCGAGGTCCCTGCCCGCCTGGAAGCCCTTGCCGCGCTGGGCGGTATGGACCGCGCCGCCCTCCACAGTCAACTAGCCGCAGCCGTCCAAGTAGTACTGCACGTCCATCGCCGAGCCGACGGCTCCCGCGGCCTCCGCGAAATCGGCATAGTAGATCGCGACTCCCAAGGCCACGTCACCATAACCGCAGCCTGGCGCGCTGACCAGGCCCCCACCCCCGCCGCCGCCACCCTCACCCGCCTGCTCGCCGAACGGCTCGACCGGTGATCGCGGCAATGGCGCGCGCGGCCCTCGCGGCTCGATTGGATTCGGCGCGAGGTTTGTTCGTGTCTCTATCGTCGGGGGCGGTGGATCTTGCGCTGGAGGGTGATGACGCCCGGGGTGCGGGGATTCGCTCTGATCGCGGTACCGATGGGTCCGCCGTTTTCGGCTTCAGCGGCATTGTCGCCGTGCTTGGTTCGTTGGTGGGGCGACCGGTGATCATGGCAGCGGTGCGCTCCGGAATTGCAGGTCGGATGGCGTCGTCGCGGTGGCTACTTGGCGAACGGTGCGGTCGATGATTGCGGGATTGGTGTGTCTGGCACTGGGGGTTTTGCTGGCACCGACGCCCGGTTCGCGGCGACGGTTCGTCAGGCTGTTCACGGCGTCAGCAGATACTCGAAAGGTCGGGCGGGGCAGTGCGTTACGGGTGGCGTTCGGTGTTGTCATCGTCGGGGCGTTGGCAGTTGGTATCGGTCCGCTGGTAGCGGCGGTGTTGGTTGGGGGAACGGTCGGTATTCGGGTGCGGCGGGCGGGCCGGGAACGGCAGCGCAGCGCGGAGTGCGCCTATCTGTTGGACGCGCTCGAGGCCGTAATCGGGGAACTGCGGGTCGGTGCACATCCGAGTGCGGCGGCGGAGGTTGCCGCGCAGGAGTCGCGTGGCGAGGCCGCACGTGCCTTCGCGGTCAGCGCGGCGCGCAGCAGACTTGGTGGGTCGGGCGCGGATGGGTTGCGCGATCCCGATTCCATCGTCGATGCCGAACTCGCCAGGATTGCCGACGCCTGGCAGGTCGCCGAGCACCACGGTCTCGCTCTCGCGGAACTACTCGTCGCGGCCCGCACGGACCTGCTGGGGCGCATTCGCTTTCGCACGCGCACTACTGCGGCACTGGCCGGGGCTCGCGCCACTGCGGCGGTTCTCGCGGGCCTCCCGCTCCTGGGTATCGGCCTCGGCCAATTGATGGGCGCTGCCCCGCTGCACGTGCTGCTCAGTCCTGGTGCCGGAACTGTTCTGCTGCCACTCGGTGCAGCACTGGCGTGCATCGGCTTGCTGTGGACCGACGCGATCACGCGAAAGGTCTTCGTATGAAACAAATCTGCTGGTTGCGCACACGTATGAAGGAGTATGGAATGCACGGAATTGCCAGTGCACCAGTCGTTTTGCTCGCGATGGCATTGGTAGTCCTGCCTGGGCGAGTTGCGGTGAATCGGCGATTGCGGGCGTTACGAGAGAGGGATGCGCCGCCGGTAGCTCTGGCATCTCCGCGGGGCGCCAATAGCGACCCGCTGGCCGTAGCCTCGGTATTCGACCTGCTCGCCGCCTGCCTACGAGCCGGGCTGCCGATGGCGTCAGCAGCTCGAGCGGTGGCCCCCAGCGCGCCGCCCGCCCTCGGTGCGGGGTTGCGTAAGGCGGCCGACCTGCTGGCACTCGGCGCAGACGCGGCAGCTGCCTGGGACCAGGTGGCCCGCGACGGCACAGGCCAACCTGGCGCCGAGGAGGTCGACTCGCTGGCACGCTTGGCCCGTCGCTCGGCCCGCTCGGGCGCCTCACTCGCCGCCGCAATCGGCGAACTGGCCGAACACCGCCGCAGCGGAGTCGAAGACGCAGCCGCAGCCCGCGCCGAACGCGCCGGAGTCCTGATAGGCGGCCCTCTGGGCCTCTGCTTCCTCCCAGCCTTCGTCTGCCTCGGCATCGTCCCTGTAGTCATCGGCCTCGCCAGCCGCGTCCTAGGAGGTGGACTGCTGTGAAAACCGGATGGCGCGGAACTACCGCATCACGAGCGACAGGTTCGAGAACGAGGGGGAGATGGACTGCTACGAGAACCGCATGGCGCGGAAGTACCACATCACGAGCGACAGGTTCGGGAACGAGCGGGATGTGGACTGCTGCAAGAACGCCGCAGCCGAGAACGGTCAAGCGTGAAAACGCCGCGCCATACAACGCCGATCCGAGGACATGTCAGCACGGCATCGTCGGGTCGGGTGACGGCTGCACAGACCGGTGTTGGGCTCGGGGTGGCCGCGCTGCACATTGGCGGGCCGCGGACGCGCGTGCGGAGCAATACCGACCCGGGCGCGACCGTGCCGGACCTTGTTGGGCTAGCGGCGATCGCGCGAAGCGATGTCGATCACGGCGCTGTCCAACGCACAGTTGCTCGGCTGCCGAGTGCTGCGCTCGGGAGCGTTGAGCTGTGTGGCGTGGTGCCGGACCATGCGTGGACCACAAGAGCGTGTCGGCGCGGAGTAACTACGCGCGACATTGCCGAGGTGCGGAAGGGCGCCCTCGATGCTGCCTCGCGCGGCGTTGTGGGGCGTGGCCTCGAGCTGCTGAGTGCTGCGTTCGGGAGGGTCACGCGGTCGGACCGTGCGCGGCGACGACGAGCGTGTGGGCGTGGAGTGGCTACGCGGGACAGTGCCGAGGTGGGGAAGGGCGCCCTCGATGCTGCGGCGCGCGGCGTTGTCGAGCTTTCGAGTGCTGCGTTGGGCAGGGTTACAGGTTCGGGTCGTGGGCGGCGGGGACGAGCGTGTGGGCGTGGAGTGACTACGCGCGACAGTGCCGAGGTGGGGAAGGGCGCCCTCCATGCTGCGGCACGCAGCGTTGTGCGGCGTGGCCTCGAACTGCTGAGCGCTGCGCTCGGGAGGGTCACGCGGTCGGACCGTGCGCGGCGACGACGAGCGTGTGGGCGTGGAGTAATTACGCGCGACATTGCCCAGGAGGGGAAGAGCGTGCTCGGCGCTGCCGCGCGCGGCGTTGGCGAGCTGCTGAGTGCTGCGTTCGGGACGGTTACGGGGACGGGTCGTGCGCGGCGGGAAAGAGCGTGTCGGCGCGGAGTGGCCGCGCGGGCGGGAATGAGAGGGGAAGACGGTGCGAATGGGAACGATGCGGGATCGGATGATGCGGCGGCTTGGGGCCATTGGTATGGAGGTGCGGGCTCGGGCGCTGGGGGTGCTGGTCGCGGACGACGGGATGAGTACGGCGGAGTACGCGATCGGAACTATTGCGGCTGCGGCGTTCGGGGCCGTGCTCTATGGGGTCGTGACCGGGGACAGCATTGTGAACGCGCTGACGAAGATCATCGACAAAGCGTTGAACACCGCGGTGTAGCGCACAGTAGTTGTCGATTAAACTACTGCGGTACAACGCATCTCGATGACGATCGGGGTGCGGTGACGGTTGAGGCGGCGATCGCGCTCGCTGCCATCGTGGTTGCGGTGGTGCTGTGCGTCGGTGCCTTGCTCGCGGCGTCGACGCAGGTGCGCTGTGTCGACGCCGCACGCGAAGCGGCCCGGCTGGCCGCCCGCGGTGATCAAGCGAATGCGGTGTCGGCGGCGCGGCGGGTAGCTCCGCCGGCCGCCGACATCTCGCTGCGCAGTGAGGGCGACCGGGTAGTCGCGGCGGTCTCCGCCCGTGCACCCCTGTTGCCCTTGCTGGTCCTGCATGCCGAGGCCGTTTCCACCCGCGAGCCGGGAGCCGAGCCGTGATCCCCAACGGCCGCCCGGCCCGCGACGTGCCACCGGGCACAACACACATGAAGGACAGCGACGTGCCGCGCCACCGATGCGCGGCAGTAAGGAAGCACAGTGCACGGGGGCGAGGTCGGGACGAGGGCGTTGCGACGGTCTTCGCATGTCTGGCGCTGGTCGCGCTGATCGGTGCGACGTTACTGATCGCTCAGGTCGAGGTGGCGGTTACGGCGCGGCATCGGGCGCAGGCTGCGGCGGATTTGGCGGCATTGGCGGCAGCGGGAGAACTGACGCGCGGGGCCGAGGTCGGATGTGCGCAAGCCGAGGAGATCGCGCAACGGATGGGAGTGCGGATTCAGCAGTGTGAAGTCGTGCAGTGGGATGCCACTGTCACTGTTGAAACGAATGTACCAATGGGTCTGTTAGGAAAGCGGAGTGTTCGAGCGGTAGCGCGCGCGGGACCCATAGAAGACGGAGTGTGACCGGTACGTACATGCACTCGCCAGTGGTACTTCACGATGCCGGAATTCGGTAATTGTGATGCTCGAATAAATGCGTCATTGCCTATATTTACTTAGTGCCAAGAAGGCGCTCGAATGAATCCGCACGTCGGACGCTAATGCCCATTGGCAATACCTCAGTTAACATGAACCTAATCCTCTTTATTCGGCGGTCCTGCGCACCCGGCGCCGCCGGGCGGAGCACGCAGACCCGCGCCGGTAACCCCTGATGACCACCCCGAAAGATGGACGAGTGATCACATTGGGAGGTCGGTGCTGTCACGAATCGACTGCGGCACCTGAACGGGCTGTTCAGTCGCCTCTACCGGCGCCCCAATTCGCCCAGAACCGCGGCCAGCAGGCGGGCCGCACCGGCCTTGTCCAGCGGATGGTTGCCGTTGCCGCACTTGGGTGACTGCACGCAGGACGGGCACCCGATCTCGCAGGTACACGTCTCGATCACCGCGAGCGTCGCCGATAACCAGCGACGTAGCTGCGCGAACCCACGTTCGGCGAAGCCCGCGCCACCGGGCTGCCCGTCATAGACGAACACCGTCGGCAGTCCGGTATCGGGATGCTCGGCGGTCGAAACGCCGCCGATATCCCACCGGTCACACGTCGCGACCAGCGGCAATAGGCCGATCGCCGCATGTTCTGCGGCATGCAGCGCACCCGGCACCCGTGGCGAATCCAGGCCTGCCGCGGCCAGTAGTTCGGGCGTCACCGTGTACAGCACCGCGCGGGTCGGCAGCGTCTGCTCCGGCATATCCAGCTCGACTAGGTCCAACACCTCGCCCGTCCGCAGCGTGCGTAGATAGCCGATCACTTGGCTGGTCACGTTGACCTGCGCTAATGCCGTAGTCACCCGCCCGTGGCGGCGCTGTTCGGTCACCGTGTCGACAGCGATGGAGGTGATCTGTCTGGCGCTCGTGCTCCAGCCCGGATCGGTGCCACGCACGAACGCCACTCCGCCCTCGAGATCCAGCTCATCCACCAGGTAGATATCGCCTTGATGCAGGTGAACTGCCCCTTCGTGCAGCGTCGCCCGCGCGCGCCCGGCATCTGCGGTGCCGAGCAATCTGCCGGTCTCGCTGTCGACGATGGCAATGGGTGTGCCGATGCCGCCGCGCACGTCGACGGCATCGTGCGGCTGCGCCTCGGCCGTCGCGAACCAGCGCGCGCTGCCGTCGCGCACCGCGCCGTTCCGGCGTCGAATCAACCCCTGGCCTGCGAGATCGTTGAGCACATCGCGCGCGCCGAAGGCGTCGACCTCATCGTCGGTGAGTGGAAGTTCCTGCGCCGCGCACAGCAATTGCGGGCCCAATACATAGGGATTGCGTGGATCGGTGATGGTCGCCTCGATCGGCTTGTCCAGCAGCGCCTCCGGGTGGTGGACCAGGAAGGTGTCCAGCGGATCGTCCCGGGCCACCAGCAGCACCAACGATCCCTGGGTGCGCCGCCCCGCGCGCCCGGCCTGCTGCCAGAACGAGGCGACCGTACCCGGAAAACCCGAGATCACGACCGCATCCAACCCCGCGATATCGACCCCGAGCTCCAGCGCATTGGTTGTGGCTGCCCCCACGAGCGTCCCAGCGGACAGCGCTGCCTCCAGCTCCCGCCGATCCTCTGCGAGATACCCCGCCCGATAAGCGGCAACCCGTTCGCTGAGTTCCGGATCGACGTCGGCGAGCAGCCTGCGTGCCTCGATCGCGGTCAGCTCAGCGGCCCGCCGCGACCTGACGAATGCGAGCGTGCGGGCGCCCTCGGCCACCAGATCGGCCATGATCCTGGCCGTCTCCGAGGTCGCCGATCGCCGAACCGGTGCACCGTTTTCGCCGGTCAGAGTTGTCAACAGCGGCGGCTCCCACAGTGCGATGGTGCGCGAGCCCTGCGGCGATCCGTCCTCGGTGACCGCGACGCATGGCGCGCCGATCAGCCGGGATGCTGCGGCCGCGGGCTCGGCCGTGGTCGCCGAGCACAGGATGAAAACAGGGTCCGCGCCGTAATGGGCCGCGATGCGCCGCAGCCTGCGCAGCACCAGCGCCACGTGCGAGCCGAATACGCCCCGGTAGGCATGGCATTCGTCGACCACCACATAGCGCAGTCGGCGCAGCACTCTGGCCCAGCGCTGATGGGAGCGCAGCATGCCGACGTGCAGCATGTCGGGATTGGTGAGGATGAAGCGGGCATTCGCGCGCACCCATTGCCTGACCTCGGCCGGTGTGTCGCCGTCGTATGTGGCCGGATGGACATCTCGCAACGGGCCCTCATGCGTCAATTCCGCTATTGCCCGCAGTTGGTCGGCGCCCAATGCCTTGGTCGGCGCTAGATAAAGGGCGGTGGCGAGGGGATCTTCGCGCAATGCCGTCAGCACCGGCAGTTGGTAGCCGAGCGATTTCCCGGATGCTGTGCCAGTGCTGACGACCACATGTCGGCCGCTCGCGGCGAGGTCTGCGGTGCACGTCTGATGAGTCCACGGTGCCTCGACTCCAGCGGCCCGC
Source organism: Nocardia sp. NPDC050630 (assembly GCF_044457245.1). Lineage (NCBI taxonomy): Bacteria > Bacillati > Actinomycetota > Actinomycetes > Mycobacteriales > Nocardiaceae > Nocardia > Nocardia sp. NPDC050630. The sequence goes on from NZ_JBITGN010000017.1 coordinate 140,390, forward strand.
AGCGCGGTGACGACATCGGGGGCAGCCCAATCCGGCCAGGTAGTGGTGGCCGCAGGGCGGGCGGCGAGTTCCACCACATGGGTCAGGCGGGGGTCGTCGGGACTCCCATTCAGGACACGATTCAGCAACGATCGCCCGTAACTTCGGCCGTTGCTAGCCCGTGGCTGGCTTACCGGCTCGGTCGGATTCACGACTCGAACTCCACAACACGCGCAGAAAGTGTGAAACGTGTGCGCTTGGGAAGAGCAACCTGCCATTTCGATACCAAATAGCGACCTGGGTCACAGCCTGTTTGCCAGACGCTGGCTCGGTTATCCCTAAGCAAACGAACCACAAGTCTGGATTCCGGCATTGTGTCCCTTACCTGCGCATTCGCAAGATCAACTTTTTTGCAAATTGTCGGTAACTCGACTGTTGAATTGCTCGAAGACATGGTTCACTAGTTCCTGGTCGCAAGCTTCTGTGTTCGAGGGACGGATCCAAAGTCCAAACCGTCAGCAGGATCGATGTTGCGAACGGTGTGCTTGGTGCTTTCCTGCAGGGGGAACCAACAGTACAGCGGTCGGAACGGACCCGGTGGGCGAACCTACTTGTCCGCCGTTCCGGTAAGAAAAGAGAAGGAACAGAATGGCACAGGGAACTGTGAAGTGGTTCAACGCGGAGAAGGGGTTCGGCTTCATCGCGCCCGAGGACGGCTCCGCTGACGTCTTCGTCCACTACTCCGAGATCCAAGGGTCGGGCTTCCGCACCCTCGAGGAGAACCAGAAGGTCGAGTTCGAGGTTGGCCAGGGCACCAAGGGCCCGCAGGCCACCGGAGTTCGCGCGCTCAGCTGAGCGTCACAACAATCCACTCGTCCCTCACCCCCGGTAACGGAGGTGAGGGACGAGCTATATCTGGGGTAGGAACAAAACCGACGCGGACCTGCGGTGCGGCCGTATCGCGGCAGGCACTGCATACTGATCAGCAGCGACGCAGGTACGCTCTGTGGTTCGAGTCGCAAGCGCTCGGCCGCACGTCGCGTCAAGGTATAAACGTGTCTGGTGGCAACGTCGTCCTCGTCGCCGCCGCTTGCCCCAGCCGCGTACAGCGCGAAAAAGCGTCGCGCGGGTCGATAAGGAAAGGTGTATTCGCCGGTGGCAACACGAGACCGCGGTGCAGCCGACCAGGGCCGTCCCCTGCGTCGTCTCGTGATCGTCGAGTCCCCGACCAAGGCCCGCAAAATAGCGCCCTATCTGGGCCGCAATTACATGGTCGAGGCCTCGGTCGGTCATATACGGGACCTGCCGCGCGGTGCGGCCGACGTGCCCGCCAAGTACAAGGGGCAGTCCTGGGCGCGCCTCGGCGTCGACGTCGACAATGACTTCGAGCCCATCTATGTAGTGAGTCCGGATAAGAAGGCCAAGGTCTCCGAGCTCAAGAGTCTGCTCGCCGATGCCGACGAGCTCTACCTCGCCACCGACCCCGACCGTGAGGGCGAAGCCATCGCCTGGCACCTTTTGGAGACGTTGAAGCCCAAGGTGCCGGTGCGACGCATGGTGTTCCATGAGATCACCGAGCCCGCCATTCTGGCCGCTGCGGCCGATACCCGCGATCTGGACAACGATCTGGTCGACGCGCAGGAAACCCGGCGCATCCTGGATCGGTTGTACGGCTACGAGGTCAGTCCGGTGCTGTGGAAGAAGGTCATGCCGCGGTTGTCGGCGGGCCGGGTGCAGTCCGTCGCGACCAGGGTGATCGTGCAGCGCGAGCGCGAGCGGATGGCATTCCGCTCGGCCGAGTACTGGGATATCGCGGCGAAGCTGGATGCGGGCGGGGGCAATGGCGACGCCACCAATCCGCGCACCTTCGGGGCGCGACTGGTCAGCGTCGACGGGACCAGGGTTGCCACCGGCCGGGACTTCGGGCCGGATGGGCAGCTCAAGGGCAATGGCGTAGTCGTCCTCGACGAGCCCTATGCCCGCCGCCTCGCCGAGGCGCTCGAGGGCGCCGATCTGGTGGTTTCCTCCGCGGAGGCCAAACCGTATTCGCGCAAGCCGTACGCGCCGTTCATGACCTCGACGCTGCAGCAGGAGGCAGGCCGCAAACTGCGGTTCAATGCCGAGCGCACCATGCGGGTGGCGCAACGGTTGTACGAGAACGGCTACATCACCTATATGCGTACCGACTCGACCACACTGTCGGAGTCGGCGATCGCCGCGGCCAGATCACAGGCGACCCAGTTGTACGGCGCGGAGTATGTGCATCCGACGCCGCGGCAGTACACCCGCAAAGTGAAGAACGCGCAGGAGGCGCACGAGGCGATTCGTCCGGCCGGCGATACCTTCGCGACCCCGGGCCAGTTGCACGCGCGCTTGGATAACGACGAGTTCCGGCTCTACGAGCTGATCTGGCAGCGCACGGTCGCGTCGCAGATGGCCGATGCCAGGGGCACCACGCTGACACTGCGGATCACCGGTGTCGCGGGTACCGGCGAGGAATGCGTGTTCTCCGCCTCCGGCCGGACCATCACCTTCCCTGGCTTCCTCAAGGCCTACGTCGAGAGTGTCGACGAAGAGGCAGGCGGTCAGTCCGATGACGCCGAATCCCGGCTGCCCGCACTCGACGAGGGTGAGCGCGTCACAGCGGTGGAGCTGAATCCCGATGGGCACAGCACGAATCCGCCCGCGCGGTATACCGAGGCGTCGTTGATCAAGACGCTCGAAGACCTCGGTATCGGTCGGCCCTCGACGTATTCGTCGATCATCAAGACGATTCTCGACCGCGGATATGTGTACAAGCGCGGTAGTGCGCTGGTGCCGTCGTGGGTCGCCTTCGCGGTCGTCGGTCTGCTGGAGGCCTACTTCGGTCGGCTGGTCGACTTCGACTTCACCGCCGCCATGGAGGACGACCTCGATGCCATCGCGGGCGGACGTGAGCAGCGCGGAAATTGGTTGTCCAGCTTCTATTTCGGTGGCGATCACGGTGTCGAAGGGTCGGTCGCGCGCTCCGGCGGTCTGAAGCGGATGGTCGGTGAGCGGCTCGACGATATTGATGCGCGCGAGGTCAATTCGATCAAGCTGTTCGTCGACGACGAGGGTCGCGACGTTGTGGTTCGGGTCGGTCGGTTCGGGCCGTATCTGGAGCGGATGGTCGCCAATCCTGATGACCCCGAAGGGGATTCGATTTCGCAGCGGGCGAATCTGCCCGATGATCTGCCGCCGGACGAGCTGACCGCGGAGGTCGCCGAGAAGCTGTTCTCGACCCCGCAGGAGGGGCGGCTGCTGGGGAAGGATCCGGCGACCGGACACGAAATCGTCGCCAAGGAAGGACGTTTCGGTCCGTACGTCACCGAGATCCTGCCGGAGCCCGCTCCTGAGGACGGGACCGCGCCCGCGAAGAAGACCGCGAAAAAGGCCGCGGCGCCTAAGCCGCGGACCGGATCGCTGTTCAAAGATATGGATCTGGCGACGATTACGCTCGACGATGCGCTGAAGTTGTTGTCGCTGCCGCGCGTTGTCGGCGCCGACCCGGCCTCCGGTGAGGAAATCACCGCGCAGAACGGGCGCTACGGCCCATATCTGAAGAAGGGCACCGATTCTCGTTCGCTGGCCAATGAAGATCAGATCTTCACTGTGACGCTGGACGAGGCGCTCGAGATCTACGCCGAGCCCAAGCGGCGCGGACGCCAAGCCGCCAGTGCCGCGGCGCTGCGCGAACTCGGAAACGACGCGGCCACCGGTAAGCCGATGGTGATCAAGGACGGGCGCTTCGGTCCGTACGTCACCGATGGTGAGACCAATGCCAGCCTGCGCAAGGGCGATGAAGTCGATTCGATCACCGACGAGCGGGCCTCGGAACTGCTCGCCGATCGGCGCGCGCGTGGTCCGGTGAAGAAGACGGCCAAGAAGGCGGCGGCGAAGAAGACTCCGGCCAAGAAGGCGACGGCGGCGAAGAAGACCGCCGCAAAGAAAACCGCCAAGAAGACGGCCGCGAAGAAGGCCTGACGGTTCGTCGGTGCCTTGCCGTAGCCTCGCCCCGTTATCGGAGTTCGACCGGAAAGGGGACCGCCATGGCGATCGATCAGGAGCGCGAAGATCTCATCCTCGCGCTGGATAGTCAGCGCGAGCTTTTCCGAATCACCGTACGAGGTATCGACGAGGAGCAGGCGCGCCAGCGCACCACCGTCAGCGAGTTGACTCTCGGTGGACTGCTGCACCATGTCGTCAACTGCGAGCGGCACTGGACAAAGGTCATCGTCGAGCGGGATGAGACGGCAAAGCAGGAACTGGCCGAATTCGAGGGCGAGTATCTGATGGCGCCCGACGATACGGTTGCGGGACTGCTGGCCACCTGGGACGAGGTCGCGCAGGCCTCCGCGAAGCTGATTCGCACCGAGCCGGACCTGAGTACGTCCATCCCGACCCCGACGACACCATGGACGCCCGATCGCGTGTGGTGGACAGTGCGCTTCACGCTGCTGCACGTGCTGCGTGAGATCTCCCACCACAGTGGGCACGCCGACATCATTCGGGAGGCGCTCGACGGTGCCAACACCACTTATCAGCGAGCGTGATCGACGGCATCGTGGGTGCCATGAATGCCAGCGACCTCGAGTGGATTCACATCGCTGGCTACGAGAACCTCACGGGTAGTCCGAGTCCGTTGGCGGCCGTGCCCGCTTGACCGCGGCATCGACTGGATGCCGTTTTGCCGCCGACGAGATCCGCTGCGGTGTCGGGCCGATGGTCATCGGCACGGTTGGGTCGATATTCGGATGTCGGCTGAGGCGCTGTACCGGCTCGGATTGCATCCCGATCAGCCGACCGCGCGGATGCTCGGCCGGCGCCGCCCGGGTGGTGGCATGCCGCCGCGGAACGCCGGTTCGATACGGCCTGACGCTCGGACGGCGCGAGGACAAGGGTGTCGGTGGGGGCGGTTAGGGTGTACGGCGTGGCAGGTGTCTTCGATCGGTTGGTCGGCCAGGATGCGGTCGAGTCCGAGTTGACGGCTGCCGCGGTCGCCGCGCGCGGGGGGACCGGCAATGGTGCGATGACGCATTCGTGGCTGTTCACCGGGCCACCCGGATCGGGGAGATCCGTTGCGGCGCTGTGTTTTGCGGCCGCGCTGCAATGCACAGACGAGGGTGCCCCCGGGTGCGGTCGGTGCCATGCGTGCACGACCACGATGGCCGGAACGCACGGTGATGTGCGGCGGGTGATTCCGGAGGGGCTGAGCATCAGCACAAAGGAGATGCGTGCGATCGTGCAGATCGCCTCGCGGCGGCCGAGCACCGGTCGATGGCAGGTGGTGCTGATCGAGGACGCCGACCGATTGACCGAAGCGGCGGGCAATGTGCTGTTGAAGGTGGTCGAAGAGCCGCCGGATCGGACGGTATTCCTGCTGTGCGCGCCTTCGGTGGATCCCGAGGACATCTCCGTGACGCTGCGGTCGCGCTGTCGGCATGTGCATCTGGTGACGCCCTCGGTGCCCGCCATCGCGCAGGTGCTGCGCGAGCGCGACAAGCTCGACGAGAAGACCGCCACCTGGGCGGCGTCGGTCAGCGGCGGTCACGTCGGACGAGCCCGACGGTTGGCCACCGATGAGGACGCGCGTGCTCGTCGGCAGCGGGCGCTGGCGTTGGTTGGTGCGGTTTCCCGGCCCGGTGCCGCCTATGCGGCCGCGGATGAATTGGTGAAGTCCGCCGACGACGAGGCCAAGCAGATGAGTGCGGCGCGTGACGAGCGCGAGCGCGACGAGTTGGCGACCGCACTCGGTGCGGGCGGCACCGGCAAAGGCGCTGCGGGCGCGACCCGAGGTTCGGCCGGTGTCCTCAAAGACCTGGAGCGCAGGCAGAAGTCCCGTGCGACCCGCACCGGCCGCGATGCCCTCGACCGGGCGCTAATCGACGTCGCGGGCGTCTACCGCGACGCCCTCGCCGTTCGCTTCGGCGCCGCCCGCAACGGTTCCGGCGTCACCCTCACCCACCCCGATATGTCAGATCAGATCCACGACCTAGCCGACCGTGTCCGTCCCGAGGGCCTGCTGCGCTCCGTCGAAGCCGTCCTGGCCTGCCGCGAGGCCCTGGACCTCAACGTCAAACCCCGCTTCGCCCTCGCCGCCATGGTCGCAACCCTCATCTCCGCCCAATCCGTTTAGCACCCGGTCGCGCGCTTCGCGCATAGAAGAGTCGACGGCTCGATCCGCCCAGACGTTCCCGGCGGGTCATGCAGCCGATCTGGACCGTTCTGACCCCATAGGGTCCGCCGATCGCGCTGCGATGACCTCCCGTTTTCGCGATCCGACCGCCGAGACGATAGACTCGCGTGGCCGAAAGGCACGCCGCCTTAGCTCAGTCGGTAGAGCGCTTCACTCGTAATGAAAAGGTCGGGGGTTCGATTCCCCCAGGCGGCTCCATTTTCCCTGGTAGATGCTGCTGTGAATTAGCGTCCCGGCATACTCGCCGACTGGCTCGGCCTCGAAGCCACCGTCTTCGTCACCGTCGCATCCGGACTCCTGGCTGCTCGCTGGATCACCGAGCCGACTGCGCTGTCAATCCGGCATGTGCCCGTGTGGTGGCGCGTACTGATGTGGGGGACCACCCACGCGAGGCTTGCATCCGGTACCTGGGTACAGGCTTACCGTGACGGTATGACGATCACACCTTCCGGGGACTGGGTACCGGACTCGTGCACCTTGCCTACCGCCGAACAACCCATGCGGGTCGCGGAGTTCGATCTGTTCTTCGCCGAATCCGTGCGGCGTATGGATCGGCCCGCAAGCACACGGCTGGAGCTGCTGCTGAATCGCGGCGCGGAAGTTGTCGGCCGCGACCTCGCCGCCCGCGAGTCGGGCTGCTGCTCGTTCTTCGCGTTCACCTTCGATGCCACCGACACCGGACCGGTCATGCGTATCGAGGTTCCCGACACCCAGGTCGCGGTACTCGACGCACTCGCCGCGCGGGTGGACGAATCCCTCGGCGGAGGTCGGGAATGACTGTGTTGCGCACCGGCGAGCTGGCCGTCGCCGCAGGAGTGAACACCCAGACGCTGCGCTACTACGAGCGACGCGGGTTGCTGGCCGAACCGCAACGTTCCCTGGGCGGGCACCTCTGTATCCGCAGCAATCGGTCACGGTGCTGCGGGTGATCAAAGCCGCCCAGCGGCTGGGATTCACCCTCGACGAGGTCGCCGAGCTGCTGGCCGCCACCCAGTTCGGCCGCCGCCGCACCGACGCCGGGTTACAGACGCGCACCGGGGCGAAGCTGGCCGAGATCGACGGCAAGCTCGCCGAACTGACCGCGGTACGCGATACCCTGCGCGCGGCACTCGCGGCCGGATGCGACGACCTGATCGCTTGCAGCGAAAACCCCTGCTGCCCAGTACCGTTCACCACCAGCGACAACCACACCGTAGGCGCGGGAGGCGACTGTGGCTGCTGAACACACCAGCCGCCGGCGCTGGTGGGCGCCGATCGGGCTCGGTGCGGTGTTCTGCCTGGGATGCTGTATGGCCCCGATCCTCATCGCCGCTGGAATCCTGGGCGGCGGGGTCACCCTGGTGAGCTTGTCGTGGCTGGAACCCCTTGGCATCGCCCTCATCGCCGCTGGTGCGATCGGGTTCTTCTGGTCGCGCACCCGCACCCGGTGCGCCAGCACCTCAGGTGTGTGCGCGGATTCGGGATGCGGCTGCACCACATCGACGACTACCGCATTGTGAATCCTGGTTCGTAGGCTCGATGGCCATGACCGTGTTGCGTTCGATGCTGTTGTTCGTGCTGACCGCCGTCGCCGAGATCGGCGGAGCTTGGTTGGTCTGGCAAGGGGTGCGCGAACATCGCGGCTGGGCGTGGATCGGCGCCGGTGTCATCGCCCTCGGGATCTACGGATTCGTCGCCACCGCACAACCCGACGCCCACTTCGGGCGTATTCTCGCCGCCTACGGTGGCGTCTTCGTCGCGGGGTCGCTGGCCTGGGGCATGGCATTGGATGGGTTCCGCCCCGACCGCTGGGACCTCACCGGCGCCGTCATCTGCCTGCTCGGCGTCGCCATCATTATGTACGCGCCGCGCCACGCCTGACTTACCGGCAACACACATAAATTCCGTCGCCGTCGCCGTCGCGGCGATGGCCGTGATCTCCGCAGACATCGGACCCGAATGTCCGCACCAGTGCCGCCGACGTCCTTATTACCAAGGGCTTCAGAGACGCCTGCTACTTCTTCCCTGAAATACCTGGACTGGAACGCCGGACACGGGACCGACGCCGTCCGCGATCTGGCGGCGCGTCATCATCTGCTCCACGAACTCGGCATCAACTCAGTACATATTTCAATGAATACAGAAAATTATGTACTATCTAGGAATGGAAGCCGCGCTGCACAGCGATGCACTGGCCCGGTTCGGGCACGCACTGTCTGATCCGACCCGCACCCAGATCCTGCTGAACCTGCGCACCGCTTGGGCCTACCCCTCAGAGCTTGCCGACCGGATCGGGGTGACCCGGCAGATCTTGTCCAATCATCTGGCCTGCCTGCGCGGATGCGGCCTTGTCGTCGCGGTCCCCGAGGGACGTCGCAGCCGCTATGAACTCGCCGACCCTCGCATCGGACACGCGCTCGACGATCTTCTCGGGCTTGTGCTGGCCGTCGATCCCGCCTGCTGCCCGGCTGCCGCAACCGAGGAGTGCTGCTGATGTCGCAGTCGTTGGGAAGGCCATCGTTGCCTTCGGTGACGATGGTTGGGCCGTCGCCGCAGCGCCGGGTGGTGCTGGCCCGTCGTATCCGCTGGCTCGTCGCGGCGACGATCACCTACAACGTGCTCGAAGCGATCATCGCCCTCGCCGAGGGCAACCGGGTGTCGTCCACCGCGCTGATCGGCTTCGGTTTGGACTCCGTAATCGAGGTGTCCTCGGCGGCGGCGGTTGCCTGGCAGTTCGCCGGACATGACCCGGAAAAACGGGAGAAGGTCGCGCTGCGGATCATCGCGTTCTCGTTCTTCGCGCTGGCCGCGTATGTCGCCGTGGATGCGATCCGCGGGCTGCTCGGAATCGGGGAGGCCGAACACTCCCCGGTCGGGATCGCCTTGGCCGCAGTGAGTTCGGCGGTCATGCCGGTGCTGTCGTGGGCGCAGCGACGCGCGGGCCGCGAGTTCGGATCGGCCTCGGCGGTGGCCGATTCCAAACAGACCCTGCTGTGCACCTACCTATCGGCGGTGCTGCTGGTCGGACTGCTGCTCAACAGCCTATTCGGCTGGCAGTGGGCGGACCCCATCGCCGCCCTTGTCATCGCGGGTATCGCGGTCAAGGAAGGTATCAACGTCCGGCGCGGTGACACCTGCTGCCCTGCGCCAGTCGCGCTGGGCGTAAATGGACGGGACGCTGCTCACGATTGCGAGTGCTGCGACTGAATCCTCGACGTTTCAACGGTGATGGCACAACGAAACCCGTGCGCTCGAGATCATCGATCACACGCGTTCTTGATCTCGGTCGACTCCGCCCGGTTCGGCGCTATTGCACTGTGGGGCTTCGGCGTTCGATGAGGATGACATCGCGCCAACGGCCGTGGTGGCGGCCGATGCGTTCGCGGGTGCCGATGATGCGGAATCCGGCTTTGGTGTGCAGGGCGAGGCTGGCGGTGTTCTCGGGGAAGATGCCGGATTGGACGGTCCATATCCCGGCCGCGTCGGTGGATTCGAGTAGCGCGGTGAGTAGTGCGAGGCCGATCCGACGGCCGCGCGCGTCGGGGTGCACGTAGACGGAGTGCTCGATGACTCCGGCATAGGCGCAGCGGTCGGAGACGGGTACTGCGGCGACCCAGCCGAGGACGTGGTCGTGTTCGTCGATGGCGACGAAGCGGTGGTCGCCGAGTCTATTGGTGTCGAAGTATTCCCAGGTGGAGGCGGTGGTTTCGAAGGTGGCGTTGCCCTCGTCGATGCCGAGTTGGTAGATGGTCAGGACTTGGTTGGCGTGCTCGGGGCGCATCGTGGTGATGCGTATTCCGGTGGTCATGTGGTGAGCGTGACGCCGAGTTCGGTGATCAGATTGCGGACGTGGTGTTCGATCTGGTCGCGGATGCGGCGAACGGTGTCGATGTCTTTGCCTGCGGGATCGTCGAGTTTCCAGTCGCGGTAGGTGACGCCGGGGAAGTAGGGGCACGCGTCGCCGCAGCCCATAGTGATCACCACATCGGAGGTTTCAACGGTGCTGGGGGTGAGGATTTTCGGTGTTCGGTCGGCGATGTCGATACCGACTTCGGCCATGGCGGCGACGGCGACCGGGTTGACCGCGTCGGCCGGTGTGCTCCCGGCGGAGCGGACCTCGATGGCGTCGCCTGCGATATGTTCGAGGAATCCGGCCGCCATTTGGGAGCGTCCGGCGTTGTGCACGCAGACGAACAAGACGCTGGGTTTCGAGGTCATCGCGTCGGTGATCCTTTCAGCGGACGGTATGAAGTCGGTGCGTAGGCGACGGTCGGAGTTTCGATCACGATGAACTCGGTTGTACTGCAAGCTGGTCGGCGTTCGGCATGGCAGCGTCTTGCGGTGTGGTGATATCGGCGGCGACCTCCGAGACATCGGGGTAGAGCCAGACGATCAAGGCGAGTCCCAGTGCGCCGCCCAGTATCTGAGCGGCGATGTAGCCGGGCGCAGAGCCCGGGGCGATTCCCGCGAAGGTGTCGGAGAAGATACGGCCCACGGTGACGGCAGGGTTGGCGAAGCTGGTGGAGCTGGTGAACCAGTACGCCGCCCCGATGAACGCACCCACCGTCGCCGCGGACAACGCGGCGCGGCCGGTGCGGGCAAGAGCGACGATCACCGCGATCAGCCCGGCCGTGGCCACGACCTCCCCGACCAGGTGCCCGCCAGTGATCCGGTCATGGGTGGATATCTGGACGACGGCCAGATCGAACATGCCGTTGGCCAGCATCGATCCCGCGACGGCCCCTGCTGTCTGCGCCAGCGGATATCCAGCGAGTTCGCGGTATCCGATTCCGGTGCCGTTGCGTCGGCCGAGGAGCCAATCTGCCACCGAGACAATAGGATTGAAGTGCGCGCCCGAGATCGGGCCGAACACCAGAATCAGCGCACCGAGCCCGAGCACCGTAGCGGTCGAGTTCTCGAGCAACTGCAACCCGGTGTTGCCGGGCGATAGTTGCTGGGCCGCGATGCCGGACCCGACCACCACACAGACCAGCAGTGCCGTACCGACGAATTCGGCCACCAACCGCCGTCCCAGCTGACCGCTCACCGCGCCACCGCTGATACGCCGCCGTCGAGCAGATGGGAAAGTTGCTGCAACGCAGTGGGCTCGACGCGGTAGTACACCCATGACCCGCGCCGTTCCGATGACAGCAAACCGGCCTCCCGCAACACTTTCAGATGGTGCGAGACGGTGGGCTGACTGATGTCGAACCCGTCCGACAACTCACACACGCACACTTCCTGCCCGCCGTGGCTGGCCACCACCGACAGCAGACGCAATCGCACCGGGTCTGCCAGCGCCTTGAATACCCCCGCCAACGCGGCCGCCTCGTCGGCGCTCAATGGCTGACGGACCATGGGCGTGACCGCACACGACGACGCGGCCACGCCTACCAGCGGTAATTCCGATATAGACACCCATCGATATTGATGAGTATCGAATCCGAGGGCAAGCGAACATCCGGTGAACTCGCTCACTGCGCTGGTCGGTCAGCAGCAGCCGGCCCCGGACGTTTGCGCTTGCTGCTTGGCCGCGCTGCCACAGCACGCGCCATCGGCGGCGGCTTCCTCCGGCGTCCCACAGCACGCGCGCACCGCATCGGCGTCACTCGATTGCGGTGCGACACCGAAGGTTTCGCTATCGGCGAGCACGGTGTAAACCTCCCACCGCTCGGTATCCGGAGCGGTGACCCACACCTTGTCCTGGGTGGCGAAACAACACGTGGTCGCGATCTGCTCCTCGGTGAACATTCCCGCGTCCGATAGCCGGGCGATCTCGGCATGTACCTGATCGGAGGACTCCACCTCGACACCAAGGTGATTGACGCTGCCACCCTGGCCGGGGTTCTCGATCAACACCAGCTTCAGCGGCGGCTCGGCGATCGCGAAATTCGCGTATCCCGGCTTGCGCTTGGCCGGTTCGGTGGCGAACAGGGACGAGTAGAACTGCACCGCCCGATCGATGTTGTCGACATTGAGGGCGAGTTGAACGCGGGACACGGCGTACCTCCAGGAATTTGATATATGTCGAAGAGCTGACGCGGTCGAGTCTGCCGACCTTTTCGACATATGTCAATAGAGTCGGTAGATTCGCAGTATGCCCAAAGCGCTGCCCGTGATCGACATGTCCGCCCCGGTCTGCTGCGCCCCCGTCGCCGCTGCCCCGGTGGACGAGAAGGCCGCCCTCGAGGTCGCCTTGCGACTCAAGGCGATCGCCGATCCGGCCCGCGTCCGGTTGATGTCGCTGCTGCTCACCAGCCCTCTCGGTGAGGAAAACGGCGGCGATCTCGCGACGGCGGTCGGGTTGTCGGAATCGACCGTCAGCCACCACCTCGCCCAACTGCGCACCGCCGGACTGGTCGAATCCGAGCGCCGGGGTATGAATACCTTCCATCGCGCCCGCCGCGATGCCCTCGCTGCACTATGCGTTGTTCTCGATCCGAACTGCTGCACCTGACTGCGATACCGCACCGGGCCGCCTGCTGGGAGCCCACCCGCGCACCCCCTGGCGAGGCAACCGAACCTGACCGGGAGTTTCCCGTGGCCGTGATAACCCACGGCCTGCTGATCACCACCTGGTCATTCGACGGGCTGGCCGGATAAGGAAGCCGGAGGTGTCGGCGGATCACACGAATCGAACTCGGCGCGCCGACAATACCGATGTCTGTCCTCTACCTATCCGATCAGAATCACGTTGTCGTCTGATCGTCAGCGCAGGGCCCTGTCCAACCGGCGGGTGCGCTAGAGGTCGTCTGTAGGCCGGCTATTCGCCCGGTCAGAGCGCAGGAGTTCGATGTCGGCCGCATTCAGCTACGAGATCTGCCTTCCACAGATGAGGAGAACCGGTATGGGACGAGTTGTCCCTCGTTCGTTGATCGCCGCGGTGTGTGTGGGATTGGGTGGTATCGGTGTGGCCGGCCTCGCGCCGACCGCCACGGCCGCGCCCTCGATCTACGAACCGAGCATCACCCCGTGCGGTCACCTGTTCACAGCCCCCTTCGAACCCGCCCGGCCGGGTACGAGCACCTATTGGAGCCCGTTCGGCACCGCCGACATCGTCTGCTACGACGTCGGTTGGCCGTCGGTGAGCTACTACCAGCGCGATCCGGCAGGACAGTGGCACGCGATGAACCAACTGATCCCGGGCAACTACTTCATCAATATCGTCGGCTACGGCCACTTGCCCGCATAGCGGCGGACACGACGCGGATCAAGGAAGACAGCAATCCGAGTCGAGGTGTGCACTTGCGTCCGGCCGGAGGAGTTCTATCAACTAAGGCCCCTGACGTGGTTTCCACGCCGGGGCCTCTTCGGTTGAAATTGCTCATTCACATTGGGGTCGGACCCGTCACCTCACGAGGGCTCGCCGACCCGAGCGGTACCAGGGTGCCGGTAGGGGGCGATGCCGATGTGGGCGTCGGATAGTAGTTCGGCCAGGCCGACTCGCAAGTGTTCGGCGGTCTTGCGCAGACCGATGGCTACTGTTCGCGCGGGGGTGTCCGCGCTGCTTTCTAGTCGGATCGGGGCGATGGCCATCCCGTCGATATCGATGCGACAGATGTATGCCGAATCCTGCGCCGACTGGTCTGGGCAGGGCCTCCCGATCGTGACGAGGACCCGCTTGCCACCCACGGCGAGGGTTCTGGTGGCCAAGACCGAACCGCTCCCGGAAGTCATAGCGCCACACTATGGCGGTCCGGTGGATTGCCAGCTATTCGACAGCGTGGCGACACGCCCGGGCAGTGTCTAGCGCTTGGCCTCGTCCACGATCCAGGTGGCGATCTGGGTGCGGGAGGTGAAGCCGAGTTTGCTCAGGATGTGTTCGACGTGGTGCTGTGCGGTGCGTTGGGAGAGCACGAGTTTCGCGGCGATCTGCTTATTGGTGAGTCCTTGGGCGACCAGGTGCGCGACCTCGAGTTCGCGTTTGGTCAATGTCATGCCGGAATCGTGTGGTGTGGTGGCGGGTGGCGGTTCCCCCAGGGCGTAGGACACCGCGGTGCTCAACCCCATGGTCTGGCCGCGCCGGTAGGCGGCATCGAATCGTCGGTCACCGAGTGCGCGGCGTACCTTGCGCTCGCATTCGTCGTGATAGTGGGATAGCTCGTTGAAGAAGGTCGTGACACCTGTGGCGGAGCGCAACAGCGCTTCCGCGGCACCCATCAGAACGGCCGCGCGTTCACCGTTGTCGGCGGTCCAGGCCAGTGCCTCGATATCGGGCGCTACGACGATGGGGCTGGGTATGTGTCGGCTGACTCGCAGCGATTCCAGCAGCACTTGTTCCGCGTGCGAACGCTCGCCCCGCTGCCATGCGGACATGCCGATCCCCCACAGCGTGCTCGACCGGAACAGCGATTCGCCGCACGCTTCGGTGATGGAAAGTATCCGCTCGCGATACTCGATCGATCGATGTGTATCCCCCCGGAGCCCGTGTGCCCAACCGAGCATGGTCAACGCGGAGATATACAGATGCCCTCTCGTATTCGATTCGAATACCGCGAGGGCGGGCTCGACCAGGGATATCGCCCGATCGTGTTCTTGCCGATACAGCGCAAGGGCTGCCTCGGCGAACGCGGCCAGCGCCTTGGTGGCGGGAGCGCAATCCTGTTCGGTCAGTGTGCATGCCTGCTCCACGAAGTCGGCCGCGCGCTCCAGATTCCCCTGTACCGCCGCCATGATCGTGCTCGTCTGTAGCGCTTTGACGCGATCGGGTATCGAGTGTGCTTCGGGGTGGGACAGGGCGCGTTCGAGCCAGCGTCGGCCTTCGCCGTACTGGCCCCGAAAGCTCCAGAACAGGTATAGGGCGGCGGCGGTGCGTAATCCGGCCTCGGCCGACTCCACATCCCTGTCGGACACACAGAATTCGAGCGCTTCCCGCAGATTCGGTTGTTCACGTTCGATCCGAGCGAGCAAGTCGAGTTGCCGGTCGCTGATCCACCCGGCCTCGGTGTCCACGGCCAATCGCTCGTACCAGTCGCGGTGGCCTCGGCGCAGATCCCGGTATTCGCCGGTCTCCTGCAGCTTCTCCCGACCGTAGTCGCGCATTGTCTCGAGCATCCGGAAGCGCACGACGCCGTCCAGCTCATCCCTGATCACAATCGACTTGTCCACCAGTGAGGACAGCACATCGAGCAGCGTTGCGGGGGCGAGGTCGGCACCGCACACCTGCTCGGCGGCGTCGAGTTCGAAGCCGCCCGCGAAGACCGATAGCCGGGCCCACATCCGCTGTTCGGACGGTGTGCACAGCTGGTAGCTCCAGTCGATGCACCATCGCAGCGTCTGCTGTCGGGTCGGGGCGGTGCGGCTACCGCGGGTGAGCAGTGCGTACCGGTCGGTGAGCCGCTGCAGGATCTGTTCCGGCGACATCGCGCGCATCCGTGCCGCCGCGAGTTCGATCGCCAGTGGCAATCCCTCGAGCCGGGAACAGATTCGGGCCACGGTGATCTTGTTGCCCTCGGAGACTTCGAATCCCGGAACCACGGCCGCGGCGCGATCGGCGAACAGGGTCACCGCGTCGTATTTGGGCAGTCCACGGACCGTCGGCTCATGGTCGGGATCCGGGACGGCCAGCGGCGGCACGCGCACCGTGGCTTCCCCGGCGATATCCAGCGGCTCGCGGCTGGTGACGAGAATCCGCAGATTCGGACAGGCCAGCAACAACGTCTCGACGAGCTCCGCCGAGGCCGCGACCACTTGCTCGCAGTTGTCGAGCACCAGCAGCATGTCCCGCGAACTCAGGAATTGGATCAGCACGTCGAGCAATGGCTGATCGGACTGGTCGACCAGGCCGAGGGCGGCCGCCACGATCTCGACCAGCATCGAGGGGTCGTGCACATCGGCCAGCTCGACAATCCAGACGCCATCGACGAAATCGCGTCGAGCGTTCGCCGCCGCGCGCAGCGCCAGCCGGGTCTTGCCGACGCCACCGGTCCCGGCCAAGGTCACGAGTCGGCAGGTGGCCAACAGATTCTTCACCTCAGCCGTCTCGGCGCGGCGGTTGATGAAACTGGTCAGCTCCAGCGGCAGCTCACCAGTGCGGCCGCCCGGCTGGGCCCATACCCGGACCGGTGCGGTGTCCGCGAACCCGGACGCGCTGGAATCAGCCGTGACGGGTGTGGTCGCGTCGCGGCGGGTCCGGAGTGGATCATCCGTTGTCATCAGCGGCGGGCAATCCACTCGGCATCTGCGCGAGGATCGGGCGCCATGCGCTCACCTTTCGACAATGCTCAGCGTATCGCCAACGAAGGTGAACGGATCGCGAGTTGTGGCTACCCCTCAGGCGCGACCGGCCGGGAGCGTTGCCGGACTCATCTGCCACGCCTGTGCGAGGGCCTCTTTCAATTGGCGCTTGAGCCCGCGCACTTTGACGCTATCGGTCCGTCTCGGGTCCAGCGCCTCTTCCAGCATCTGCAGAAACCGTCGACGGGTCACACCGAAGGTCACCAGCAACTCCCCGGCCGAGGCCCCGCCGAACGGTGCCCAGCGGATCGCAAAGCTGATCACGGATTTCGCTGCCGTATCGAGGGCCTTCGCGCCCTCCATGAGTTCACACTGGCGCAGCGATGTCCGCACCCACCACGCGTCGAAGCGGTGCTCGACCTCGCGACGATGCGTCGACCGCACATCGATGGAACCATTCCCACGCTGTGACGCGGGTCGAACGCCATCCGAATGGGACTCCGCCGAGCAGACAGTGAACACCGGAAAACGATCCACCCGGGGATGGGGCTCGAATCGCACCCGGACCGGCAGCTCCGAAACCGGCGCGACCTCGCCTTCGATCGTCGCGTACACCCACGGGCCCTCATCGAGTTCCACAATGGCGATTGTCAATGGCACCTCTTGGGCGTGCGGGCGGCTTCCACTTCGGTGCACGAGCCGCCACGACACGATCGAGCCGAGACCCGACGATGGCGACCATTCGAGATCCCAGGACCGACACGACGAACATTCGGCGGTCAGCGGTGCGAATAGCTTGTTACAGGGACCGCAGCGCCGAATCATCATGGCGGTTGCGGTGCCGACGGACTTGTTGGACTCGTAACTGTGCTCGGACATGGATGGAAACCTCGGTGTGATAGCCATGAATGCTGTCCTCACCAAGCGTCTCGACCGCGACGGCTGGATACCACGGTGAAATTACCCGGGGTATACCCATTTTTGTGGCGTGGCCCACATCGGTCGAACTAGTTTGCCCAGGTCGAGCGCTATTGCACTCGGTGTGAGTGCGCGGTCCATGCGGCTATCTGTGCCCGGGACGAGTAGCCGAGTTTGCAGAGGATGTTTTCCAGATGCCGGTCGACGGTACGCGGGGAGAGCACCAGCCGTGCGGCGATCTGCCGGTTGCTCAGACCCTGAGCGACGAACTCGGCCACTTGCCGCTCACGGGTTGTGAGCTTGCTGTCGTGCTGCTCGTCCGGCTCCTGGGCGGTCTGGCTGGGATCGAGTGCATAGCGGATCGCCTGGGCGTGGTCCAGCGCCGCACCGCGCGCTGTTTCCGCGCGCTGCTCCGCCTGCCGTAGCGACTGTGTGAGGGTGCGCTCGCAGGCCGAATGCTGGGCGTCCAGCTGTGGTCCGAACGCCGTAATCGAGGTGCCGATGCGTCGCCAGACCGATCCGACCGCGCCCATCAGTCGCGCCGCATGATGGTATTCGCCGCGGGCGGCGGCGATCCAAGCCAGCAACTCCATCATCAGCGCGGCGCCCACGTGGTCATTGAATTCGCGCTGGATCTTCAGGGCGGCGCGCGTCGACTCGACCGCCATGTCGTAGTCGCCACGGACGTACTGGTCGTAGCCGAGGGCCCAGAGTGAATAGGATTTGGTCCATCGCTCATCCTGCTGGTCGGCCAGTTCGATGCCGCGGCGCGCCGTCGCGCCCGCCCTGCGGTCACCGGCGTGTGCCTGCGCCATGGCGAGTTGGAACAGGGTCATGCAGACCACGTCGTCATCGTCGGAGTAGTCCGCGACGGTCTGCTCGAAGGCCGCGATGGCCGGTGCGAGACGTCCGGGGAACGCCTCCGCCGTGCCGCGCAGACAGCTCACCCAGCCCAGCGAGTGGCGGTCGCCTATCGCTGCCGCACCCGCCGCGCATTGGTCGAGCGCCTCGGTTGCCCCTTCGATGTCGCCGAGCAGCAACCGCACCCATCCCGTCACCCATAGCGCCGATACCAACTCTGGGCAGATGTCATCGGAGACGCGCAGCGCTCTATCGGTCCACCGGCGTCCCTCACCGAGGAACCCGTCGGCGCACCAGTGATAGCGCAGCGCTGTCACCAGCGCCAGTGCCTCGCGGGCTGCGGTCGGTGTGCTGGTAGCCCAGTCCAGCGCCGCTTGGAGATTGTCGAATTCGGCGCGCAACTCGGCCAAACCTGCCGCTTGCCCCGGCCCGTTCCAGGCTCCGGCGAGCCGCTCGGCGAGCGCGAGGTAATGGTCGCAATGCCGCTTGCACATGGCGTCGGTCTCGTCCCGCTCGGTCAGCCGATGCCAGCCGTATTCACGGATCGTTTCCAGCATTCGATACCGCGGCGGGCCGTCGGTCGGCACCGGCGCGAGGATCGACTGCGCGACCAGATGGTCGATCAGGTCCAGAATGCATTCACGTGGCAGGTCGGGACCAGCACAGACGCCCTCGGCCGCGGCGAGGGTGAATCCGCCGCTGAACACCGACAGCCGCTCCCACAGCAGCTGTTCGGTCGGGCGGCACAGCTCATAACTCCAGTCGATCAGGGCCCGCAGCGTTCGCTGCCGCGGCACAGCTGCTCGGATAGAGCCGGCCAACAGCATGAACCGGTCCTCGAGTCGGTCCAGTACCGCCGACAGCGACAGCGACCGCAGCCGGGACGCGGCGAGCTCGATGGCGAGCGGAATCCCGTCCAGACGTTCGCAAACCCGCACCAACACATCCGCATCGCGTTCGGTCAGGGTCAAGTCGGGGCGCACTGCTCGAGCGCGCTCTACCAGCATGGTCGGCGCATCGTAGGCGGCGAGGGCTCCGAGCGTCACGGGATCGTACGGGCTCGGCATCGATAGCGTCGGAACCGTGTACACATGCTCGCCCGCTAGGCCGAGCAACTCGCGACTGGTGGTCAGAATCCGCAGCCCGGCACAGGATCGAAGCAGCAGATTGCAGAGCGCGCTGCACGCGTCGATCAGGTGTTCGCAGTTGTCCAGCACTATCAGCGCCTGCAGATCGGCCAGGTGCTCGATGAGCTGTTCCTCGATGGACCGGTTCGATACGTCGACAATCGCCAGGCTGGTCAGCACCGTCTGCGCCACCAGATCGGCATCGCCGACGCCGGACAGGTCGACCAGCCATACCCCATCCGGGAACGACCGGCCGGAAGCGGCTGCGACCTCGTTGGCGAGTCTTGTTTTTCCAACTCCGCCCACACCGGTGAGCGTGACCAACCGTGCCGACGCGAGCAGTTCCCGGACCTCGCGGATCTCCCGTTGCCGTCCGACGAAACTTGTCACCGCGAATGGCAGGTTACCGACCACGCGAGTGGGCCTACTTCGCCCCATGAGACCCAATCTAGCCGTGCAAGGCGCCGGGTGATGGTCCGCTTTGCGAAGGTCGTCTCCGAAGCGGTTGCTACCTGATCGACCAGGAACACGGGCCGCGGTTTGCGCACCGAGCATGCGCGAACTGCGGATATGGGTGGCGAAGTGGGTGTTTCTACCCATGTTTGTGCGCGGTGGATCTGTGACGCTCAGGAAAGCAAATGTGAGCAGGAGGTCGACCTTGACATCTCACCGAGTGTGCCCGATCGATCAGCGTCGCCAAAGGCACGAGCTACATCCAAGACAACCGGGGGTCGGCGATGGATAGCGTATGCCGCACCGAAGTCGACGGACTGCGCGTGACGTGGCGGTTGATCCAGAGTCGGCTGATCTCGATCGTCGCCGTGCACGACGCGTACGATGCATCGCCGGTGCTGTCGTTCGGCCCCGTCACTTATCCGGACCTCGCACAAGCACGAGAACTCCATCCGGGACTGGCCCAGCTGTGGGACGCGGTGCGCCGCGACTTCTGGAACACCCTTATTCCGCCACGCCGGAATAGGGGCAGACAGTGGCAATGGTCGTGACGGCTGCTGCGCTGCCCGAAGCCTCGTCACCGATTGTTGAACCGACCAACCAGGCCAGTTTCGGAACTCGGATCGCCCATCCGCTGCTGCGTGGCACAGTCGGGTTCGGGTTGGCGACCCTGGCGCTCCTGGGTGGCAACGGCCGGTTCGAGCAGATGCTCTGGCTCAGCCGCCTCATCGAGCTACCGGCTGCCGCGCTCGTCCCGCCGCACGGCACCAAACGCTGGACCGTTCGCTTGGGAAACTTCCGCGGCGAATGGTTGTGGCACAACGATCTGCCCGCCCCGTGGCAGCGACAAGATTCCGCGCTGCTGTACTTCCACGGCGGCGGGTACATCAGCGGCGGCCTGAATACCCATCGGCGCCTCGTCGCGAAAATCGCGCGTGCCAGCGGGATGCCCGCATTCAATGTCGACTATCGACACTTGCCCGGCGCCCATTTCACCGAGACTCTCGATGACGCCGTCGAGTCCTATGAATACCTGCTCGAGCATGGCTTCCAAGCCGAACGCATCATCGTCTCCGGTGACTCGGCGGGCGGCGGGCTCGCCTTCCGGCTGTTGCTGGCCATCCGGGAACGCGGGTTGCCGATGCCGGGCGGTCTCTCCGCGATCGCACCGTGGGCCGACTTCGATCCGACGACCCGCAGTGCGCACCCCAACCGGCACCGCGATTCCTACATCCCCACTCGGATCTTGGAAACAATCGCGCGGTTCGGCCTCGCCATCGGCGGCGAACTCGATCCGATGTGGTCGCCGGTCAACCACGACTTCACCGGTCTACCGCCGGTGCTGATCCAGGTGGGTTCGACCGAATGTCTGCTGCCCGACGCACAGCTGCTGGCCCTGCGCTGCGCCGAAGCGAACGTCCCGGTACAGCTGCAAATCTGGGACCGTGCACCGCACGTCCATCACGTCGCCGCGGATCTGCTCTCCGACGCCCGAGCCGCGATCAACGACCTGGGGCAATTCCACCGCCAGACTGTGGCTTGACGCGCAGACACGGCCCCGCGATCACGCCCATGTAGCTCGGTCCGGGAATACGGTGCTGTCATGACCAACCCGGAAGAGGCGAGTCCTCGTCGATCGCGTGTGCGTGTCTGGCTCGCACCAGCGATTGTGGTGTCGTTGCTCATGGCACTGCTGGCCACGATGTATCTCGCGTATGTGGTCGATCCGTCGAAGCATCTGCACGGCTTTCCGATCGCGCTGGTCGATCAGGACAGCGGGGATGTGATCGGCGGCAAGCCGACCAATGTGGGCAAGCAGATCAGCGATGCGTTGGTACAGCAGACCCCGAGCGACAAGATCGATCTGCGGGGGCTCGGCATCAACGAGGCGCAGCAGCAGTTGAATTCGGGCAATGTGTACGGGGCGATCGTCATTCCGAGCGATTTCACCAAGCGGCTCGGCATTTCGCCACCGCCAGCGTGGTGCCCGGCGATGTCACTCAGCCGATCATCACCGTCTATACCAATCCGCGGTCCGGGGCATTCTCGTCGCAGGTCGTGCAGATGATCGCCGGGAACGCACTGACGCAGGCGAATCAGACGGTCGGCAAGCAGCTCACCGAGACCGTGCAGACCCAGCTGCGATCTTCCCCGTCGGCGCCGGAACTGGCAGGTCTGAGTCGGCTGATGCTGGCGAAGCCGATCGATGTGGTCGTCACCCCGTTCCATCCACTGCCCTCGGGCACGGGCGGCGGTCTGACGGCCTTCTTCTACACGATGATGGTGCTGCTGGCCGGATTCACCGGCGCCATGGTGATCAATGGGATGGTCGATTCCTCGCTCGGCTTCGCACCGACCGAATTCGGTCCCTGGTATGTGCACTATCCGCCGACGCCGATTTCCCGATTGGGAACGCTGCTGTTGAAATGGGGCGTGATCACCGGTACCGCGCCGGTCGTGGCCGGGATATTCATGGCGGTCGGGCATTGGCTCGGTATGCCGATCGAGCGGCCGCTGCTGTTGTTCCTCTACAGCACCTTCGCGATCATCGCGGTCGGCGTCACGGCGCTGGCGATCGTATCGGCGCTCGGCACCGCCGGTCTGCTGGTCAACCTGATCCTGTTCATCGTGCTCGGGCTGCCGTCCTCCGGTGGCACCATTCCGATCGAGGCGATTCCGAAAACCGTTGCCTGGCTTGCCGATTTCGAACCAATGCATCAGGTGTACCTCGGCATCAGGGCCATCCTGTACTTCAATGCCGAAGGCTCGGCAGGATTGAGCCGCGCGATCTGGATGACGCTGCTCGGCCTGGTCATCGGACTCGTGCTCGGCGGCGTCGTCACTCGTTACTACGATCGGAAAGAGCTGCACCGCGCACCGGCAAAGAGCTGATGATCAGTACCAGTGGTGCTGCTGCCAGAACGCCCAGGCGCCGTCGGGGCTGCCGTAGCGCGCGTTCATGTAGTCGTAGGTCCAGCGGATCTGGGTGAGTGGGTTGAAGCGCCAGTCCACGCCGTGGGTCTGCATTTTTTCGGCGGGCAGCGCCTGGCCGAGCCCGTAGGCGCCGCTTTGAGGGTTGATGGCGAAGACGTCCCAACCGCTTTCGTGGGTAATGACGGCGTCGAAGGCTGGAAATTGGTGCAGCGGGACGACTGTCAGGGCGAGAGCTCTGGTGCCCAAGCGGATCAGTGAGGCTGCGAGTCCGGCAGAAGTCGTGAGACTGTCGTGTGGGCTGGCGGCGGGCGTGACGGCGTCGTCGGTCTCTTCGGCGGCAAGGCTGTCGTCCAGGCCGTTGGTGGATGGGGTGACGCTGTCGTCCTGCGAGTCGACGGAAGTGATGACGCTCTCGTCCTGACTGTCTGCGGATGTGGTGGCATTGCGGTCAGGGGCGTTGGCTGTTGTGCCGGTGTTGTCGCTGATCCCGTCGGTGAGCGCGGGGGTGCTGTCGGTCGGTCCGTCGGCGGACATAGGAACTTTCTCGCCCCGACCGTCGGTGGACGGCGCGGCACCGTTAGGAGCATTGGCGAATGTGACGACGCTGTCGCCCAAACCCTCGGCAACGGCTGGACTAGCACAAATTATGAGGGCACCGGCCGCGATGGCGGCCGCGAGAACGCGCAGCATCGATTTCGCTCCTTAGATGTGTTTGCCTTCCGTATCGATGGGTGTCATGGGCTCGCGTGGATCAGCTCGTCCGAATGGTCAAACCTGGATTGTCTTGCAGCACAGGGCTGATCGGCTGACCGAGCAACAGCGGGACATGGCCGCAGCCGAGATCGAATCCGGCCTTTTCGGAGACGGATTCGGCGTCCGCGGGGCGCTCGCCGTCGGTGATGGAGACGATGGGGCGGTCGTCATTCATTCGGACTCCGGCGAATATGTACGGGTACGCGGCGCGCGCCTGCTGTTGCGAATTCGGCCAGCCGCCGGGCGTTTTCGGCATGCGCGAGATATTCGTGCGCATCGATCCCCAGGTTGCTCTCGACGGCCGCCATCAATCCGGCCGGTAGCGAGACGCTGGCGGGCTGCGGCGCGGCCGCGGCGGGATGCGCGATCGAACCCGCCATTGCCAATGCCGCACAGCCGCCGAGCGCTGATCGCCGTCTGCGAGTCCCCGACCTCACCGAGCCGCCTCCTGACTAAAGCGCCGAAGTATCCGATGACGCTATGTCACATGCGTCACAAAACGGACTATTTACATAGCGTGTCGGTGTCCGCGCCGGTCAATGCCCGATGCCTCCGCCGGGTCTGGACGGGGCGCTAGAGCGTTCTCGGACCGGTGATCGGCGCATTGCTCGGTTTGATCTTCGCCGTTGTCCAGCCATTACAACCGAACGCGGGTCGGACGCCGAAAGGCCGCCGACCCGCGTTCGGTTTTCAACGCACTATGTCAAGCCGAGCCCGTGCGCCAGCACCGGCCACGATCGCTTCAATTCATCTTCCCAATAACCCCAGGAATGGGTTCCCTCATCGAAGTTGTAGGTAGCCGGAATGCCGAGTGATATAAGCTTCGCCTGCAGATTCTTCATGCAGTAATTGGCGGCTGCTTCGATCACGCCACCGAAGAGGATCTGATTCGTCAGTCCGTCGAGGCCGGGTTCGGCATGTGCCCCGTCCAGCGTGTCATATTTTCCGGGCAGGCCATTGCCCGACGAAAGATAGAGATCGATGCCGCGCAATTTGTCCGCGTGCAGGTATGGATCATTTTCCGTCCACTCGGGCGAATCAACCGGCCCCCACATGTTTTCGGCGTTTCCGCCACCCCAGGCGATCACGGCCTCGAGGAACTTCGAACCGATCGGATCGCTTGTCTGCGCGCAGCCGCTATATGCGGCAGCTGCTCGGTAGAGGTCGGGCCTGGCAATGGGTAAGGCCAGCACCGTGGCGGTGGAAGCGGAAATTCCCGCGACCGCATTGACTCCGTTGGTGCCGAGTGCGGCATTGATCAGCGGTGGCAATTCATCGGTCAGATAGGTCTTCCATTTATTGCGGCCGAGTACCGGATCGTCCTCGCGCCAGTCGGTGTAGTAACTGAACCTGCCGCCGATCGGCTGCACCAGGTTGATATTCTTATCGGCCATGAACTGACGCGCGTCGCTCCGTGCCTGCCACGATGCATCGTCCTGGCCGCCGCCCGCTCCATTCAAGAGATATAAAGTCGGCCGGGGAACCGAGACGTCCGCGGGACGTTCGACCTCCACCGGGAATTCGGCATCCATCGCCGCGGAATAAACCTGAAGTCGGATATTTCGGTCATCGATGTACTCGACGTCGGTTATGCGCGAACCGTCCTCCGACACCGTATCCGTGGAAATCTTCGTGACCTCATCGGCAAATGCCGTCGGCGCGCCTAGTGCGGTACCGACGAGCGTCCCCACCAACACGATGCCGACTATCGATCTGGATACCCCTCTGATTTCGCCCCTGTTCATACCCAAGCTTTTAGCATCGAGGTTCCCTTCGACCCCGCACCGACACGTCGCCGACGGGGCCGAAACGAAGTACGGCTGCGGTGTACCAGCGTTAATATGGCAAACGCGCCACATCACCCGGATGGCTGGTCGTGTGCGCGGCATTGGGATAGCACCACCTCTGGGTCGGTGCCGCAGCAAGAGTCGGCGACGCGGACCGCGTGACCCGCTCTTCCACGAGTGGTCGGGGACCCGGTGGCTGGAGAAATGCCATGACCCAAACAATGAATTCCGACTTCAGAGCACTGCGATCCGCGATGGGCGGGCCGGTATTCGCTCCTGCCGACGCGGGTTATGACCACGCCCGCTCCATCTGGAATGGCGCCATCGACCGGCGTCCCGCGGTGATCGCACAGTGCCTGTCCCCCGAGGATGTGGCCGCGGCCCTGACTTTTGCCAGGGACCACGATCTCGAGGTATCCGTGCGCGGCGGTGCCCACGCCTACAGTGGCACGGCGGTCTGCGACGGCGGCATCATGATCAATCTCGGCGTAATGAACAGCGTCACGGTGGATCCGGCGACCAATAGTGCCCGGGTCGGTGGCGGCGCGACCATGGCGGATATGGATGCCGCGACCCAGGCGTTCGGTCTTGCCGTGCCCGGCGGGGTGATCAGCGATACCGGCGTCGGAGGCCTCACCCTCGGTGGCGGCATGGGGTGGCTGACCCGCGTGGCCGGACTCTCGATCGACAATCTCATCTCGGCGCAGGTGGTTCTTGCCGATAGCCGGATCGTGCGGGCATCCGACAGCGAGAATTCGGACCTGTTCTGGGCGCTGCGCGGTGGTGGTGGGAACTTCGGCGTCGTCACCGAGTTCGAATACCGCACGCATCGGATAGGGCCCGAAGTGCACGTCGGGATCTTCTTCTGGCCGCTGACCGATGGGCCCGCGGCACTACGTCTGATTCGTGAGTTCATTCCCACGATGCCGCCCAGGTCGGGCGTCCTGGTCGGCGTCGGTTTGTCCGCGCCGCCGGAGCCTTTCGTGCCGGATCAGTACCACTTCGTGCCGGGCCATGCCCTTATTACCGCCGGTTACGGTACTGCCGAGGAGCACGCCGAAATGGTGGCGCCGATCCGCGATGCGCTCACCCCGCTCTTCGAATTCATTACCCCGATGCCCTTCACCGGCTTGCAGTCGATGCTCGACGCGGCGCTGCCATGGGGCATCCACGGATATGAGAAGGCGCTCGATCTCGATGACTTCTCCGACGAAGTGATCGCGGTGCTGGCCGAGCGGGCCGGGCAGAAGACATCGCCGCTGTCGTTCATGCCGATCTTCGCACTCGACGGCGCCTTTACCGCCGTCGGCGAGGAGGACACCGCATTCGGCGGTGCGCGCTCAGCACACTACGTCTGCAATATCGAAGCCGCCGCCCCCGACGCCGAGATATTGGCCGTCGACCGGGCCTGGGTGCGCTCGACCTGGGAAGCGCTGTGCCCCTTCGCCGCCAACCAGGGCGGGTACGTCAATTTCATGGCGGAGGCGGGCGAGGACCGGGTTCGCGCATCCTACGGACCTGCTAAATACGCGAAATTGGCCGATATCAAGACCGAATACGACCCGGCGAACGTCTTCCATCGCAACGCCAATATCACGCCGGGCTGACCCGAAGGGGAGTTTGGCACGGGATGCTCGGGCAATTACCGGTGATGTCACCGCTGCCGACCGGTGACCTTCAGGGGCGATGAGAAGGGAGCCGGACGATGGGTTTTGCCGAGCAACAGCAGGACGTCCCAGGTGTGCAGACGCTGATGAAACCGGTGCCGGACTGCGGTGAACGCAGTTATCGCGGCAGTGGCAAGCTGACCGGGAAGGCAGCGGTCATCACCGGCGCGGACAGCGGAATCGGCCGAGCTGTGGCCATCGCATTCGCTCGCGAAGGCGCCGACGTGGTGATTTCCTACCTCAACGAGCACGATGACGCGCGCGAGGTCGCCGAATTCGTCCGCGAGGCCGGGCGCCGCGTCGTCACGATCGCGGGCGATGTATCCGAGCCCGAACACTGCCGAGCGGTGATCAACGCCGCGGTCGCCGAATTCGGGAAGGTGGACGTCTTGGTGAGCAACGCCGCCTACCAGATGACCCATGAGACCGTGGAGGAAGTCAGCGACGAGGAATTCGACTACACCTTCCGGGTGAACGTGAACGCTTACTTCGCTCTGGTGAAGGCCGCACTGCCGCATATGGCGCCGGGATCGTCGATCATCGGCAGTTCCTCGGTGAATTCCGATATGCCTTCGCCGACGCTGGCGCCTTATGCCGCGACCAAGGCCGCCATCGCGAATCTGTCGGCCAGCCTGGCGCAACTATTGGGCCCCAAGGGAATTCGGGTAAACAGCGTGGCGCCCGGCCCGATCTGGACCCCATTGATCCCCTCGACGATGCCGCCGGAGAAGGTGGCGAACTTCGGTGACGACACCCCGCTGGGCCGCGCCGGACAACCCGCCGAGCTCGCCCCGACCTATGTGCTGCTGGCCAGCGACGATGGAAGCTACATTTCCGGAGCGCGCGTCGCGGTCACCGGTGGTCGGCCGATTCTGTGAGTTCGATGCGGGCGGCGGCGGTTTTGAACAGCGGTTGTTTGGAGGCGGGATCCCATTCGGTGCGGGTCAATTCGTTTGCGGCGCGGGCGTGTTCGTCGTCGGAGGTATCCCAGTATCCGTAGTGGAACGGAACGAAGACGACCCCGGGCCGGATTCCGGTTCGGCGGGCGCGGGCCACGATGCTTCCGCGTGGCGTGGTAATGCGCACCAGGTCCGAGTCATCGATGTCGGCGTCCTTGGCATCGGCGGCGGAGATTTCGACCCAGACCTCGGGTGCGGCTTGCTGTAATTGCGGTGTGCGGCCGGTCTTGGTTCGGGTGTGGAAGTGATAGATGGTGCGACCGGTGATCAGGGCGAGCGGATATTCAGGTGAAGGCCCTTCCGGCGGCGGCAGATACGGGGCAGGTTTGATCATGGCCTTGCCGTCGGGGTTGAAGTCCCGGTACCGGTCTTCGTCCCACGGATCACCGGTGACCAGGTCTTTGCCGTAGTTCTCGCAGTAATCCGGTGCCGCGTAGAAGCGCCCATCCTGGTAAAGGCGTTCGGTGCCGTCGGGTCGATCGGGTGGGCACGGCCATTGGATGCCGCCGTCGCGTAGCCGTTGGTAGGTGATGCCGCGGTAGTCGCAGGGGCGGTCCGCGCTGCACTGCTGCCAGGCGCGGAATGCCGATTCCGGATCGTGCCATGGCGGCAGGGGTGCGTTGTCGCGGTCGCGCAGGTCCATGCGGCGCGCGAAATCGAGGAAGATCTCCAGATCGGATTTGGCCGTTCCGGGCGGCTGGACCGCTTGCTCGCTGATGTGGACGGTGCGGTCGGCATTGGTGAACGTCCCGGTCTTCTCACCCCATGCCGCCGCGGGCAGTACCACGTCGGCGAGTTCGGTTGTCTCGGTCGCGAAGATATCCTGGACGACGAGAAAAAGACTGTCCTGTGCGAGGATTCGTCGGATGCGGGCCAGTTCCGGCAGGGACACTGCGGGATTCGTCGCCGAGACCCACAACATCCGCAGGTCGCCGGATTCGGCGAGTTGGATCATCTGCATCGCATCGGTCGGCGGACTGTCGTGGGACAGCCGGTCGGTATCGACATTCCACAGCCGCGCGAGTTCGGCGACGTGGGTTTCATTGGACCAATTGCGGAATCCGGCGATATCGCCGTCCGCGCCGCATTCGCGGGTGTTCTGGGCCGTCGGCTGCCCGTTCATCTGCAGCACACCGCAGCCCGGTCGGCCCAGCATGCCGCGCAGCAGATGAACGTTGTTGACCTGCACCGCGGCCGCGGTGGCCTGGTGGGCTTGGTAGAAGCCCTGCAGCACGGTCGAGACCAGGTGTTCGGCCGTGCCGAGCAGGTGTGCCGCGTGCCGCAGATCGTCGGCGTGGATGCCGCACACCTCGGCGGCACGCTGCGGGGTCCAGTCGGATACGGCCGCGGCAAGATCTTCGAAACCGACCGTATGTGCCGCGATGTAGTCGCGGTCGATCCAGTCGTTGGCGATGAGTTCGTGCAGCAGCGCATTCATCACCGCGACGTTGGTGCCGGGCAGCGGCGCGAGATGGACGGTGGCATGCTGGGCGACAGGAGTCGGTCGGGGATCGACGCAGATCAGCGCGGGTGGTTGCGGACCGGCGAGGCGGTCCAGCATTCTCGACCACAGCACGCCCTGCGTTTCGGCGACATTGTGGCCGTAGAGGGCGATTACATCGGCGTGGTCGATATCGGTGTAGGAACCGGGCTGACCGTCACAGCCGAAGGATTGCTTGAGGCTCTCGGCGGCCGTCGCGGTGCACAGCCGGGTATTGCCGTCGAGGTGATTGGTGCCGATGCCGCCGCGGGCGACCACCGCGAGGGTGTAGTACTCCTCCAGAAACAATTGGCCACTGGTATAGAAGCCGATCGATTCCGGGCCGTGCGCGTCGAGCAATTCCCTTGTGCGCGAGACGATCCAGTTCATCGCGGTGTCCCAATCACATGGCCGCAATCGGTCCCCGTCCCGAATCAGCGGGGTAGTGAGCCGATCCGGGGCAGCGGTAGCCTGCCAGCCGTACAGATCTTTCGGATCGAGCCGACCGTGGTTGACACGATCCCCGATGCGGCCGCGCACACCGACGATCCGGTCATCGCGCACCGCGATATCGAAAGCGTCGCCGTTGGAATGCAAGACCGAGGCCGAAGGCACCCACCGGTCCACATCTGCGGCCTCGACTCCCTCGGCCAGTTGCATGTCCAGCCGCGGCGGCCACACACCGCCGCGCCGATACGGCGTGCGCGCTCCCCACGGATCCGTGATCCGATCCGGCTCTGATTCGGTCGTC
Source organism: Nocardia sp. NPDC050630 (assembly GCF_044457245.1). Lineage (NCBI taxonomy): Bacteria > Bacillati > Actinomycetota > Actinomycetes > Mycobacteriales > Nocardiaceae > Nocardia > Nocardia sp. NPDC050630. The sequence goes on from NZ_JBITGN010000017.1 coordinate 170,431, forward strand.
ATGTGGCGCGAATACCCCGGGGCCGCGCATTAAACCGCCGCCTACCAGCTGGTCAGTAGTCGGTCTCCATCGTGGCGCGGACTTCATGGAGGGTTGGCGATTTCGTTCGCGCGTTCGTTTCCGGCGAGGATGAATTCCGGGTCGGGGGCGAGGTCCGCGCGGCGTTGGCGGCGAGCGCGTCACCGCGGTCGCGGGTGGCGGAATTTCTGCTGAGGCTGGGCGCCGTTGACCAGCCCCATCAGAGGTTCAGCCCGCGGCGGCCGTGCGGGGGTTGGCGCGCTGGACCACGTCGGCGAGCAGGGTGTTGAAGCGGTCGGCGGCCTCGATATTGCCGAGGTGCCCAGTGGGCCAGACCTGGTAGTCGGCGAGATGACCCGTTTCGGACAAGGCTGCGACGATCGGGCGGGACATGCGCTCGGGCAGCAGGTGATCCTGCGCGCCCGCGATGACCGTGGTCGGCACCGTCAGGTGCTTCGCGGCATCGCCGAGGTCCAAGCCCGCGAGGGCGGCGGCGTGTAAGCCTCGGGTGAGCGGACGACAGGAGCGGATGATGCCGAGCGCGAAGTCCACCTCGTCACGGGTGGCGGGCTTGGACATCACCCTGGCCTTGAAGACCGCGCTGACCGGCCAGCCGCCCGGCAGCGGAATCGGCGCGCTGAGTGCGGTTTCCGCGATGACGAGCGGCAAACGGACGCTGGCCCCGAGTACGGTCAGCGGTCGATTGGCCACCATGAGCGGCTTGTTGAACAGTGGCAGCAGATCGGTTTCGTACCGGATATCGCTGGCCGCGGTGTTGGCCATGACCACGGCGCAGGCACGCCGTGCGACCTGTTCCGGGTAGCGAGATGCCCACGCCTGCAAGGTGATTCCGCCCATACTGTGCCCGACGAGGACGGCGCGCTTGCCGGGCGGGAGCGCGGCCTCCAGCACGGTTTCGAGGTCGTCGGCCAGCGTCTGCGCGCCCGGGCCGGTGCTGCCGAGGGTGCTCTCGCCATGGCCGCGCTGATCGTAGGCGAGCACACGGTAGCGGTCGGCGAAGGCGTTGATCTGCGGATTCCAGTACTCGATGCAGCAGCTCCAGCCGTGGATCAAGACGATGACATCGCCGTCGGCGGGACCGTAGGCATGGACCCTGAGCTTGGCCCCGTCCCCGGCGGTGACCGGGATGATTTCGGGTGTGACGGCGGGCTTGTTGAGCGACGCGGTCCGGTATGTCCGGGACCGGAGTCCGGCACGGTAGGCGGCGGTCAACGGTTCGTCTCCGCGCACTTCAGCCAGCGTCCTCATCGACTTGACCAGCATGTGAGCACTCCTTTGTGTCTGCCGCCACAGTACAGTGCAAGCTGAGTGCTTGCTACTGCTAGCGCTCCCAGTGGCGGAAATCCTGGCTCTATCGGGTGGATACCCGAAATTAGGTCGGCCAATAGTCCGTCGTGAGGAAACATGAGCACGAGCCGTTTCTACTTGGATATCGCCCGTGCCCGAGTCGCCCGTTACCCGGCGCACACCGAATAGCGGTGCCGAGCTGTGGCGGGGGTGGGGCGGGCGCGGCTACCGTTGATGCTTGTGGAGATGAGGCAAGCGGTATCGGTCGCACCCTTAGGACCGGAACAGCCGAGGGGGACCGGTCTGCGCGCCATGGGGTGGCCGCTGGTGGCGGCGGGCGTCGGTATCGGAGTGGTGACCCTGCTGCATTTCCGAGATCCGCACGCCGAGGGCTCGTACGGAATCTGCCCGGTCTACGCACTGACCGGGATGTATTGCCCCGGCTGCGGCGGCATGCGCGGCATGCACGATCTGACCGACGGCCGAATTCTCGATGCGATCCACAGCAATCTGCTCGTGCTACCGCTGGTGCTGGCCTTCGTGCTGTGGATCGGTGACTGGTCGATTCGGGCCTGGCGCGGTCAGCGGATGCGACTGCCCCGGATCAGTCGCACCACGATGTGGGTGTTCTTCGCGCTGCTCATCGGCTATTCGGTGCTGCGAAATACCCCGTGGGGAACCTGGCTCACGCCGGTCTAGCAGTTTTTCAGGCAGGCTTCATATATGAGTGATTCGTTGAAGGAACGCGTGCGGGCGAAACTAGTGCGCCAGCTCGAAGAGGACGGCATCCGGGACCAAGACCAGGACGATCCGCGCGAGATCTCGGTGGGGGCCGATCTGGACGCTCTGGACAGCGTCGCCGAAGACCACCCGCTGGTCGAAGAGCTCGCGGCGCGCTACTTGGTTTTCTAACGCGACGTCGAATTCGCCTGCCCACCGTACGGAGGCAATTGCGGCAGCGGTTCGGAAAGCAGCCACGCATCCCACAGCGAGCGCAGCGGCACCAGACTGTAATGTCCGGCCAGGTCGGTGAACTCCTCGGTGCTCACCGATGCGTGACGATAGCGAATCGTCCACTCGCGCAATAGATCCCAGAAGGACAGCTCGCCGAGCTCCAACCGCAACGCATGCAGGGTGAGTGCGCCGCGCTTGTAGACGCGATCGTCGAACATGCGCCGCGGGCCCGGATCACCGACGACGATCTCCTGCGGTTGCCGGGACAGATTGTGTCGGGCGGCGCGCGCCAGCTGATCGGCGGTCGGCCCGCCCGCGGCCTCCGACCAGATCCACTCGGCATAGCAGGCGAAGCCTTCGTGCAGCCAGATATCGCGCCACTGCCGGATGGTGAGGCTATTGCCGAACCACTGGTGCGCGAGTTCATGGGCGACAAGGCGTTCGGCGCCGCGGCGGCCGTCGCAGTGGTTGGCGCCGAAGACGGAAATGCCCTGGGCCTCGATCGGGATCTCGAGGTCGTCATCGGTGATCACGACGGTGTAGCCCTCGAACGGATACGGGCCGAATTTCTCGGTGAACAGTTCCATCATCTTCGGCTGGCGCGCGAAGTCGTATTCGAAATTCGCGCGCAGTCGCGGCGGCACCACGGCCTGCATCGGCACCGAGCCGCGCTGGCTGGCGATGCGGTGTTTGCGGTACGGGCCGATCTGGATGGTGGCCAGATAGCTCGACATCGGTTCGGACTGTTCGTAGACCCAGGTGGTCTGGCTGGCCTTGGTCTGCTTGCGCAGCAGGGTGCCGTTGGCCAGCGCGTAGTACGGGGTGTCGGTGGTGATCGAAATCCGGTAGCTGGCTTTGGAACTCGGGTGATCGTCACAGGGGAACCAGGACGCGGCGCCGTTGGGCTGACTGGCGACCAGCGCGCCCTCGGTCAGTTCCTCCCAGCCGACCTCCCCCCACGGCCCGCGCACCGGCTTCGGAATCCCGGCGTATTGGATGACCAGGCCGAGCACCCCGCCCGCCGGAATCCGCTGCTGCGGGGTGATCACGAGTTTGCCGTGCTGATGGGTGTATTTCGCGGCCTTGCTCCCATTGACGAAGATCTTGGCGACGGTGAGCGACTGGGACAGATCGAATGCGAAACGTTCCCGGACGGTGGTGGTCACCGCGGTTATCTCGGCTCGGCCCGCCAGCCGGTTGCTGGCGACCTTGTAGGTCAGCTCCAGTTCGTACCGCGAGACCCGATAGCCGCGATTTCCGTTCTGCGGTAGGTATTCGTCGATGGGCTCTTCGTAGAACTTGCCCGGCATCAGTTGGCCGCTCCGGCCTCGCTCGCACTCGGTGCCGCACCGGACCACGGCGCGATCGGATTGCCCCACCAGCGGGTGGACGGGGGCACGGTGTCACCGCGCATGACCAGCGAGGCAGGGCCGATGGTCGCGCCAGCGCCGATGCTCGCGGCGGGCAGGGCGACGCAGTGCGGCCCGAGGGTCGCGCCCGCGTCGAGGGTCACGGTGTCCATGGCCATGATTCGATCGTGGAATAGGTGGGTTTGCACCACACAGCCACGTTCCACGGTCGCGCCGTCGCCGAGTGTCACCAGGTCCGCCTCCGGTAGCCAATAGGATTCGCACCATACCCCGCGGCCGATCTTCGCGCCGAGTCCACGAAGCCACAGATTCAGTACGGGGGTACCGGTCGCGGCGCGGGCGAACCATGGCGCGGCAACTGTTTCGACGAAGGTGTCGGCAACCTCGTTGCGCCATACGAACGAACTCCACAGCGGATGCTCCTCGGCGCGAATTCGCCCGACCAATAACCACTTCGCGGTGACCGCACTCGCACCCGCGATCGCACCTGCGGCCATCAGCACCACACCGCAGAGCAGCCCGGCGACCAGGTATCCGGCCGATTCCGCGATCCAAGCCAGGGTGAACAGCACGCCGAGGCCGATGGCGAAGGTCACCAGCACCGGGAGAAGTCGGCAGGTTTCCACGATGCCGCGGAATACCTTCAGCCGCAGCGGCGGATCGAAGGTGCGTTCGGTATCCGCGGTTCCGGAGGCACGGCGCAGTCGCACCGGTGGGCTGCCGAGCCACGACGAACCGGCCTTGGCCTTGGACGGTGCGGCCGAGAGCACCGCGACCAGCCCGTTTTTCGGCACCCGACGACCGGGTGCGGTCATACCGGAATTGCCGAGGAAGGCGCGCTTGCCGACCTTCGCATCGCCAATGTGCAGCCAGCCGCCGCCGAGTTCGTAGCTGGCGATCATGGTGTCGTCGGCGAGGAACGCGCCGTCGGCGACCGTGGTGAATTTCGGCAGCAGCAGCACCGTGGACGCCTCGACGCTCTTACCGACCTTCGCACCGAGCAGGCGCAGCCACATCGGGGTCAGCAGGCTGGCGTAGAGCGGGAACAGGAAGGTGCGCGCCGAATCCAGCAGCCGCTCGGTGGCCCAGGCCTGCCAGCCGACCCGGCTGCGGACCGGATGGTGGCCTTCGGTGAGCCCGATGCTGAGCAGCCGGACCGCGATGACCGTGGCCACCGCGTACACCACAAGGCTGAGCAGCGTTGCGACGGGCAGGATGGCGAAACCCTCGCCGAGCGCACCCGCGAGTGTGCGAGCATCGCGGATGAACCAGGCGATGAAAGCGCCGCCCGCGGCCAGACCGAGAATGGGCATGGCGGCCAATGCCATCGAGGTCACGCCGAAAATCGAGACCCAGTGCGCGGCCCGCGGGGGCGTGTGATCCGGCCAACGATGCTGGGCTTTGCCGACTTTCGCGGCGGGCGAACCGGCCCACTCCTGCTCGGCCTTCACCTTGCCCGATACCGACGAACCGGCCGCGATCTCGGCACTTCTACCGATTTTGCTGCCCGGCAATAGGATCGAGCGCGCACCCACTACCGCGCCCGCACCGATGGCGATCGGGCCGATATGCACCACATCGCCATCGATCCAGTAGCCGGACAGGTCGACCTCGGGCTCAACACTGCAGCCGTCGCCGAGTTCGAGCATGCCGGTGACCGGCGGCAGGGTGTGCAGATCGACGCCCTTGCCGATCTTCGCGCCGAGTGCCCGTGCGAACGGCACCATCCACGGTGCACCGGAGAGGCTCTCCGCGCCGCTGGCCTCCGAGAGCCGGACCGCCGCCCACAGTCGCAGGTGCTCCGGTCCGCCGCGTGGGTAACTGCCGGGCCGCACGCCGCGCAGCAGAATCCGAGCGCCCGAGGCGCAGATCACCATGCGACCGGGCGGCGAGATGAAGATCAGGAAGGCGGCCAACGTCCACCACCAGGACAGTTGCGGCAGCCAGGGCAGCGAGCCGGACCAGCCCGCGATATTGCCGACAACGGCCAACCAGGTGAGCCACTGTAGTCCGGTGAGCGTGGTGAGCGGAATGGTGGCCAGCACCTGGGCCCACTGGGCGCCCAGCGGTGTCGGGCGCACGATGCGTTCCTCGACGGCTGCGCTCGGTGCGGTCTCGTCGAGCAATTCGGCCAGCGCGCCGAGGCGCGGATGGTCGTAGAGATCGGCGACGGTGATGCGCGGATAACGTTCGCGCAGTGCGGTTACCAGTTGCGCCGCCGAGAGCGAGCCACCGCCCAGATCGAAGAAGTCGGTATCCGGGCCGTTTGCCTCGGCACCCAGAATCGAATCCCACAGTCCGGCAATCCATTGCTCGGTTTCGGTGAGTTCGCCGCTCGCGGTGTCGGTTTCAGGGGTGTTCGGCAGCGGCCACGGTAGGGCGTCGCGGTCGACCTTGCCCGAGGTGCGGGTCGGCAGATCGGGGACGATGGCGAGTCTGGGGACCAGCGGCGCTGGAAGCTGTTCGGCGAGTTGGGCTCTGGCGGCCTTCGGGTCGAATTCGGGTGCGGTGCCGGTCAGGTAGCCGACGAGGATCTTATTGCCCGCCTTGGTGGTTCGGATGGCGGCTGCGGCGCCGGTGACGCCGGGTAGGTGCTGCAGGGCATTGTCGAGTTCGCCGAGTTCGATGCGTCGGCCGCCGATTTTGATCTGGTCGTCGGCGCGGCCGAGGAAGATCAGACCAGCGCTGTCCTTGCGCACCAGATCGCCACTGCGGTAGGCGCGCTCCCAGCCGAGTGACGGGAGGGCAGCATATTTTTCGGCGTCTTTGGCCGGATCCAGGTAGCGGGCCATGCCGACGCCGCCGATGACGAGTTCACCGGATTCGCCCTCATCCACTGGATTTCCAGTGGCATCGATGACCGCCAGATCCCAGCCGTCCAGCGGCAGCCCGATCCGGACCGGGAAGCTGCCGTCGAGCAGCGCCGCACAGGCGACCACCGTCGCCTCGGTGGGGCCGTAGGTATTCCAGACCTCGCGTTCGGTATCTGATTCGCGGCGTTCGCGGGGCCCTACGTGGTCACGCTCCGCTACCTCCTCCGGGCCCGTCGCTCGCGCCGCGGGGCTTCCGGCAAGACGTTCGGCGAGTTCGGGTGGTACCGCCTCGCCGCCGAAGATCAGCAGCCGGACCGGCTCCAGCGCTTCGGCGGGCCAGGTCGCGGCCAGTGTGGGAACCGTCGAGACGATGCTGATTTCGTGACGGACCAGCCAGGGGCCGAGATCCGCGCCGGTGCGGACCAGGGCACGCGGTGCGGGCACCAGACAGGCACCGTTGCGCCAGGCCAGCCACATTTCCTCGCAGGAGGCGTCGAAGGCGACCGATAGTCCGGCCAGGACCCGGTCACCCGGCCCGATTGGGGCATCCCGCAGGAACAGGCGCGCTTCCGCGTCGACGAAGGCGGCCGCATTGCGGTGAGTGACGGCGACGCCCTTCGGGGTGCCGGTGGATCCGGAGGTGAAGATGATCCACGCGTCGTCGGCCGGGGTAGGGCGAAGGGTCGAGACATCGGCGGACTCGGTCCGTTCGACGGCCGTCGGTTCGATGCCTGCCGCGGTCACGATCGCGGTGACGCGAGCCTCATCGAAGACGAGTCGAGCGCGCTCCTCCGGATCGTCGGCGTCCACCGGGACGTAGGCCGCACCGGCGAACAGAATGGCCAGAATAGTGACGTAAAGCTCATGTGTGCCGGACGGCATGCGCACGCCGACACGGTCGCCGGGGCGCACACCCGCCGCGGTCAAGCGCACGACTCCGGCATCGATTTCGGTCAGCAATTCGGTGTAGCCGAGCACCACGCGACCGTCGTCGATCGCGGGTGCATCCGGATGGGCCGCCGCGGTGCTGTTCAGGATGTCGACAAGGGTCCTGACCTGCGGTGCGCGGGCGCCGCGCAGCAAGGGATCGGGTGTGCGGACCCCGTTCACCGGGCCCGCGGTGTCGACCTGCGGCCGCAGCATCACGTCCTGCCCACCTCTCATCGACCTGCCAAGCGCTTCCTCGTTGTTGTTTCACAGCAGGGTTACCAGTGGGCAAACGCCATGGTGACCAACTGTCCACGGTACCTGCGGTTTCGCCTCAGACCTCTTCGCCGAGCGCCTTCAGCGCTAGGCGGTGCAGGGTGCGCCGCTCGTCCTCGTCGAGGCGGTACAGCACCCGCTCGGCGGCCTTTTCGATGAGCTCATCGGTCTTGCGGCGCTCGGTGCGTCCGGACTGGGTAATGGACAGCCGGTATTTGCGTCGGTCGGTTGAATCGCGGGTGCGGATGACGAATCCGGCCTCCTCCAGGCCATCGATCAGCCGGACCACTTCGCTGCGGTCGATGCCGAGCGCGGTGGAGACCTGCTGCTGGGACAGATCGTCGAACTCCTCCAGACAGACCAGCACCCAGTGTTCGCGCAATGACGTGCCCATCTCGGCGTGCACGGCCTTGTGCAGCTTGCCGAGCGCGTAGGTCGGGAAGCGGAGCAGGCCGCGAGGGTGAATGTGGTCAGCGGGCATTCGGTAATTGTATCTATTGTTGACTCACTAGATTGTTGATAACCTCCGCAATCTAGGTTGTCTACAAATTGCGGAGGATCCCCATGTCGGATACTCGAACGGCCGTCGCCGCCACCGTGCCGGTACTCGAACCCATTCCCGCGCGGGTGTGGCGGGTGGCCGGTGTCGTGGTCTTCGGCGCCGTCATGAGCATGTTGGACACGTCGCTGGTGAATATCGGGCTGAACACCATCGCGACGGATCTCGGTGCGGCACTGGACAGTGCCCAGTGGATCGCGAGCGGCTATCTGCTCGCACTCGCCGTCACCCTGCCGCTGTGCGGTTGGCTGGGGCGGCAATTCGGAATGGACCGGATCTGGTTGACCGCGCTCGCCGGGTTCACGGTGACCTCCGGACTGTGTGCGCTGGCTCCGAATATCGGCTGGCTCATTGGTTTTCGGATCGCGCAGGGGCTGACCGCGGGGCTATTGGTGCCGGCGGGGCAGACGCTGCTGGGTCAGGCTGCGGGGCCGCAGCGGCTTGGTCGGGTGATGAGTGTGGTCGGCATCGCGGTGGTCGCCGCGCCCGCGATCGGGCCGACCATCGGTGGTGTCATGCTGGCGAATCTGGATTGGGAATGGTTGTTCCTGATCAATATCCCGTTCGGGCTGGTGGCGTTCGTTCTCGGCCGTCGGGTATTGCCGCGGGCGGATGCGAGAGGTAACGGGGGCCGATTCGATGCCACCGGGTTCGCATTGATCGGCGTCGGGCTTTCGGCCTTGGTCTATGGGCTTGGGGAATTCGGCAGTCGAGGTAGCGTTTCCGCGCCGACGGTGTGGGTGTCGGTGCTTGTCGGGATGCTGGCGCTCGTACTGTTCGTGGCACGGTCGACGCGCGGTGGGGGACTGCTCGATGTGGGACTGTTCCGGCATCCGGTATTCGCGACGGCGAATGTGGCGAACCTCTTCGCCGGTGCGTCGCTGTTCGGGTCGATGCTGTTGCTGCCGTTGTACTTTCAGGTACTTCATCGGGACAGTCTCATCGCGACGGGCTTGCTGCTCGTATCCTTCGGGATCGGTGGCATCATCGCGCTGCCCGTCGGCGGCCGGTTGACGGATCGATACGGCGGGGGTGTGGTCGCGGTGGTCGGCAGTGCGGTGACGGTCGCCGTCACCGTGCCGTTCGCACTCGGCGACGCTTCGATGAATCCTCTTGTCGTACAGGTGCTTCTGTTGATCTGCGGTGTGGCTACCGGGTTGACCGGGGTGCCGATCGTTGCCGCCGCCTACGCCTCGGTGCGACCCGAACAGCTGCCCGATGCGGCATCGTTCGTGAATATTCTGCAGCGCGTCGGCGGGTCGATCGGAGCGGCATTGCTCGCGGTGGTGCTGTACTGTGCGGCCGCTGCTGGATTGCCGGTGGATGCCGGATTCCGGCAGGCCTTCTGGTGGCTCACCGCCGCCTCCGTCATCTCGTTGGTCGCGTCGGTATTGCTGTGGCGCAAGGAGATTCAGTCGCAGCCGTAATGCTGGGCGCCGGGTCGGCGGTTACCGACCCGGCGCGTTACGCGGCCGAGGCCGCGGTGCCGATGCCGAGCGCGGCGAGGATGGCTGCGCTGATCTGCTCGAGCCGATCGCGAACCCTGGGGCGGCGCAACATCGCAACCGCCCGGGACGCCAGCACGGCGAGCAGGATCATCTCGACGGCGGCGATGAAGCATTCGATGGCTCCGAGCGCGAGGGTGTTCGAAAAGGTGACATCGGTGAGGAATTGGGGCAGCACCGCGAGGTAGAACAGTCCCACCTTAGGGTTGAACATGCACGACACGACGCCTGCGGCGAATGCCGAGCGAATCGAGGGTGTGGCCTGCGCGTCCGACTGTTCGGACGCCGCGGCGGTGCCCTGTTTGCGCTGCTCGACGAGTGCTCGAATTCCCAAGTACACCAAATAAATTCAGCCGATGATCTTGAGCGTCCGGTAGGCGGTCGCTGATTGTTCCAGCAGTGCGGCGACGCCAGCCGCGACAACTACCGCCCACACGATCCCGCCCAATGCCGAGCCGATCGCCGCGGCGATGCCGGGGCGCGCGTCCACGATCGAGAATCGCAGCACCAGGAACGAATCCGGGCCAGGCGTAATCGACAGCAGAATGCACAGGCCGACAAAGCTGAGCAGCAGGGAAAGCGTCACAGCTCGATCAGACCGCACATCACTAGGCAATGCAACCTTATTTACCGGTGTGCATCGGTATGCATTTTTAAGTGCGGTTGACAGGGCGGTGGGGCATCTGTCAGTCTCGGTTCAGGTCATGAGTACCAGCGTCAAGCCCCGGCTGGCTGGTCGGCAACCCTCCTCCGCGGTGGGGTGCTCCGGGTGACGACCAGGCCGCAGCCCGACTGGGTGCGGCAAGCGCGGACTCGGATGATCACCTGATTTCGGGTCCCATAGCCGATGGGATTTTGTGATGCCTGCTGTAATCGATCAGAGTTGTGCCGCCCTCGCCCGAGTCTCCGGCGACGACCTTCAGGTGCCGCTCGTACAGGGCGGAACGACCAGCTACGCGAACTTCGACTACGCCGCTAGCGCACCGGCATTGGCGCAGGTCACCGATCGGGTTCAGCAGTTGCTGCCGTACTACGCGAGTGTGCACCGCGGCGCCGGTTACGCCTCGCGGATCTCCACCGAGTGCTACGAGGCCGCACGCGGTTCGGTCACCCGCTTCCTCGACGCCGCGGACAACCAGGTCGTGGTGTTCACCCGCAACACCACCGATGCACTGAATCTGCTCGCCGCCTGTGTGCCCGGCGACACCGTTGTGCTGGATATCGAACATCATGCGAACTTCCTGCCTTGGACCCGCCACGGCCGTCGCGTCGTCAAGGCCGCGGCGACCGTAGAGGAGACGATCCGTCAGCTGATCGCCGAATTATGCAGTAAGCCTGCCGCATTGCTCGCGGTGACCGGCGCGTCGAATGTGACCGGTGAGGTGCTGCCGCTCGAGCGGCTGGCCACCATCGCGCATCAGTGCGGTGCCCGCATCCTGGTAGATGCCGCGCAGCTGGCACCGCATCGTCGAATCAGCTTGCGCGCCACCGGAATCGACTACCTCGCGTTCTCTGGCCATAAGCTCTACGCACCGTTCGGTGCGGGAGTGCTTGTCGGACGTCGGGATTGGCTCGATGCGGCCGAACCGTATCTGGCGGGCGGCGGTGCGGTCCGCGAAGTCACCACCACGAATGCGGAATGGGCAGCCGCACCGCAGCGCCACGAGGCCGGTTCGCCGAATGTCCTCGGCGCGGCCGCACTCGCCGCCGCGTGTGATGCGCTGTGCGCGATCGATCCGGAAACCCTTGCCGCGCACGAGCGACGGCTCGCCGATCGGCTGCGCGCCGGGCTGTCCGCAATTCCCGGCATCAACCTGCTGCGCATCTGGGACGACAGCCCGGATACCGTCGGCATTGTCGCCTTCACCCTGGACGGGTTCGTCCCCGGCCACGTCGCGGCGTACCTCTCCGCCGAACACGGCATCGGCATCCGGGACGGCCGATTCTGCGCCCACCCGCTGCTCGAGCGCCTCGGCCTGGACGGCGCGCTGCGCGCCAGCATCGGCCTCGGCACCAGCTCCGACGATGTGGACCGACTGATAGAGGCCATCGCCACCCTGGCCGACAAGGGTACGTCGTGGAATTACGCCAGCACCGACGGACTTTGGAATCCGACACCCGAGACCCGGCCCTTCGCTCGCCCCGGCTCTACCGACGGTGCCGCACCCTGCTCGATCGGATGATCGGACCCGCTCGCGCAATGTTGGGCTGATATGTCTGGAGGACCAGGCGAATCTGTAGCCCGACGCCAAGGCCGATGCCGCCCTGCTGGTTAGGGCGATTGGATTCGACCGTTCGGATGTCGCGCGGTGTTGGGGGATGCGGTCTGATTGGTCGGGCGGATCTGTAACCCGACGCGAAGGACGGTGTCGCGCCCTGTTGGTTAGGGCGATTGGATTCGACCGTTCGGATGTCGCGCGGCGTTGGGTGGGATGCGGTCTGATTGACCGGGCGAATCCGCAGCGCCGGTGCAACCGACGGCGTCGCGCCTGTGTGATCGGCTGATCGGAGCCGACCGCTGAGTCGAAGCCGCCGCGCGGCATTGGTTGACCCACGAGCAGTGGATGAAATCCGCGACCTCGCCAGCGGATTCGGCCAGGTCGGCATGATCCGCCTGTGCGTGCGGACTTAACTCTGAAGAATTCACCGAACAACTTGCGGTCCTGCGGAACCGACGCTCCTGCCCTCGCGTCTAGGAATGTGATGGCACTCGTCCGGTCGGGGCGGGGAAACGGGGAAGGCGGCTGAATGAATTCGGCAGAGCGGGACGCGCTCCAGTCCTGGACGGACGGGATGCGCGGCCGAGTCGACCAGATGACCGATGTCTACGAGCGGCAGTTGGAGCAGTTCGGCGCGGCGAAATCGGAGCTTGCGAACCTGACCGTGCAGGGCTGGTCACAGGATCAGCTTGTTCGGGTGACGGCGAATTCGGCGGGCATTCCGCTGGATGTGTGGGTGGCGCCGGAGGCATTCAAGCGCTCGACTCCGGAGCGGCTCGGCGCGGCGATGACCGAGGCGGCGCAGGCCGCGGCTCGAGCCGCCAAGGAACAGCTCGACGCGCGCCTGGCGCCGGTACTCGCGGCGGTGTCCGAGGTCGGATTGCCCGAGGATCCGTTCGGCGAACTACCGATGATCGCCCGACCCGGCGGAAATATCCTGCCTCCGCCGCCGCCCGAACCCGAACCAGAGCCGCAGATCGAGCTTCCCCGACGGCTGGACGAGGATCCGGACGACGAGGGCCCGCACTGGAAGGGCTGGTAGGTCATGGGCGACGGCGACTTCCGGCTCGATCCGGAGCAGTTCCGTTCGATCGCGACCGAAATCGGGTCGCTCGGCACCGAATTCGCCGCCGAGGTGGCCGAATTCACCAGCGCGCTGCGCGCGGACGGCGACGGTATCGGCGATGACGAATTCGGTCAGGCCTTTCTGCAGAATTTCCTCGGCCCGACCGAGGATGCGACCGAGATGCTGGACGGTGTGGTCAGCCTGCTCGATTCGCTGCGAACACGGTTCACCGCTGTCGCGGACGCCGTGACGACGACCGATGGGGACTTCGAATCGGCCGTCGAGAAGATCACCGGCCTGCTCGACGAGAACGGCAAGGGGTAGCCGCATGGGGTTGCAGATACCGTCGGCGCTGGAGCCGGTGGCGGCGGTCGTCGTCTATCGCTGGCCGAAAGCCGATGAGACCAAGCTGTTCAGTTTGGGCAATAAGGCCGAGAAGATGGCGAACACGCTGGAAAAGTACTCCGGCAGGATCGATACCAAATTCCAACAGGCCCTTGGCCATATCGAGGGCGAGACCCACGACGCGATCGAACGCTACCGGCAGCAGACGATGGCGGCGATCGAGACGCTCACCGATCTGCTCCGCGATATCGCACTGGCGCTGCGGATCTACGCATCGCTGATTCTGGCCATCAAGCTGTACATCATCTCGATGCTGATCTACACCGCCATTCAGTTGGCAGCGGCCGCCGCGGCGGCGGTGCCGACTCTCGGCGCGAGTACTGCCGAGGCTGCGGCGATGCAGGTCGCGATCCGCGCCGCCATCACGCAGGCGCTGCGCAAGCTGATCCAGCAGATCCTCACCCAGACCGTCATCAAGGCCGCCACCGGCGCATCGACCAGCACCGCAATGGAATTCCTGCGCCAGACCATGGCCATCGAAGCCGGAACCCGCGACGGCTATGACATCGACCGACTGGTCACCTCGGGCGAGCGCGGCGCACTCAGCGGGGCAATCCAGGGTGCGCTCAACAAACTCGGCTTCGATGCCAAGGATACGAAGAAGCTGGCCGAGCAGCTCACCACCACGGCTTTCGGACCGGCGCGCAATTACAAGGCGTTGTACGACGGTTCACAACAGACCGAAACGTCGGGCAGCAACGATCAGTCGGAGAGCACAACCACGCAGCACGCGCCATATGTGAGTCCGTGGTCCGGGGGTACGACTTTCACCGCCGGTACAACGACCGACGGTTCCTCGCCGCAGCATGCGCCGTATGTGGCACCGTCCGCGACGCCGACTTCGATCCACGACACGACCGCGCCGACGCATGGTCCGTACACAACGAGCACCTCGGATACGACCACTGATCCACCATCCGAGGAATCCAGCCAAGCCGAGCCGAGCCCGGAATCGACCACGTCATCCTCGCTGGATATGGGCGCGGGCGACACCTTCCACATCGAGGTCCGCAGCGGCTCATCGCTCGAGCTATAGCGTTGCCGCGCAGGCGAATACGCCCGGCCGTGCTCAGTCTTCGAGCGAAGTCGGGCGGTAGTAGCGGCCGCGGTAGTAGAGCAGCGGAGCGGCGCTCGGCTGTTCGTCGGTTCTGTCGTGGACCCGGGTGACCAGGCCGACGACGAAGGTGTGATCGCCGATGGGGATCAGCTGTTGGATGGTGGCGCGGATCCAGATGGGTGTGCCGTGCAGCACGGGTTCGCCGGTGTCCAGCGTGGTCCACAGGGAGCGATCGGTGAAGCGTTGATCGGCGGTGCGGGCGAAGCGCTTGGCCAGCTCGTGCTGATGTTCGCCGAGGAAATGGACCACCACGGAGTCGGCTGCCCGCAACGCCGTCAGGCTCGACGAAGTGTGGGCGATATTGAAGGAGACCAGCGGAGGCTCGAGGGATAGCGATGCGAAGGAGGTCGCGGTGAAGCCGACCGGGCCGTTCGCGGAGCCCAGCGTGACAACGGTGACGCCCGCCGGATAGTGCCGCATGGAGGCGCGGTACAGCTCGGCGGTGATACCGCTCAGATCATCGGGAATCTGGATGTCCGTGGCGGGGGGTTGAGCATCGGTCACAGCTGCGCCTCGCTAGCGCTCGGCTCCGCGGCGACCGTTGGGGCTGTGTTGATGGTTCTCTCGCTCCACTCGCTCACATAAACGAACCTACGCCGGGTTTCGGTGTGGCGTTCAATCCACATCGATCGGAAGCCCGGCGGTGATGCGTACGAGTTCGCGAAACGAGGTGCGGAACAGGGTATTCGGATGTCCGCCCGCGGCCCAGACCTCCTGGTGCGTGGACAGCGCGTTATCCACCCAGGTCGGCAGGTTGGTGGGATGGCCGACCGGTGCGATGCCGCCGATGGCCTGACCGGTCACCTGCTGCACCATCTCGGCGGGTGCGCGGGTGAGTCTGCCTTCCAGCCGCTCGCCGGTGCGCCCGAGATCGACTTGGTGTGCGCCGGAAACCAGCAGCAGCACCGGATCGTCGTCCAAGAGGAACACCAGTGATTTCGTGATGGCGCCAACATCGACGCCGAGTGCCCGTGCGGCATCGGCGGCGGTGGGCGTGGGGGCGGGCTGAGTGACGATGACACCGTGGTGGCCGCGGGCGATCAGGGTATCTGCGACCCGGCATGCGACTGGTGGAAGCGACCTGCGCATGGAACCAGAGTAGAGCGATTGCGGGCAGTGTGCCGGTTTACTTCTCAGTCAGTGGTCGGATAGTCGGACGGGAGAACCACTGCGGCGCACCGGCTTTGCACAGCATTTGCGCGCAGCACGGACTGGTCTGCTGGCCTGGGCACTTCTGCTTTACGCTATACGAATGACTGATTGGCAGGCTTTCACCGTTGAAACCAAGGATCACATCGCGCAGGTCACGCTGACCGGCCCCGGCAAGGGCAATGCCATGGGTCCGGATTTCTGGCGGGAGCTGCCGGAGATCTTCGGCGAACTGGATGCCGATCCCGAGGTTCGTGCGATTGTGCTCACCGGTTCCGGGAAACATTTCTCCTACGGACTCGACCTGCCAGCGATGGCCGGGACCTTCGGACCGCTGATGGCGGATCGGGCACTGGCCGCGCCGCGTACCGACTTCCTCTACGAGGTGCGCCGGATGCAGGCCTCGGTGACCGCGGTGGCCGATTGCCGTAAGCCGGTCATCGCCGCGGTCTCCGGCTGGTGCATCGGTGGCGGGCTGGACCTGATCGCCGCCGCGGATATCCGCTACGCGAGTGCGGATGCGAAGTTCAGCCTGCGTGAGGCGAAGGTCGCGATCGTCGCGGATATCGGCTCGCTGCACCGACTGCCCGGCATTATCGGCGAGGGGCATCTGCGCGAACTCGCCTACACCGGTAAGGACATCGACGCGGCGCGTGCGGAGAAGATCGGCCTGGTCAACGATGTATTCGCCGATCAGCAGGCAACGCTGGAAGCGGCGCACGCCATCGCGCGCGAGATCGCCGCGAATCCGCCGCTGGTGGTGCAGGGCGCCAAGGATGTGCTCGAACAGCGCACCAAGGATCAGGTTGCTGCCGGGCTGCGCTACGTCTCGGCGTGGAACTCCGCATTCCTGCCGTCCGAGGATCTGACCGAGGCCATCCAGTCGGTGTTCGAGAAGCGAGCCCCGGAGTTCAAGGGCCGGTAAAGGCCGGTTATTCACTTGCCCTAACCGTTGGCCGACACACATACTTGTATCACGCAACTAATTGATTGACGCAAGTAAAGGTGAGGGGTCGAGTGGACGAGGACGAGCGGTCGGTCGACGCGATCGCGATGCAGCTCACCCGGCTGCAACGGATCCGCGAGCGGACCGCCGCGCAAATGCGGAGTAGGGACGGCGTGGATCCAGCGGCCTTCGCGGTCCTGTTCCGGCTGCTCTGCGACGGACCGATGCGCTCGGGCGCACTCGCGGAGGCGGTGCATTCGGATGCGTCGACGGTCAGTCGGCACGTCGCACACCTCGTCGACCGACATTTGGTGGAAAGGCAGGCCGATCGCAACGACGGCCGCGCCACCGTGCTCGTCGTCACCGAGCGGGGCCGCGAGACCGCCGAGCGGATACGCAGGCGCAGGCGCGAGAACCTGACCAGGGTGATGGCGGCCTGGGCGCCGCAGGACCGTGCCGCATTCGCCGATCTGCTGCGTCAGTTCGTCGACGACTTCGAGCGGGCCAAGCCCGCGATGATCGCGGCCATCCGCCAGGACCAGCACCAATTCGACCTCGAGACGGAGAACGATTCGTGACCGCACCGGCCACCGTGGCGGAGCCCACGGGTTTCACCCACAGACAGATCCTGACCATCATGAGTGGTCTGCTGCTCGGCATGCTGCTCGCGGCATTGGACCAGACGATCGTCTCCACCGCGATCCGCACCATCGCCGACGATCTCGACGGCTATTCGATGCAGGCCTGGGCGACCACCGCCTACCTGATCACCGCGACGCTCGCGACACCGCTGTACGGCAAGTTGTCCGATATGTTCGGCCGCAAGCCCTTCTTCATGGCGGCGATTTCGATCTTCGTGGTCGGTTCGCTGCTGTGCACGATGGCGCAGTCGATGTACGAGCTCGCGGCGTTCCGCGCATTCCAGGGACTCGGTGCGGGCGGTCTGATGTCACTGGCGCTGACCATCCTCGGCGATATCGTCAGCCCCCGCGAACGCGCCAAGTACCAGGGCTACTTCCTCGCGGTATTCGGCACCTCCAGCGTGATCGGCCCGGTGCTCGGCGGCGTGCTGGCCGGACAGGACAGCATCCTCGGGATCAGCGGCTGGCGCTGGGTCTTCCTCGTCAACGTGCCGATCGGCCTGATCGCGCTCGGCGTCGTGTCCAAGGTGCTCAAGCTGCCGAAGCGGCCACATTCCACCGACCGGGTCGACTGGTGGGGTGTGCTGGTGCTGGCGATCGGACTGGTGCCGCTGCTCGTCGTTGCCGAGCAAGGGCGCGAATGGGGTTGGGGCAGTGGACGATCCATCCTCTGCTACGTGATCGGGCTGCTCGGTGTCATCGGGTTCGTGCTGGTCGAGAAGTCGATGAAGGATAAGGCGCTGATTCCGCTGCGGATGTTCGCCAATAAGACCTTCGCGCTCGGCGTAGTGATCTCGGTCGTGGTCGGCTCGGCGATGTTCGGCGGCATTTCGCTGCTGCCGCAGTACCTGCAGGTGGTGCGTGGATCCAGCCCGACGCTGGCGGGTCTGCAGATGCTGCCGATGGTGCTCGGGATGATGACCGGCTCGGTCGTATCCGGCCAGCTGATCTCGCGTACCGGTCGTTACCGGATCTTCCCGCTCATCGGCGCGAGCATGTTGACGCTCGGCCTGTTCCTCCTGCACTTCGTGAATGCCGACAGCCCACTGTGGGTCGCGATGATCTTCATGGCCTGCACCGGATTCGGACTCGGCAATCTCATGCAGCCGCTCACCATAGCGGTGCAGAATGCGTTGCCGCCCAAGGATATGGGCGTCTCCACCGCTGCGGCCACGTTCTTCCGCCAGATCGGCGGCACGATGGGTGTCGCGGTATTCCTGTCGATCCTCTTCGCGCAGTTGACGCCGAATATCTCCACCGAGATGAAGTCCGCTGCCACGGATCCCGCGTTCCAGCACGCCGTGGTCGAGGCCGCGCACAGCAGCAATCCCGCTGATGCCGCGCTCGCGAAAGGTCTGCTCGCGCAGGATACGTCGGCCGCCGGTGGGGTACTGAAGGACAGTTCGATTGTGCAGCAGCTCAGTCCGGAGCTGGCGCGGCCGTTCAAGGTCGGTTTCGCGGAATCGATGTCGACGGTATTCCTGTCGGTGACCGGTATGGCGCTGCTCGCGCTGATCCTGGTGCTGTTCTGGAAGGAAGTGCCGCTGCGCACGGTCGGCGGTATCGAGGCGGCCAGGGACGTGGCCACGAAGCCGGCCGACGGTGACGGGCCGGATGTCGTGGAGCGCGCGGGCTTGTTGACCGCGGGTGGCGAGGCGGTGAGCCCGTCCCAGGATGTGCTGGCCAACTCCGCGAATGGCACGGTCGGTTCGACCAACGGTGCCGGACCGAGGTCTGGCGGTGCCGGTTCCGCGTGAACCTGCCCCGGCACTTGTCGGGGCCGGGCGCGACCTGTTTCACGGCTGGCGGCAAAGGCTTTCGCTGGGCGGCCAGGGGGAGTGTCGCCCTGGATGGTCTGTACCGCGCTGAGTTCGCTGAATGGCGCGGTCGGTTCGACCAATGGTGCCGGGCCGAGGTCTGGCGGTGGCGGTTCCGCGTGAACCTGCCCCGGCACTTGTCGGGGGCTGGGCGCGACCTGTTTCACGGCTGGCGGCAAAGGCTTTCGCTGGGCGGCCAGGGGGAGTGTCGCCCTGGATGGTCTGTACCGCGCCGAGTTCGCTGCGATCGTTCGATGCTGGATTGGGTGACGACCTCACGGTCTGCTGGAATCGCCGTGCCCATCGAGTCGAGGTTAGAGTCGAATTCGTGACCTCGCTCGACACGACGGCTCTGCGCAAAGCATTCCTGGACGAGACCGATCGGCTAGCCGACCTGTACCAGTCCGCCGACCCGAAGACGCCGATACCGACCTGCCCGGACTGGACCCTGTCGAATCTGATCGCGCACGTCGGCGGTGGAAACCGTTGGGCCGCAGCGATGATCGCCGACCGGGCCACCGAATTCCTGGAGTTCCAGCAGGTTCCCGATTACCGTCGGCCACGTGACCTGGACGAGGTCGACGGGTGGCTTCGAGCCGGTGCCCGAGCGGTGATCGACAACATCGACACAGTGGGTTCCGATGTCCCGGTCTGGACGCCGTTCGGTTCTCCGCGCCCGGCCGAATGGTGGGTGCGCCGCCGCCTGCACGAGGCGACCGCGCACCGCGCCGATGCCCTGCTCGCCTTGAACCACGAGGTGGCCATCGCTCCCGAACTCGGCGCAGATGGACTGTCGGAGTTTCTCGAGATCGTCGAGTTGGGCCCACGCTTCGAGACCCCGCTCGACGAGGGCGCCAGCCTGCGCCTGCACGCCACCGATACCGATAACACCTGGACAGTTCTCCGATCCGGCGACACGATCACCACGACCGACAACCAGACACCAGCCTCGTTGACAGTCCACGGCACCGCCGTGGATCTGTACCTGCTGTTGCTGCGCCGGCTCCCAGCCGACAGCTCGACGCTGGCGACCTCCGGAGACCTGGACGTACTCGCGACCTGGCTGGAGCGCATCAAATTTTGAACCTGCGACGGCGGTTTCGATTCGCCGGGACTCTGGCGTTGTCACTTATCGAGTGAGTGCCTCGCAGAAGCTGATGAGGCCGCTGCCGAATGTGCTGCCGGGCGGTTATTCCGCTACCTCGATGTCACACTCGGGGGATGGAATCACCCTCCGGAGGGCTGGAGGTACGCGCGATCTGGCTGGAGCGCATCGAATTCTGGACCTGCGGTGGCGGTTTCGATTCGCCGGGATTCTGGCGTTGTCACTTATCGAGTGAGTGCCTCGCAGAAGCTGATGAGGCCGGTGCCGAATGTGCTGCCGGGCGGTTATTCCGCTACCTCGATGTGATACCCGGGGGGATCGAACCACCTTCGGCTGAACATGATTGCACGGCAGCGGTCGAAGCAGCGGCATGACCTGCGTCACGGCCAGAATCCGCCACAATTCCGCAACAGGCACAGGCACAGGCACAGGCACAGGCACAGGCACAGGCACTTATAGCTTTGCGCAGTTATAGCTTTCGCGAAGTGCTTACTGGGTGTGTGACAAGCGTGTGCCGGATTCGCCGAGTACTGCTTGGCGGGCGTGTTCGGGACCGCAACTGCCGTCGGCTGAGGTGGTGGACCGTTCGAGTGTCGAGCCTACGCACAGGTCGCGCCCTCGGCGTGGGCATGGCTGGGCGAGACGCGTCGACTTCGCACCGTGGCGCGGGCGTCGACGGCGACCGCCATTGCGCCAGTCGATGATTTGCGGTCGCACAGAGGCAGTGCGAACTTCGCATAAGTTGCGCCTTGTGCGAGGCGTGCATTGGATATGTGACAGCTGTTATGCGGCGCGGGAATCGGACTGGGACCGAAAGGTGCGCTGGTTCGATGCGGCGGGTCAGTGGCGGGTGCGGAGGTATTCGTCGTGTTCCAGGTCTTCGCGGTGGTAGCGCTGGGTGAGCGTGGTGAGGCGGTGGATTTCGGCGGCCATGGCATGGGGTTCGACGGCTTTGGCGATGATGGGGTCGCCGGTTTTCACGTAGTAGCGGCCGTCGGGGTAGTCCATCCACCAGAAACCGCGTGCCGGGGTGGGGCGCGCGTCGAGGGCTGGGCCGGGGCAGATGATTACTTCGCCGAAGGCGGAGCGGGGGCGCTGGAAGATGCGGTCCAGTTGTTCGATGGGGCCGATGTCGTGGGCGCGACGGATGTGACGGTCACGCTCGGCGGCGATCTCCGCGCGGCGGATCTCCAGCGGCGGGTGGGTGCCGGGTCCGCACGCCGGTAGCGCGGCCACCGCGAGTCGGGCGACGCGCTCTGCCGCGCAATAGGTTACGAGAATTTCGCCGCCGGTGTCCGGACTCGAGCCGGGGAATTGTTGCAGCGCTGCCCCGGCCTGAGCGCGGACCGCGCCGTGGAACCGGTAAGCATGCGAAAGATCGGCACCTCCGAAACCCTTCGACTCGACACGGACATCCGGCTCGAGCAGAACCTCGATGGCACGTTCGAGCTCGGGCGAGTACTTGGCCAGCAGGGAATCTACGGCGGCCTCGCGGTGCCGCTTCAGCTCATCGAAGTCGGCGATGTCGGTGCGATAGTGCAGCGGATAGGGCAAGCGGTCGCGACCGTATGCGGCCCAGAGGATTTCGAACTCCAGACCCGTGAGCCTGTGACTACCCGCCCCATCCCCACGCCCGCCCGCGGTCACGCTGTCCATACCCACTCCGCCGCCTTCACCAATTGCCATTCTCTGCGTTCACCCCTCCGCCGTTCGTCCTCGCTCACGCTAATGCGTGCATCGATTCGTTTGCCGTGCGTGTTGTCTCGTTCGGAGTGCTGCTGCGTATCGATTTGTTTGCCGTGCGTGTTGTCTCGTTCGGGGTGCTGCTGCGCATCGATTCGTCTGCCGCACATGTGGTCTGGGTGCGGTCAACTGCGACCTCGACGGCGCTGACCACGCATCGGTGCACCAGTGGGCGGCGTCGGAGCGCCGTTGCGAAGTCATCGCATTGGATTCGGACACATTGTGGCTCGCCGTCGCGCACGAGCCAGCGTTGGCCGGGGATACCGCGCTGCAATAGGCATTGGACGCACACCTGTGCTGGCCCGGATGCGGCCCACCAGGAGCGCGATTGGTCGGGTCGCTGCCGCGTGCCGCGTGCGTTGCGCCGCTTGGCCTGCTGCCGGGCACTGAATCGTGTGCCGCGCGTGCTGCGATGAGCACTGATCCGTGTGCCGGGCGCGGCCGTGCTGTGTATCGATCCGAGTGTCGTGCATATTGTTTCGCTCGGGCCGCTGCTGCGCACGGACGCGTGCGGCTTGCGTGTTGTCTGGGTTGGGCTGCTGGTGCGCATCGATGTCCGTGCCAGGCGTTGCGGGGCCGGTTGCTCGCGGGCATTGATTTGTGTTCCGCGTGCTTTGTTTCGCTGGGGCTGCCGCGCATGGGCTCGCGTGCTGTGCATGTCGTCTGTGCTGGGACACTGGCGCGGTGCCGGGGGCACGTTGGCCTGGTTGCTTCCGGGCATCGATCCGTGCGCCGCGTGCGCTGACTCGCTGCTGCTGCCATGAACAGACTCACGAGCCGCGCGTGTGGCGTCGGTTGGGCTGAATCGCCCCGTGTTTCGTGCCCACTCTCTTTCTTGAGAGGATGGGCAGACCATGCCATCGAAGTACGACGAAGCGACCAAGGCCAAGGCTGTG
>NZ_JBITGN010000018.1:0-160984 GCF_044457245.1 Nocardia sp. NPDC050630
CGAGCCGTCGAAGCGCATGCGACGAAGTCGCGAGTCTCGACGGCTCGGACGCGAGACACCAGGGGGCCGCGAACACGCCGCGGCGAAGCCGCGGCAAATCCAACGCAGTAGTTTGTTCGCATGGCCCGAACTCTGCTGGTTACCAATGATTTCCCGCCGCGGCCGGGCGGTATCCAGTCGTATCTGCAGGCGTTGGCCGGTGAGCTGCCGCCCGATGATCTGGTCGTTTACGCTCCGCGGTGGCGTGGCGACAGTCATCTGAAATTCGATGCGAAGCAGAAGTTTCAGGTGGTGCGCCACCCGACCACACTGATGCTGCCGACTCCGCTGGTGCTGCGGCGGGCCGCGCGCCTATTGCGCAGCGAGAACTGCGACACGGTCTGGTTCGGTGCGGCGGCGCCGTTGGCATTGCTGTCACCGATGCTGCGCCGTGCGGGCGCCACTCGGATTCTGGCCAGTACGCATGGCCATGAGGTCGGCTGGTCCATGCTGCCGGGTGCGCGGCAGGCGTTGCGCGCGATCGGCGAGCACACCGATGTCGTCACCTATGTCAGCAGATATACGCGCGGGCGGTTCGCCTCGGCGTTCGGGCCGAGTGCCGGGCTCGAATATCTGCCGCCCGGAGTGGATACCGAGGTGTTCCGGCCGGATCCGGCCGCGCGCGCGGAATTGCGCGAACGCTACGGTCTCGGTGATCGCCCGACCATTCTGTGCCTGTCCCGGCTGGTTCCGCGCAAGGGACAGGATGCGTTGATCGTCGCCATGCTCGAGATCCGCGCGCGGATTCCCGGTGCGGTGCTGGTGATCGCGGGCGGCGGACCGTACGAGGACAAATTGCACGCGCTCGCGGCGGCCATCGGTGTCAGCGATGATGTGGTCTTCACCGGCCGGGTCCCGGCCAGCGAACTGGCGGCCCACCACACCCTGGCCGATGTGTTCGCCATGCCGAGCCGCACCCGTGGGGCCGGGCTCGATGTCGAAGGTCTTGGCATCGTGTACCTGGAGGCCTCGGCGTCCGGAGTGCCGGTGGTCGCCGGACGTTCCGGTGGTGCGCCCGAGACCGTGCTGGAGGGCAAGACCGGCCGCGTCGTCGACGGACGCAAGACCACCGAAATCGCCGACGCTATCGTCGAGATCCTGTCCGATCGCGATTCCGCCGCCGCGATGGGCGCGGCGGGACGCGCGTGGGTCGAGGAACAGTGGCGCTGGGACAGTCTGGGCGCTCGACTGCGTCAACTGCTGCAATAAAGGCGACGGCGGCTCACAGTTCGGCGGTGTGATCTACTACGCTCGGGCTGTGAACGAGCGAACCATGTGCCAGCGCGCTCTGCGCACGGCGGAGCCGAGCGTCAGCGAGGCGCAGCCGTGAACAGCATTCAGGTCGCTGATCAGACGTTTGTCGCCGCTCCCGGTGCCGCGGTCGCGGAGATCCTGGCCGGGGAGAACAATTGGCGCCGCTGGTGGCCTGATCTGACCCTCGCCGTCCGGGAAGATCGGGCAGACAAGGGTATTCGCTGGTCGGTCACCGGTGCGCTCTCCGGAACCATGGAAGTGTGGCTGGAGCCCGCGCTGGACGGGGTGATCCTGCACTACTTCCTGCACGCCGAACCGAAGGCGCCGATACGGGATCTGTCCGCAGCCAATCGGGCGCGCCGGGTGGCGGGCAAGGATATGTCGTTCGAGATCAAGTCCAGGCTGGAGGCGGGCCGCCCGGCCGGTGTCGCGCCGGCACACACCGGCCCGCCCGCCCGCTGACGCACACGAGCCCCGCTGACGCACCCGAGCACGAGCACAGCAGCTGAAAGGAATCGTTGTCCGCCATGGCCGACAGGACCCAGAGGTCGATCATCATCGATGCACCGTCGCAGCGGGTGATGTCCGTCATCGCCGATCTGGAGTCCTACCCGGAGTGGGTCTCGGCGGCCAAAACCGTTGAGGTGCTGGAGAAGAGCGCCGACGGGCGGGCCAGGACCGCGCGCTTCGTCCTGGATGCCGGAGTCGTCAAGGACACCTATGTGCTGTCCTACACTTGGCGGCCGGACGACAAATCGGTCAGCTGGACGCTGATCAGCGGTGAACTGCAGAAAGCGCAGGACGGCACCTATCAACTCGTCGATCAGCCCGACGGCACCACCGAGGTGACCTATGAGCTGACCGTCGACCTGAATATCCCGATGATCGGCATGTTCAAGCGCAAGGCCGAGAAGGTGATCACCGATACCGCGCTCAAGGAACTGAAGAAACGGGTCGAAGGCTGATCGCGCACAAGCCCGAGGCGGCCGGTACTCGGGTCGAACTATTCATCGGCAAAGGCGGGGTCGGCAAGACGACGTTGGCCTGCGCTACCGCCATGGCCTATGCCAGGGCGGGGCAGCGGGTGCTGGTGGCCTCGCTGGATCAGGCGCATTCGCTCGGCGACGCGCTCGGCTTCCGATTTCCGCACGATCCCGGCACCGTGCCCGGGGTCGCGAGCGTACTGCCCGGCCTCGAGGTGATCGAGGTCGATTCCCTTGCACTGCTGGAGGATCGGTTCCGCGAGGTGGTGCGCGTGCTCGCGACCGGAACCGAGCACGATCACGGCATCGACTTGGCCGCACTGGATCCGGCGGAGCTGACCGGACTGCCCGGCGTACAGGAACTGCTGATGCTGGTGGAGATCACCCAGTTCGCCGCCGAGGGCGACTGGGATGTGATCGTCGTCGACTGCCCGCCCTCGGCGGATATGTTGCGCATCATCACCGCGCCGGAAACCCTGCTCGGATATGTGGAGCGGATGTGGCCGCCGCATGCGCGGGCGATGAGTACGGTCGGCACCGATCTGCGGCGCGTTGTGCTGGCCACCACGGTCGAACGGATCGTCAAGGCGGTGACCGAGGTGCGCGATCTGCTCGCCGATCACGGCCGCACCGGTGCGCGATTGATCACCGTCGCCGAACAGGTCGCCATTGCCGAATCGGAGCGGGTGCGTTCGGCGGCAGCGCTGCTCGGACTTCGGTTGGACGCGGTGGTGGTGAACAAGGTGCTGCCCGCCGTGCCCCCGCCGACCGCACTCGAGGTGGCCGCCCATCCGGCGGTGCAGTGGTATGTGAATCGACGCGCCGAACAATTGGATGTGGTGAACCGGCTGCAACGGGGTATGAACGGGACACGGGTGCTGATCGCACAGCACACCGGGCCCGAACCGGTCGGGCTCACGTCCCTGTCCGCGCTGTCGTATGCGATGGATTCGGTTGAGCGGTTGAATGCCGACTCGAAGCTGAGCGACAATCCGGCGGAGGTTCGCACAAGTTCCGGCGAGCCGGTGGTTCGATTGGAATCGGGCACCGGTCTGCATTCGGTGTACGCGTTGCGGATGCACCTGCCCGTCGTCGATCCGGCGACGCTGCGACTGGGACGAGTGGAGGACGATTTGATCGTGGGAGCGGACGGGGTCCGACGGCGGGTGCGCCTGGCGCCGGTATTGCGACGGTGCACTGTCGATCGCGCCGAACTCGACAACGGCTATTTGATCGTGCGTTTCCACCCGGACCCGGAAGTGTGGCCGGTATGAGCGAGCCGACCATGTCACGGCGCGTATCGCGCATGCCGGGGCCGAGTGCTGGTGAGGCGCGGGCATGAGCGAATCGAACGAATGGCCCGGCGCTGCCCAGCCCGGTGACGGCCTCGGCGAATTCGCCGCGGAATTGAAGCTGCTGGCCGAGGCGGTGCTCGAGCGGGTCGAACCCGTCCTGCGCCGCGCCGCCGATGGTCAGCCGGACTGGTCGAGTTGCAGTTGGTGCCCGGTCTGCGCGGCCGCTGCGCTGGTGCGCGGTGAGCATCACGATGTGCTCGCGGTGGTGGCCGATCACGGTACCGCGATCGTCACGGTGCTGCGCGAGGCGCTCGCCGGCGTGCCGGTCGATCCGGTTATGCCCGAAGATGGCGGGCCGCACGATCATTCCTTCACTCCCCAACACCGCGACGACGCATCTGGTCCGGAATCCACACCCACCGAAGCGGATACCCCTACGCGGCAGTCGAACTCGCCAGGGCGCAAGCGATCCCGCTATGTCGGCATCCCCGTGACGATCAAGGCATGACGGCGCGAGTAGCTGATGCGCGACCACTGACCGTCGGAATCGACGTCGGCGGCACCAATATTCGCGCATCGGTGGTCGACGGTGACGGCGAGGTGCTCGACACCGTGGTGGCCCCGACACCGCATTCGGCGCGCGCACTGGAGAACGCGCTGGAACGCGCGGTCCGCGAACTGTGCCGCAGACATCCGATCGGCGCGGTCGGCCTGGCGGTGGCCGGATTCATCAACGCCGATCGCTCGACGGTGCGCTTCGCACCGCACCTACCGTGGCAGGACACCCCGGTCGCGCAGCGGCTCACCGACCGCCTCGAACTACCGGTGATCCTCGAACACGACGCCAATGCCGCCATGTGGGCCGAGTACCGATTCGGCGCCGCGGCGGGCGGGCACAATTCGGTGCTCGTCGCGATCGGTACCGGCATCGGCGCGGCACTGCTCATCGACGGCGAACTGTATCGGGGCACGCACGGCGTCGCACCGGAGCTGGGACATCTGCAGGTGGTACCGCAGGGCCGGTCCTGTCCGTGCGGTAAGCGCGGCTGCTGGGAAAGGTATTGCAGCGGAACGGCTCTGGTCGATACCGCCATCGAAATGCTGGCCACCGATCCGGTGCATTCGACGGTGCTGGCGCGTGAGGTGCTGCGCGATCCCGGTTCGCTGACCGGGCGCCGGGTTGCCGGGGCCGCCCAGGACGGCGATCCGTTGGCGGTGGCGGTGATGGCCGATTTCGCCCGCTGGCTCGGGCTCGGGCTGGCATTCGTCAGCGATATCTTCGATCCCGGACTGATCGTGATCGCCGGTGGCGTAAGCAGTTCGGCGCCGCAGTTCCTGGACGAGGCGCGTGAGGAGTACGCGCGGGCGATCACCGGCGCCGGACATCGACCGCTCGCCCGGATTCGGACCACGCAGCTCGGTGAGGCGGCGGGGATGATCGGCGCCGCAGAGCTCGCCAGGGCCAACCTCGCCGAGACCGGGCGAGGCCGTTCCTGGGTGGCTCGTTCCACCCACTGAGTGGTCGGTTATCAGTACTCGAGAACATGTGGTGAGATACGCCGCTCGGCTTGGATGTGATCTCTACCCAGCGGTAAAGTCGGCAATTGACGGTTGTACCCGTAAACGATCCCGGCTGCGGGGGTTAGGACGCCATGCTCTACTGGATGCTGAAGTACCTGTTCCCAGGACCGTTCATGCACCTCTACAACCGTCCGACGGTCGAAGGCGTGGAGCATATCCCCGCCGACGGACCTGCCATCCTCGCGGGAAACCACTTGTCCTTCTCGGACTGGTTGTTCGCTCCGCTGATGAGCCCGCGTCGGATCAGCTATCTCGCCAAGGCCGAGTACTTCACCGCTCCCGGCTTCAAGGGGCGGCTGCAGAAGTTCTTCTTCAGCGCCACCGGGCAGTACCCGATCGACCGCAGCGGCGCCTCCGCGGCCGAGGACGCGCTCAATGCCGCACGCAAACTGCTCGACAAGGGTCACCTCGTCGGCCTCTACCCGGAGGGCACCCGCTCCCCCGACGGTCGCCTGTACAAGGGCAAGACCGGCCTGGCCCGTCTCGCACTGGAGACCGGTGTCCCCGTCATCCCGGTCGCCGTCATCGGCACCTTCGAGGTCTGCCCGCCCGGCCCGTTCCGCTGGCGCCGCCACAAGGTGACCGTCAAATTCGGCGCCCCCATCGACTTCTCCCGCTACGAAGGCATGGGTGGCAACCGTTTCGTCGAACGCGCCGTCACCGATGAGGTCATGTACGAACTCATGCAACTCGGCGGCCAGGAATACGTCGACGTCTACGCCGCCAGCCTGAAGAAGGGCGTCCCCAGCGGTTCGGCCCCCGAAGCCACCCGCATCCCGGAGACGGCCGCCAGCTAGCCCCTTGCACTTCCACGAGCCCGGTGCCGAACGTACCGGGCTCGTTCTGTCTCTACCCGACTGTCGAACTTGCTTGCCTCACAAGGGTATTCACAATCAGTGCGCTGGTCCCGCACAGCGATCACACATAGGCTGTTGAGTACCGTATTCGCACCTATCCGGGGGAGCATTCGATGTCCAACGTGGATGACCGCATCAATTTGGCCGCCGACTGGTTGGTTCGGAATATACGAACCGATAACTCGGGCGCTGCCGGGTGGGGTTGGGTCCCGGACGTACCACCAAATCCCCAGGACACCGCGGAAGTCGTATGTGCGCTGTCCGAAATCGGTCACGAGGTACCTGACAAGGCACAGGTCGTCCGTCTCCTCAGGCAAGATTCCCTGACAGAAGATACCCGTGGCCCTCGCGTCTTCCGCGCACCAATAGATATGGCGTGGCGATTGCGCGCATTGCTGAGCCTCGGCCATGGCCCCACCGATCGGAGCGTATCGGCCTGCGCAGCAGCCCTCCTTGCAGAACAGGATCACGAGACAGGCGGCTGGCGGATGAGCAGTCGGTCCGGCGCCATATCCGTAACCGCGACCACCGAGGCGCTGCGAGCACTAGTTGGCGTCGCCTCCTCGAACGGCACCCCGAACGCTGCGGCGGAGGCTGTCGCTCGCGGCACCAATTTCGTCGTCTCCGCGCTGCTGGAGGACGACGTGCGGTTCCGGCCGCTATACGCATCCTCACAAGCGGCAATTGCGTTGTCACTGCCGGAGATCACCGCATTCGGCGGCAAACGAATCGAGCGCGCGCGGGAATTAGCATGGAACAATATCCTGCACACCATTCGGCACACCGGCGCGCGAGTCGAAGAAGAGATCGTCCGCCGCGGTGATGTCACAGATGCGTGGCGGCATGTCTCGTTGCATTGGGCGGTGACCGCACTGGCGTACGCGGGCGGTCGAGTAGTGTTCGATCCGATCTTCCGCAAAGCGCTGAAGGATCTCCTCGATCTTCAGGACACGGCACCGACGCTGACAACCCGCGGCGGTTTCCGGACCTCGACCGAGGGCTTCGTCACCACCTACGCGACGACACAGGCGGTCGAAGCCCTTGCGCAACTGCGACAAACACTCAACGAAAGGGTCAATCCGGCAAAGGTCTTCGACCTCATCTGCCGTGATGAGGGTGCCAGCCCCGCCGATCCACAGGATGTGTTATCGGCGGGCGGCAGGTCAATGGTCATGAACAGTTATGCGGGGGCTGGAATGTTCGCGATCGGCGGCCCGGCGGGCTTGACCATCGCGATCACCTCGGTGGCGTTCGCCGATCATCTCGGCGATATCGGAAGCCGCGCCTTGGTCGTGTGGGGCACCCTATTCATTGCCATCAGCACCTACGTCTATGTCACCACACGATTCCCGACGGTTCCGAAGAGCCGAATCGGCACAGCGGTATTCGCCGCATTCACGGCCGTCGTGCTACCGATAGTGACGTTCCTACTTTCCTGATCAAAAGTTCGGACTAGCTCGTTCCAGAGGTGACGGGGACCCTGTGATTTCGGTCCGGGTGGACCGAAATCATGGAGTCCCGTCGGGCTTACGCGGACCGCTGTGAAGGCCCACGCGAGAGGGCCGCCGGGACGAGCGTGCCCTATATCGGGCGCTGTACCTCGATGCGGTGCTTCACTACCAATGGCACGTTCCGCACTACCAATGGCACGTCCGATGGGCCCGGAGAAATACGAGCCCGCCCATAGTCGGGGCCCCGCCAACAGTGGCGCACCAATTCGGGGAATTTCATCGCGACGACACGGGGTCACCAGCTTCGATCGCAACCTTCGGTGGGAAGTTCACCCGCAGATGCGAGTGGTTGTTTTCTCCCTTGAACTCGACCAACTCACCGACTGTACTGTGACAGATGTGCAGTTGAGGTACACCTTTCGTGTCTACCCGACACCCGGACAGCAGGAGGCTCTGTCTCGGGCGTTCGGGTGCGCGCGAGTGGTGTTCAATGACGCACTACGCGCCCGCCAGGACGCGCGAGCCTCCGGAGAGCCGTATCCGAGTGATGCCGCTCTGTCGCGGGCGTTGACCGCTGCGAAGAAGACGCCGGAGCGGGCGTGGTTGGGTGAGGTGTCGGCGGTTGTGTTACAGCAGGCGTTGGCGGACCTAAACGCCGCCTACCGCAATTTCTTCGCCTCGGTCAGCGGAAAAGGCAAGGGACCTAAGGTTTCCCCACCCCGATACCGATCCCGCAAAGACCATCGGCAGGCCATCCGATTCACTGCCAACGCCCGCTTCGCGGTCACTGAAGGCGGGAAGTTGCGGTTGCCGAAGATCGGCGATATCGCGGTTCGGTGGTCGCGGGAACTACCGTCGGCCCCGTCGTCGGTCACGATCATCCGTGATGCCGCTGGGCGATACTTCGCGTCATTCGTCGTGCAAGCGAGTGATCAGCCGCTGCCCGAAGTCGATACAGAGGTGGGGATCGACCTCGGATTGACAACGTTCGCTGTGTTGTCCGACGGCACCACGATCGCCACCCCGCGATTCTTACGGCGTGCCGAGCGTCGACTCCGCAGGGCACAGAAAGCCTTGAGTCGCAAACAGAAAGGCAGCTGCAACAGGAACAAGGCACGTGTGAAAGTGGCGAAAGCCCATGCGCTGGTGCGTGACACCCGCTTGGACTGGGCACACAAACACTCCACCACGATCATCCGCGACAACCAAGCGGTGTACATCGAGGACTTGTGTATCCAGGGTTTGGCGCGGACACGGCTGGCGAAGTCGGTTCACGATGCCGGGTGGGGTTTGTTCACCCGGTTACTGGCTGAGAAAGCGGACCGCTACGGGCGGTATTTCGGGAAGGTGGATCGATGGTTCCCATCGTCGCGGCTATGTTCGGTATGCGGGATGGTCGACGGACCTAAGCCGTTGTCGGTGCGAACATGGACGTGCCGGTGCGGTGCGGTACATGACCGGGACCGCAATGCCGCAACCAATATTCTCGCCGCTGGGCAGGCGGAGAGACGAAACGCTTGTGGAGTGCAGGTAAGACCGGAACCCGTTCCGGCCCCGCGCGGCGAAGCAGGAACCCACCGACAGGCCACAACGGTCTAGTAGGAATCGCCTCCGTTTTGGAGACGAGGATGTCAACAGAAGACCGGCTCATCCCGATCATCGAACTGCGACCGCGCGGCTGATACCGGTCACCTGTTGGCCGAGCCGACGATGGGAGTTCATATGGTGTTGGACTCCCTGCGCCAAGGTGGGCCAATGACTGGTTCGGACTTCGGTATCTCCCGGCGCACCCTGCTGCGCACCTCCGCCGTCGGTCTCGTCGCGGTCCCGGCTCTGGCGGCCTGCTCGAACAACGGACCCGCACTGGTCCGTCCACGCCCGAATCTCACCCATGGCGTCGCGGTGGGCGACCCGCGCACCGACGGCGCACTGATCTGGGCACGCTCCGATCAGCCCGCGAAGCTGATCGTGGAGACCGCCGCCACCGAATCGTTCACCGACGCCAAACGATTCACCGGCCCACTGCTCACCCCGGATTCCGATGGCACCGGACGCGTGCGCGTCAATGGTCTGCCTGCGGGGCAGCAGGTGCACTACCGGGTCACTCTGGAAGGCGAGGACGGCGCGACCTCCGAACCGATCGCCGGGGTCTTGCGCACCGCGCCCACCGGCGCGTCCGATATCAAACTGCAGTGGTCCGGCGATGTGGTCGGCCAGGGCTACGGCATCAACCCCGAACTCGGCGGTATGAAGATCTTCTCCGCGATGGCCGCGCGCGACCCGCACCTGTTCATCCACTCCGGTGATTCGATCTACGCCGATGTCCCGCTGCACGAAGCGGTGACGCTGCCCGACGGCCGGATCTGGCGCAATACCGTCTCCGAGGCGAAAAGTGCTGTCGCGCAGACACTGGACCAGTTCCGCGGCAACTACGCCTACAACCTGACCGATCAGAACTACCGCCGCTTCAATACCTCGGTCGCCCAGGTGGTCCAGTGGGATGACCACGAAACCGTCAACAACTGGTACCACGGCGGACTTGTCGCCGAGACCAAGGGCTACAGCGAGCGCAGCATGGACACCCTCGCGATGCGCTCCTGGCAGGCCTTCCACGAGTGGATGCCCGTGCAGCCCAGGGAAGCCGTCGACGGCCGCCTCTACCGCAAGATCTCCTACGGTCCGCTGCTGGACATCTTCGTGCTCGATATGCGGACCTATAAGGACACCAACGACATCGATAACGGACCCACCGGCCGCATCTTCGGTCCGGAGCAGACGAAGTGGCTCATCGAGGGGCTGCGCGATTCCACGGCCACCTGGAAAATCGTCGCCAACGACCTACCGCTCGGCCTTGTCGTCAAAGACGGTGAACAAAAAGTGACGGCCTACGAGGGCCCCGCCAATGCCGACAGCGGCACCCCGTCCGGCCGGGAAACCGAAATCGCCCAAGTACTCTCGGCGATCAAGGCGAACAAGGTCGGTGGCGTGGTCTGGCTGACCGCGGACGTGCACTACACCGCGGCTCACCACTACTCGCCCGAGCGCGCCGCCTTCACCGACTTCGACGAGTTCTGGGAGTTCGTATCCGGACCGCTGAATGCCGGTGCGTTCGGCCCGAATCCGCTCGACGGCACCTTCGGCCCGGAGGCGGTATTCGTGCACGCGCCCACCGTTCAGAACGCCGCACCGCTGGAGGGGTTCCAACATTTCGGCGAGGTGCTCATCGATGGCAAGTCGAGGGAACTTACGGTCAACCTATGCGATTCCGCCGGATTCGTCCTGTTCAGCCAGCGGCTCGCGCCGCCGGTCCGGTAACCGACAGGATCGAACGAGCATCGGAGGCCGCGCTGTGGTTAGCTTTCGGTCCATGAGCACGCCGCACACTGTCGCCGCCGAAGAATATCTACCTCGTGACACCGCGGATGTCGTTCGTACGGTGCGGAATTCACGCGGTCGCGTGGAAAACCTCACGGTGCGTGGCGGCGAACCGATCGACGATGGTCTGTCGTTACCCGATCCGCGCGCAGTGCTTTCGCTGCGCAAGATGAATGCGGTCCTCGATATCAACCTCGGCAGGCGCACCGTGCGAGTGCAGGCCGGCGCCAAACTCTCCGATATCGATCGCCGCCTCGGCGCGCACGGACTCGGTCTGCCGATCGTCGGCGACCACCGCGATATCACCGCGGGTGGTTTCGCATCGGTCGGCGGTGTCAGCACGGCATCGCACAAGTACGGCATGTTCATCGATCAGATCGTGGACCTCGAGTACGTCGATCCGGACGGACGTATCGGCACCTGCGGACGCAACCACCACACCGAGCGCTTCCACCGGATCCTCGGCGCGGGTGGGCGCGCGGGCATCATCACCGCGCTCACCCTCGATGCGGTCGATATCGACAAGGACCACACCTGGCTCACCACCGACGCCGACCGCTTCCTGGACTTCGACTCCTTCGTTGAAAACGCCTACGCCGAAATCGCCCGGCCGGGCAATGTCGCACTGCAGGTCGGTCGTTGGGTCGATACCGCGCCGCTGAAGGTGTCGCGTCCGGTAGGCACCGGACATGTGCAGTTGGGCACGGTGCGGTTCGGTCAGTGGTCGAGCTTCTACCCCACCACACCGACCCGCTCGCTGCGTGCGCGCCGTGAGGTCGGCACCAAGACCAGGAAGTCGTTGGGCGCCATCGCCTCTGCCGCGGGCGGGCGCGCGGGTGCACCGGTGCGCAATGCCGCGGCAGGCGCGCTCATGTTCGCCCCAAAGGTGCTGACGCTGCGCGATGCGGAGTATCTGGCCGATACGGTCATCAGTTCCTCCGAACGCGGACCCGCCTACCGGGTCGCGATTTTCGCGCCGCTGTCGACCTACACCTCGGTTTTCTACAGACTGCACGATTTGTTTGCTGGACACCGAGAGCGAACCGGATGCTTCACCGTCATCTCCGCGATGACCTATGGCGTCCGCTCGAAGTACCTGCGTGCGGAGGCGCAAGCGCACGGACTCGCGGTCGAGGACCACGGACTGATCACCTTCACCTGCCGTTTGCGGCCCTCGGCGCTGCCCTCAGAACTGTTGCGCGACATCGTCACCGGAATAGATGAGATCTGCACGTCCGAACACGCCCTGCGGTACGACTCCACGGATTAGACTGTGTCGCGCCGCACATAGTCGCCAGCAAATAGCCTGACCGCCATCCGACGGTTCGGCTATCGGTTGGCGACCGCGGTCGACTTCGGCACTGTCGGCGGGGTGTCGATGCGTTGGTTCAGCCCATCTAGGTGAAGGTTGCTCTGATGCTCGAATTCCGAACTGCCCCAACCCGTTTGCCGGACCGCAGGCGTCAGCGGCCCGAATCCGTCGAGGGGCTACGAGTTCTCGTGACGGATGCGTGTTCGGAGATCGGTCGCGCCACCGCCACGTTGCTTGCCGAACAGGGCGCACAAGTGCTGCTGGTCGCGCGGCGCGGGGATCAACTCGTCGCCACCTGCAATCAGATCGTCGACGCGGGGGGCGCGGCGAATTGGTTCCGCTGCGATATCTCGGCACTAGGTGATGTCGATCAGCTGGTCGAGTGGGTGCTCAGCGATTTCGGCCGGGTCGATGTGCTGATCAATAATGCGGGCCGTCCGCTGCGCCGACCGGTTTCGCAATCCCTGGATCGCTTCCGCGACTACCAGCGCATGATGGCGACCAATTACTTCGGTCCGCTGCGCCTGACGCTCGGCCTGCTGCCCGCCATGCTGGAATCCGGGTCCGGCCATGTGATCAATGTCGGACCGTGGAGCCTGAAGACCGGCGCCACCCCGAATTTCGCCTCCTATGCCAGCTCCCAGGCCGCCTGGACCACCTTCGGTCAATGCGTGGACGCCGAACTCTCACCGCGCGGCATCCAGGTGACGGACGTCCAATATCCGGCCGTCCAACCGGATACCGGCACCATCGCGCACTACGTCACCGAACCCGCGCTGGAACCAACCGACGCCGCCCGCCTGATCGAGACAGCCATCCGCACCCGCCCGGCACGTCTCGAACCCCGCTTCGCGCGCACCCTGCGCGGACTTGCCGGTGTCGCCCCTCGCTGCACCAACCGCATCCTGTCCCGCCTCGCCTCCCTCTAGCCCGCGCGGCAGCAGCGCCGACCGTAATCGAATGGTGGCTCCGAGGCCCCTCGGGTTCAAGGGATCGATGCAACAACCATTCGACTACCGTCGGCGACATCTCGGCCCAGCAACGACGAAGCGCTCCACCGGATTCCGGTGGAGCGCTTCGGAGCTCTAACTCAGTGCTTTTCGGGGCCGAGGTAGTACTCGAAGACCAGACCGGCGGCCGCACCGAGGATGCAGACCACACCGATGCCGATCAGCCAGAACTGGAAGAACGCCAGGCCGAGGGCGGTGATGGAGCCAGCACCGGCCAGGGTGATGGGCCAGAAGCTACCGGGCGAGAAGAAGCCCAGATCGCCCGCGCCGTCTACGATCTCGGCGTCCTCGTAATCTTCCGGACGCAGGTCGAGACGACGTGCGACGAAACGGAAGTACGTGCCGATGATCAGCGACAGACCGGCGGTCAACACCGTCGCGGTGGTGCCCGCCCACTCGACACCGGTCCGCGACTGGCCGGTGAAGTAGCCGTATACGACCGCCACGATGATGAAGAACACCGTGAGCAGTTCGAAAATCCGCGCTTCGATCTTCATTTCAGATCAGTCCTCACTTGCTCTCTACCGCGGACGCGCTCTTGGTGTCGCGCTTGGTGTTGAACGGCTGGGTGGAGGTCGCGACCGGGGATTCACCGATGGACTCGAGCGCCTCGGCGTTGGTCTTACCGGCCTTGCGCGCGTCGATGTACTTGGTGAACTTCTCCGGCGATACCGCGCGTACCTCGAAGTTCATCATCGAGTGGAAGGTGCCGCACATCTCGGCGCAGCGGCCGACGAAGGCGCCTTCCTTCTCGATCTTGGTGATCTGGAAGACGTTATCCGAGTGGTTTTCCTTCGGATTGGGCATCACGTCGCGCTTGAACAGGAACTCCGGCACCCAGAAGGCGTGCACCACATCGGCGGCGGCCAGCTGGAATTCGATGTTCTTGCCGGTCGGCAGCACCAGCACCGGGATCTCGCTGCTGGAGCCGACGGTCTCGACCTTGTCGTAGTGCAGGTAGGACAGGATGTCATTCTCCGGCTTGCCGTGCACGGGGCCCGGCTGCGGGTGACCGTCCTTGGTCCGCTCCTTGTACTCCTCGAGCTGCTCCTGGTTGGCGTCCTCGCGAGCCTTATCGATGCCGTCGAAGCGGTAGCCGTCCTTGAAGTCGACATTGCGGTAGCCGAACTTCCAGTTCCACTGGAAGGCGGTCACGTCCACGGTCACGTCCGGATTGGCGACCTTCTCGTGCACATAGTTCTGCACGACCACGGTGAAGTAGAACAGCACCGCGATGATGACGAACGGCACTGCCGTGTAGGTCAGCTCCAGCGGCACGTTGTAACCGGTCTGGCGCGGGAACTCCGGGGAGTCCTTCTTCTTGCGGTGGAAGGTGACGGTCCAGAAGGTGAGACCCCACACCAGCACGCCCATCGCCAATGCCGCGATGACCGACCAGGTCCACAGTTCCCGCATTCGGGTGGCCTGCGGCGTGACACCCGAGGGCCAGCCGAATCGCAGCCAAACATTGTCGATCGAGCAGCCCGAGACGAGCATCGCGGTGATCCCCAAGGACACCGCCAAGCCGACCCGCCGAAGAAGACGGCCCTGCCGACCCTTCACGGGTCGTGCCCCGATCTCTTCGCTCGCCTTGTGCGCCACGCTCACGCCTTCCTGGTCGCCACACATTCCGACAGTGCACCGCTCGGGTTGCGATCGCCCGGCGGTGCGTCCTAAGCACGTTTCAGGGCATTCCGGCCTGCGCACGCGCCACCTAAGAATGTCCTGAGTACTACGCAGCGTAGACCAAACCGGCGCCCCGTTTGACGTCGGGTCGCATTCGACACTCCGCCGCCTCCGGGGGTGGGTTCGGTCACCCGGACATCGTCCCAGGACAGGGCACGCGCCGCGACCGGATCCGAGCCATGCGATGCGCTCGGACACAACATTTCGGAGGCCACACGAGCTGCGGATTCCTTCGCTCGACGCCACATCGTCCACGCCGGCGACGCCAGGCTGATCCGGTGAGGTGCGACGCACTGGAACACGAGATTTCGTCGCGATGTCAGACGCTGACCGGGCATTTGCGGATCGCGGCACTCACCGGGCCCGGCCTTCCTGGAACACGGTGGGCGCGACACACGAATCCGCCCGGTGCGGCATACTCGGACACGAGATTTCGTCCTGTGCGCCCATCTATCGGGCGCAGCCACCCAATGAATCGGGCCAGCGCCCGTACCAAGTAGGAAACGAGGTTGCCGACGCCGTGTGTGGACTGCTCGGATTTCTGACATCTGATGCGGCAACCGACGACAGTCGGGGACGGCAGCCAGCGCAGCTGGCGGGGTGGGTAGACACCGTAGAGCGGGTGTACGACGCCCTGCACTGCGCACGACATCGCGGCCCGGACGAGCGCGGGACCTGGCACGACGATCATGTGATCTACGGCTTCAACCGACTGTCGATCATCGATATCGAGCATTCGCACCAGCCGCTGCGTTGGGGACCGGCCGAGAACCGGGAGCGCTACGCGCTGACCTTCAACGGTGAGATCTACAACTACATCGAGATCCGCGAGGAACTCGCGAAGGCGCACGCCGACGAGTACCCGGACGGCAGGATCTTCGAGACCGAGGGCGATAGCGAGGCGATCGTCGCCGCCTTCCACTACTGGGGTCCGGAGGCGGTGCGCAAGCTGCGCGGCATGTTCGCGTTCGCGATCTGGGATACCGAAACCAAGGAGCTGTTCCTGGCGCGCGATCCGTTCGGGATCAAGCCACTGTTCCTGGCCACCGGACCGGGTGGGACCGCGTTCGGCAGTGAGAAGAAGAGTCTGCTGGAGCTGCTGCCCGCGCTCGGACTGTCCGATGCGCTGGACCCGCGGGCATTGGAGCACTACACGGTGCTGCAGTACGTGCCGGAGCCGGAGACGCTGCACAAGGACATCCGTCGCCTCGAATCCGGGCACTACGCGACCGTGCGGGCGGCCGAAGCGCCGCAGATCACCCGCTACTTCAACCCACAATTCAAGGTACGGCCGTTTGCCCCCGGATCGGCGGCCGCACGCTATCGCGATATCGCCGAGGCCCTCGAAGACTCGGTCGCCAAACATATGCGTGCGGATGTGACGGTCGGGTCGTTCCTGTCCGGCGGCATCGACTCCACCGCGGTCGCGGCGCTGGCCATGCGGCACAACCCGAAGCTGATCACCTTCACCACCGGCTTCGAGCGCGAGGGCTACTCCGAGGTCGATGTGGCCGCCGAGAGCGCGGAGGCGATCGGCGCGCGGCACATCGTCAAGGTGGTCTCCCCCGCCGAATTCGCGGCCGCCATTCCCGAAATCGTCTGGTACCTCGACGATCCCGTGGCCGATCCGGCGCTGGTTCCGCTGTACTTCGTGGCGAAGGAGGCGCGCAAGCACGTCAAGGTGGTGCTTTCCGGTGAGGGCGCGGACGAGCTGTTCGGCGGATATACGATCTACCGGGAACCGTTGTCGCTCCAGCCATTCGAATACTTGCCGCGCGGGGTGCGCAAGCTGGCGGGCAAGCTCTCGGAGCGGATTCCGGACGGTACCCGGGGCAAGAGCCTGCTGCACCGTGGTTCGCTGCCGCTCGAGCAGCGCTACTACGGTAATGCGCGCAGCTTCAGCGATGCGCAGCTGCGCGCGGTGCTGCGCGAATTCCGGCCGGAATGGACCCACGAGGACGTCACCGCGCCGATCTACGCGCAGTCGCGCGGCTGGGACCCGGTGGCGCGCATGCAGCATCTGGATCTCTACACCTGGTTGCGCGGCGACATCCTGGTCAAGGCCGACAAGATGACGATGGCGAATTCGCTCGAGCTGCGCGTGCCGTTCCTGGACTCCGAGGTACTGAAGGTCGCCGAACAGCTGCCCTACGAGCAGAAGATCACCAAGGAAACCACGAAATACGCACTGCGCCAGGCACTCGAGGGCATCGTCCCGCCGCATGTGCTGCACCGCGCGAAGCTGGGTTTCCCGGTCCCGCTGCGGCATTGGTTGCGCGGCACCGAACTGTACGACTGGGCGCACCTGCAGATCGCCGAATCGCAGACCGATCACCTGCTGGACAAGGGCGCCATCAAGAGCATGCTGGAAGACCACCGCGCGGGCCGCGGCGACCACAGCCGCCGCCTGTGGACACTGCTGGTCTTCATGGTCTGGCACGGCATCTTCGTCGAAAAGCGCATCACCCCAGCCATCCAGGAGCCGGTCTACCCCGTCGCGCTGTAATCGCTGGTGCCGCGCACGTTACGCCCGCGGCAGATGCAATGCGGCTGTGCCGCGCATCTTTTCGCCCGCCGCGCATGGAGTGGCCCGGTGAATTCGTACGTGTCGCGCGAAAACGTGCGCGGCAGCGGAGTCCGAATGCGAACGGCCACACCGAGACGGTGCGGCCGTGGGGGTCGGCGTCGCTCAGGGTTGCCGTCGGCGGCGGTGCAACACAACGCGCGCGGCGCCGAGGTGAGGACGTGCCGTCACCTCATGCGATGCGCCCTCTAGCGCGCACCTTTCGTGCGCCGCACATGGATTCGCGCGCCACGCATGGATTCACACGCCCCACATGGATTTGCGCGCCACGCATGGATTTGCGCGATGAATCGTGCGCGGCGCGCGAGAACGTGCGCGGTGTGGGCAGTGAACGCGAACGGCCGCACCGGGGATGGTGCGGCCGTAGAGAGCGGTGTGGGTCAGAGCAAGGGCTTGATGTCGGCGGCGGCTTCGGGGCCGTAGGCCTTGGTGAGGCGTTCGAGGGCGTCGTCCTTGTTGAGGGTCCACTCCTGGGTGCCCATGGTCTCGAGTACGAGAACCGCGATGAGCGAACCCAATTGGGCGGAGCGCTCCAGCGAGAGACCGACGGTGTGGCCGGTGAGGAAACCCGCGCGGAAGGCGTCGCCGACCCCGGTGGGCTCGACCTTGTTCACCTCCGGGACCACACCGACGCTCACCTCGGTGCCGTCGCGGTCGACGATCTGCACGCCGTCCTTGCCGAGCGTGGTGACCCGGATGCCGACCTTGCGCGCGATCTCTTCCTCGCTCAGACCGGTCTTCTGCAGCAGCAGCGCCCACTCGTATTTATTGGTGAAAAGGTATGCGGCGCCTTCGATCAGCTGCACGGCCTGATCGCCGTCGAGGCGGGCCAGTTGCTGGGACGGGTCAGCGGCGAACGGAATGCCCAGTTCGCGGCATTCGGCCGTGTGGCGCAGCATGGCCTCGGGATCGTTGGCGCCGATGAGCACCAGGTCGAGGGTGTGCTGCTCGGCGAGTTCGCCGATCGAGATATCGCGGGCCTCACTCATCGCGCCCGGATAGAACGAGGCGATCTGGGCCATATCATCGTCGGTGGTGCAGACGAAGCGGGCGGTATGCGCCCGATCCGAGATCTTGACGGTCGAGCAGTCGACACCGTGCTTCTCGAGCCAGGCGCCATACTCGGCGAAATCGGCGCCGACCGCGCCGACGAGCAGCGGCGTACGGTTCAAAACGCCCATGGCGTAGGCGATATTGCCCGCGACACCGCCCTTGCGGATCTGCAGATCATCGACGAGAAAGCTCACCGAGACATGGTCGAGCTGATCGGCCAGCAGCGCGTCGGCGAACCGTCCGGGGAAGCGCATGAGATGGTCGGTCGCAATGGACGCGGACACGGCGATAGACACGAGGCTGAGCCCCTTCGAGTAGGCGGCAGACGACGAAAAGCGCGGGGACGAACCCGCGCCTTCACCGTAGCTCACCCGCCTCCCCGAGTCTCTTGCCGACGGCGGAGTGCCCAAGGCTTACGTCGCGGACCGGCGGTCGACACCCAGTTCAGATCTCAACGTCCCGACGAGTCAGCCATGACTCCCGCCTACCCTTAGCCTCTTGCCGACGGCGGAGTGCCCAAGACTTACATCGCGGACCGGCGGCCGACACCGGTTCAGATCCCAACGTCCCGGCGAATCAGCCATGACTCCGCCCCTGAGTCTCTTGCCGACGGCGAAGTACCCAAGGCTTACATCGCGAACCGGCGGCCGACACCGGTTCAGATCTCACGTCCCGGCGAATCAGCCATGACTCCGCCCCTGAATCTCTTGCCGACGGCGAAGTACCCAAGACTTACATCGCGGACCGGCGGCCGACACCTAGATCAGATCTCAACGTCCCCGGCGATTTACTCGTGCCCGCGCCTCCGCGCACCTTTTGCAGACCCTTCAGAGCCCGAACACCTACATCGCGGACAGGCAGTCAAACACCCATATCAGTCCTGGCCGCCCCCGAGAGTTACCCATGACTCCCGCGCCTTTCGCCGCCCCTGAGAGGCCGAAACTTACGTAGCGGACCGGCGGTCGGTCAGATGCGCGGAAGTCTTGGACGTGCCCGCCCATGGCCTCGCGAAGTCAGTTGTCGCGGGCGGAGACGGATGAATTGTCAGTTGAAGGAGTCGCCGCAGGCGCAGGAACCCGTGGCATTCGGGTTGTCGATCGTGAAGCCCTGCTTCTCGATGGTGTCGACGAAGTCGATCGAGGCACCCTGCACGTACGGCGCGCTCATCCGGTCGACGGCCAGCTTGACGCCGCCGAAGTCGACGGTCAGGTCACCGTCGAGCGAGCGGTCGTCGAAGAAGAGCTGGTAGCGCAGGCCCGCACAGCCGCCGGGCTGCACGGCGATACGCAGGGCGAGGTCGTCGCGACCCTCCTGGTCGAGCAGCGCCTTCGCCTTGCTGGCGGCGGCGTCGGTCAGAGTTACACCGTGGGTGGTCGTCTCGTCTTGCACAGTCATGAACTCTCCTCAGGACAGCTGTGTTCAACCCGTGAACAGCGCACGGCTCGTGGCAGTCAACACCACTCAGCGGGCTGTTATTCCCCCATCTTGCCACCACCGCGTACTGCGGTGGACACAACCTCCCGCCGACCTCATTTCCTGCGGGGTAGCGCATCGAATAGCCTGGTCGCGTGAAATTGTTCCGTCGCGGCGAGTCCAGCACCACCGACGAGAGCGCCGACAAGACGGCGGGCTCGGACGGCGGCTCGACCGCAGTCTCCACCACTAAAGCGGTCACCGCCACCGAGGGCAAAGGCCGACCAACTCCGAAACGTCGTGACGCCCAAGGCAAGCGGCGCGGGCCGGTGGCTCCGGCCCCACTCACCGCGAAGGAGGCGCGCGCCCGGCGCAAGGCGACCCGCGGTAGCCGCGAGGACCGCAAGACTGCCTCGGCCGAACGTCGGCTGGCGGCCCAGGACCGGCGCGCCCGAATGCTGGCCGGTGAGGACAAGTACCTGCTGCCCCGCGATCAGGGCCCGGTGCGGGCCTTCGTGCGCGATATCGTCGATGCCCGGCGCAACCTCGTCGGATTGTTCATGCCGATGGCGCTGGTCCTGATCCTGTCGATGTTCGTCGCGCCCGCGCTGCAGACAATTGTGACGTTGGCCATGCTGGTGATGATGTTCTTCATGATCGCCGAGGGCTTCCTGCTCGGCCGGATCGTCAACGGACGGGTGCGTGAGCGCTTTCCGGAGAGCACCGATACCGGCTACAAGCTGGGTTGGTACGCCTTCGTCCGCGCCTCGCAGATCCGCAAGATGCGCGCCCCTAAGCCGCGAGTCGGCCCCGGCGATAGTGTCTGAATTAATTTGC
The DNA here is from genome assembly GCF_044457245.1 of Nocardia sp. NPDC050630. Classification (NCBI taxonomy): domain Bacteria; kingdom Bacillati; phylum Actinomycetota; class Actinomycetes; order Mycobacteriales; family Nocardiaceae; genus Nocardia; species Nocardia sp. NPDC050630. The sequence continues at coordinate 20,731 of NZ_JBITGN010000018.1, forward strand.
TGTGTTATTTGGCCGCGGCTCCGCTGCGGCGTGTTCGCGGCCCCCTGGTGTCTCGCGTCCGAGCCGTCGAGACTCGCGCCTGCGGCGCATGCGCTTCGACGGCTCGGACGCGAGACGGGCCGCGAACTCCTCGCTCGTAAGACTCGCTCCGTGGTGGTCGGTGATGGCGGGACCTTCGGCACCTGATGCGCACGCATCAGAGATTCGCGCCTACGGCGCATAGGCGTCGACAACTCGGACGCGAACGAGCTACGAACGTCGCTCGGAAGACTCGCTCCGCGCTGGTTGCTGACAGTCGGGCATTCAACACCTGATGCGCGCGCACCAGAGACTCGCGCCTACGGCGCATACACGTCGACAACTCGGACGCGCGACGGGCCACGAACGTCGCTCGCAAGACCCGCTGCATGCTGGAGCGAAAGCTGAGGATGCCGCAGTCCGTCGCCGCAGCCCTCAGTGGTGATGTGAGTGGGCGATGATGGCGGACAGATCGGACTGCACGCGCTGGGCGTCGCGATCGATGACATTGGCTGATCCGGCGTGACCGCCGCCCCGTGTAATGAGGACCGCGAAGCCCACCACGACCGCCATGCTGACGAGAAAAGTAATCATGGCAGTAATTTTGCGCTCGGTCATTTAGCGCCGAAAGTGGCTGTTCTGACATTGTTCGTAAAGATCCAGCCAGGTACGCTCTACCCATGCTGTCCAAGGTCGCGGTAGTGCTCACCGAGCGCTTGGCCATGTTCGAATTCGGCGTGGTCTGTGAGGTTTTCGGACTCGATCGGACCGCGGACGGACTGCCCGGATTCGATTTCAAGGTGTGCGGGGCCGAGCCCGGGAAGCCACTACCGTCCACAACTCCTGGCATAACCGTCACGCCGGAGTTCGGGCTGGCGGAGTTGGCGAAGGCCGATCTGGTGGCGATTCCGGCTTTTCCCGCATCGGCGTTCGAGAAGGGACTCGATCCGCGGGTCGTCGATGCGATCCGGGACGCGTCGGATGGTGGAGCGATCGTGCTCACCGTATGTTCCGGTGCGTTCCTGGCCGGGGCGGCCGGGCTGCTCGACGGTCGCAAATGCACCACGCATTGGCGCTATGTCGACCAGTTGGCAGCACAATTTCCACAGGCCACGGTCGATCCCGACGTGCTGTTCGTCGACGAGGGCAATCTGATCACCTCGGCGGGTACGGCCGCGGGCATCGACGCCTGCCTGCATCTGGTGCGTCGAGAGATCGGCAGTTCCGTCGCGAATGCGATCGCGCGGCGCATGGTGGTGCCGCCCCAGCGCGATGGGGGGCAACGCCAATTCATCGAGCGTCCGGTGCCCGAATGCACCTCCGACAGTCTCGGCTCCACGCTGCAGTGGATGAACGAAAACCTCGACCTGCCGCACACCATCGACGATCTGGCCGCCCGCTCGATGATGTCCACCCGCACCTTCGCCCGCCGCTTCGCCGCCGAAACCGGAACCACACCGGTGAAATGGCTGACCAATCAGCGCGTGCTCTACGCCAAGCATCTGCTCGAGGACACCGACGAGGGACTGGAACAGATTGCCGCACAAGCGGGATTCGGATCCGGAGCGCTGCTGCGGCATCATTTCCAGAAGGTCGTCGGTATCGCGCCGACCGAGTATCGACGCCGGTTCGGGGGCGCGGAGGCGACCGAGCAGCGCGCCTGAGCGAGCGAACAATCAACACAGCCGCTAACGCGGTCAGACCGGAGCCGAGTGGCAGCGAGGTCCAGGCTTGTGCGCGGCGGATTGATACGGTGCTGCCGTGTCGGACCATTCATCTACCAGCAGTCGCGCGCACCGCATCCTCGTGCTGGGCGGTGCGCGATCCGGTAAGTCGGCGTTCGCGGAGGTGCTGGCGGCCGAGGGTGGACCGGTGCGTTATATCGCAACAGCGATTCCCGATCCGGCCGATCTCGACTTCGCCGAGCGCATCGCGCGCCACCGCGATCGCCGGCCCGCGGACTGGACAGTTCTGGAAAGTGCCGATCCGGCAAGGGTTCTCACCGCGGCTCCACCGGCCGGGACCACACTGCTCGATGATGTCGGCACCTGGCTCACCGGGCGTATCGACGGCCGCGCGGCCTGGGATGCCCCGCGCGGCACCATCGCCCCCGACGCGGACGCCTTGGTCGCCGCCGTCGCTGTCTATCCCGGCCGCTTGGTGATCGTCACCCCCGAGGTCGGTATGGGCGTCATCCCCGCCACTCGCTCCGGGCGCCTCTTCCGCGACGAAATCGGAACCCTGAACCAGCGCCTGGCGCAAACCTGCGATGAAGCCTTCTTCATTGTCGCCGGGCTCCCCCTCCGCCTGAAATGACACCGCACGGCTGCGGCGATCACGTCGCGACCTCGCTGCACCGCGCCCTATCGGGTGCCGCAACCGTGCATACGCCGTACGGAGGCCGAGTAGGGACGCAAAACACACAGGACGACACATCCGGCAGAGCGTGGGCCGTGCAGTCCACCTGAAACACGAGCCCACGGCCACGGCGATCATGTCGTCACTCGCGAGAGCCGCGCCTTATCGGGTGTCGTGTCGAGCGTGCAGGATGCGCCGTGCGGACCCGTCGAGTCGGACCGCGAGCGCGCGGGACGAGGCATCGGGTGGCGGGGTGGGTGGTGCGCACGGGTGAGGGTGGCGGCAAGATTGGGCCGGATATGGACTGCGCGGTGTAGGAATGAACTGCCCCGACCCGGAAAGGCTCGATAGTGACAGACGGATTCGGACCGGTTGCGCCACCCGATGCGGGAGTTCGGGCGGCGGCGGAGCAGCGGCAGGCGCAGCTGACCAAACCAGGTGGGGCGCTCGGGCGGCTCGAGACGCTCGGAAATTGGGTCTCGGCATGTCAGGGGGTGTGCCCGCCGAAGCAGTTCGAGCGGGCGCGGGTGGTGGTGTTCGCGGGGGATCACGGCATTGCGCGCCATGGCGTTTCGGCATATCCGAGCGAGGTGACCGCGCAGATGGTCGCCAATTTCCTCGGCGGCGGCGCGGCGGTGAATACGCTGGCCGGGGTCGCGGGCGCGACCGTGCGCGTGGTCGATATTTCTGTCGATGCCGATACCGATCCGCAGGTGGCCAAGCACAAGGTGCGGCGCTCGAGCGGGTCGATCGATCGCGAAGACGCGCTCAGCGAGGACGAGATCTATGCCGCGCTCGCCGCGGGCAAGGCGATCGCCGATGAGGAGATCGATTCGGGCGCCGACCTGCTCATCGCGGGTGATATGGGGATCGGCAATACGACCCCCGCGACAGTCCTCATAGCGACCCTCACCGACACCGAACCCATCGCCGCTGTGGGCCGGGGCACCGGTGTGGACGACGCGGGCTGGATCCGCAAGGTCGCCGCGATCCGCGACGCCATGCGCCGCGCCCGCCCCGTCGCCAAGGACCCCGTCGAACTGCTGCGCGTAGCCGCCGGCGCCGACTTCGCCGCCTTGGCGGGCTTCCTAGCTCAAGCCGCGACCCGCCGCACTCCGATCATCCTCGACGGTGTGGTCGTCACTGCGGCAGCCTTGGTCGCCGAAGATTTGGCCGCCGGCGCCAGCGCTTGGTGGCTCGCGGGCCACCGCTCCACCGAACCTGCCCACACGCTGGCCCTGCGCCACCTCCGCCTCGACCCGCTCGTCGACCTGGACATGCGCCTCGGTGAAGGCTCTGGCGCCCTCACCGCCCTCCCCATCCTGCGCGCCGCCGTAGCCACGCTCGCGGAAATGGCCACCTTCGCGGAAGCCGGTGTCAGCACCGCCGATTCCGCCACCGCCGAAGCCGAAGCCGAAGCCGGCATCGCCTCCGTGGCGAGTGCGCAACCGGACTTGCGGAAGTAGACGGTGACCGCAAGCGCGTTCGCCAACGAACGAGCCCGGCGCTCCGGACAAGCGGACCACACGCGCGGCCGGGAGCGCCCTGGCAATCGGCGTCAGCATCGGGCGATCCCGACTAGGAGGTCGACCGCGAACACCAGCAACACGCACGCCGCCACCGACAAACGAACCTGGCCCTCACAGCCCACAGACCACACGCGCGGCCCGGAACCCTCCAACAACCGACATCACCAGCAGACCATCCCGACAACTAGGCCGACCGCGACCACCAGCAACACACACCCCACTACCAACAAACGAACCTGGCATTCACAGCCCACGCACCACACTCGCCGACCGGCCCCCTCCAACAACCGACATCACCAGCAGACCATCCCGACGAACAGATCGACCGCGGCCACCGGCAACACGAGCCTCCAGCGACCTGTGGGCCGGACGCTCCAAGCCGAGGAAGCGCTCCGCAGGAACGGTTTGCGGCGTACGGCGGTGGTTTCGGACGAGGGCGACGGTCGAGCGATTCCCGGTCGGCGAATATGAATGGTGTGCGGCTTGCGGTGTCGTGGCTGACGGTGCTGCCGGTGTGGGGGCCGGAGAGTGTCGATCGGAGCGCGGCGGGGCGGGCGATTGCGTTGGCGCCGTTGGTTGGGGTGGGGCTGGGGGCGGCGGGGGTGGGTTTGCTGTGGGTGTTGGTATGGAGTGGGGCGAGTGCGGCGGTAGCGGGGCTGGTGGTGGTTGCCGGGTTGGCGCTCGTCACTCGCGGGATGCACCTGGATGGGCTGGCCGACACGATGGACGGGTTGGGGTCCTATGGTCCACCTGAGCGGGCCAGGGCGATACTGAAGAGTGGCGACACGGGTCCGTTCGGGGTAGCCGCAATTGTGTTCGCCGTTGGGCTCCAAGCGTTTTCATTCACCGCGCTGGCGCAAGCCGAGCGTTGGTTCGCGGTGCTGCTCGCCGTGGCCGTCGGCCGAGTGGTGGTAGTCATCGCCTGTCGGCGCGGCATCGCTGCCGCGCCCGATACCGGCTTCGGCGCGCTGGTCGCCGGGACCCAGCACCCGATCACCATCGCGGTCTGGTCCGCACTCGCCATTGCCGCGGGCATATTCGCGATCCCGGACCATCGCTGGCTCGGCCCTGTCGTTGTCCTTGTCGCCCTGGGTATTTCAGCTTTAATGGCCCGACACTGCACCCACCGCTTCGGCGGCCTCTCGGGTGACATCCTCGGCGCGACACTCGAGATGTCCGTCGCCATCACCGCCGCCGGACTAACCCTGGGCACCTGACTCACAACAGCGTCGCCAGCAACGCGTTGCCATGCCGCACTCGATATTTCGGGTCTCATGACCCACATCGGTCCCCGCGCCTTCGGGCCTGAGTGTGCATTCTCGCGTGGACTAGGCGGGAAGTGCAGGCTCAGACCACGTCCACCGTCAGGTGGACAGTGCAGCGGCCGAATTCACGCGCCTGCCAACACGACGGCTTGGTCGGTCCGTCAACTACGCGCACGCGCGAGCCCGCACTCATATCCGAACACATTGCCCACGATGAGATAGCTGGCACGGTGCGCGCATTGTCTGGGTCAGGCAATACAGTGGACGGTATGTCTTCCGAGCGTCTGTACTTTCGTCAATTGCTGTCCGGTCGAGATTTTGCCGTGGGTGATCCGATCGCGACGCAGATGCGAAATTTCGCGTATCTGATCGGCGATCGGGAGACCGGCGAGTGTGTGGTGGTGGATCCGGCGTATGCGGCGGGCGATCTGGTGGATATCGCCGAGGCCGACGGGCTGCGGCTGACCGGGGTGCTCGCCACCCATCACCACCCGGACCATGTGGGCGGCACCATGCTGGGATTCACCCTGCGCGGGGTACGGGAGTTGCTGGAAAAGACCAGTGTTCCGGTGCACGTCAATGCCGAGGAACTGTCCTGGGTCGCCAACGTCACCGGCATCGCGCCGAGCGAACTCACCGGACACCAGCACTGCGACAAGGTCAGCGTCGGAGCCTTCGATATCGAGCTGCTGCACACCCCCGGCCACACGCCCGGCAGCCAGTGCTTCCTGTTCGACAATCGCCTCATCGCGGGCGACACCCTGTTCATCGACGGCTGCGGCCGCACCGACTTTCCCGGCGGCGACTCCGACGCCATGTTCCGCAGCCTGCGCTACCTGGCCGACCTCTCCGGCGACCCGGTCGTCTACCCCGGTCACTGGTATTCCCAGGACCCGTCCGCCGCCCTGTCGACAGTCAAGGACGCCAACTACGTCATGCGTCCGCAGACGCTGGAGGAATGGCGCACCTTCATGCCCAGTTGACCTACGAACGGCACACGGCTGCGGCCGTCCGCGAGACTGCCGCAGTCACATGCCGCGCATCCACCCGTGGATATCGGCGAAGGTGCCGCGCTGGATCCCGGTGAGTGTGTCGCGCAGCGCCATGGTGACCTCGCCCGGTTCCCCACCGCCGACGGCGAATTCACCATCGGCGGAGCGAACCCAGCCGACGGGAGTGATCACAGCAGCGGTACCACAGGCGAAAACCTCGGTGATCGCACCGGATTCGGCGCCCTTGCGCCACTCCTCCACCGAAACCTTGCGCTCCTCCACCACATAGCCCGAATCGGCGGCGAGAGTGAGCAGCGAATCACGGGTGATGCCGGGCAACAGCGATCCGGACAGTTCCGGAGTGACCAGCCGCGCCTCCGAACCGGAGCCGAAGACAAAGAACAGGTTGTTGGTACCCATCTCCTCGACATAGCGACGCTCACAGGCATCGAGCCAGACGACCTGATCGCAGCCCTTCTCCGAGGCCTGCGCCTGCGCCAGCAGCGAGGCCGCGTAGTTACCAGCGACTTTCGCCTCACCGGTGCCCCCCGGTGCGGCCCGCACGTATTCGGTCGACAGCCAGACCCGCACCGGCTTCACACCGCGCGGGAAGTACGCGCCCGCAGGCGATCCCAGCAGCAGGTATTTGTAGGCGGCGGCGGGTTTCACACCGAGCCCGGCCTCGGAGGCGAACATGAACGGCCGCAGGTACAGCGACTCTTCACCACCGGCCGCCGGCACCCAGCCGCTATCGACCTCGAGCAGTTGCCGCACGGATTCGATGAATAGTTCCTCGGGCAGCTCCGCCATCGCCATCCGACGCGCGGACTTGCGGAAGCGCGCCGCATTCGCGTCGATGCGGAAGCAGGAGATGCTGCCGTCGTTCTGCCGGTAGGCCTTGAGACCTTCGAAAATGGCCTGGCCGTAGTGGAACACCATCGTCGCCGGATCCATCGCCAACGGCCCGTACGGCTCGACCCGGGCATTGCCCCAGCCTTCGCCCTCGGTGTAGTCGATGGAGACCATGTGGTCGGTGAAGAAGCGTCCGAATCCCGGCGCCGACAGAATCTCCTGTACCCGCTGCGCCGGGGTGGGCGCGGGATGCGGAACATGGGTGAACTGTGCGGCAGCGGTCATGAGGCAGATCCTATCGGTCGCGATTTTCTCGCCGCGCGAGTGTCTACGTGCAGCGAATACCCGCGTCACCCGCCGACGTCGGCGTTAGCAGCCGGACGCCGACTATTTGGTCTTCGTGTCGACGAACGGCGGGCGCACGACCTCGCAGCGCAACCGTCGCCCGCGCACATCGACCTCGACCTGTGCGCCGGGTTCGATAGCCGCTTCGGTATCGAGCAGGGCGAGGGCGATACCGATCTGCAGCGTGGGTGAGAAGGTGCCGGAAGTGGTTTCACCGACAGGCTCGCCGTCGCGCAGCACGGTCTGTCCCTGGCGCAGCACGCCGCGGTCAAGCGCCTTCAGTCCCAAAAGGATTCGGCGCGGACCCGTCGACTTCTCCTGCTCCAGCGCATCTTTGCCCCAGAACTCGGACTTCTTCCAGCCGATCGCCCACCCGCAGCGCGCCTGCGCGGGCGAAATCTCCAGCGACAGTTCATGTCCGTGCAGTGGATAACCCATCTCGGTGCGCAACGTATCGCGGGCGCCGAGCCCGGCGGGCTGCCCATCGTGCGCGCGGACCTGCTCGACGAGCGCGCGGAACAGCGGCTCGGCATCGGCCCACCGCGGCAGCAACTCGTAGCCGTGTTCGCCGGTGTATCCGGTGCGACAGACCCGAATCCGGCGGTCATCCCAATCGGCGTCGGCGTAGGCCATGTACTCCATATCGGTCGGCAGCCCGAGCGCGGTGAGCACCTCGGTCGAGCGCGGTCCCTGCACCGCGAACACCCCGTACTCGCGGTGTTCATCGGTCACCGTGATGCCCTCCGGCGCGACCTTCTGCAGTTCGGCGACGACCGCCGCGGTGTTGGCGGCGTTGGGCACCAGGAAGATCTCGTCATCGCCGACGTAATAGGCGATCAGATCGTCGATCACACCACCGTCGGGCGCACAGCACAGCGTGTACTGCGCCTTGCCCGGTCGGATCCGGCCGAGATCGTTGGTGAGGGCCGAGTTCACGAACTCGGCCGCACCGGCGCCGCGCACCGTTGCCTTGCCGAGATGGCTCACATCGAACAGGCCGACCGTCGTGCGCACCGCCTGATGCTCGCCGACCGTCCCCGCATACGACACCGGCATCTGCCACCCGCCGAACGGCGCGAACTTCGCCCCGAGTTCGACGTGGACGTCATGGATCGGCCCTTGCAGCAGATTGGTATCGGTCACCCGGCGAGCTTATCCCGGCGTTGTCCGCTGCTCGACCTGCTGGCGCGGCGATCTCGATCAGCCGCGGAACCACATGGGAATCAGCGTCGGGCCGTGCTCCGGGAGGGTGTGGGTCTGCCCTTCGCGCACGAATCCCTTGCGCGCGTAGAGCCGGGCCGATCGTTGCGTACTGGCTTCCAGGAATGCCGGAATACTCGCATCGGATGCGGCCTTCAGCCGGTCGGTGAGGATGGCGCCGCCCGCGCCCTTTCCGCGATGCTCCGGAACGGTGACGATCACCTGGAGGTAGCGGTGCGGGAATTCGCGTGGATGTTCCCTGGCGAGCAGGCCGGTGACATAGGCCGCGCGGCGCAGCGCCGAGACCTCGGGGGCAGCATCGGCGGCGGCCCGGAGTTCGGCGGCCTCGGCCGCGTAGCGGTCGACGGAAGTGACGGTCTGCCACAGTGATACGGCTCGGATGCTGCCGTCGGCCTCGGCAATCCAGATCTCGTCCTCGCGCAGCGCCTTGTCGATGAGATCGGGCACCCAGCCCGCGAGGAACTGGTCGGCGGGGTGGCCATGCAATATCCACACGGTCACCGCCTCATCCAAGGAGGCCGCGGCGAATGCGGCGATGAGCGGATCGCGATCCGCCGCGGTCGCCTGCCGAACGGTCGAACCGGTACCCATAGCGCAATCCTCTCGCCGCGAACGATGTGTTCATTGGCCAATGTAGGTCGGACATACCGGGGTTGGTAGCGATGACCGAATTCGTCGTGGCCCGAAATGCACCCGCACCAAGGACATCGGCGGACCGACGGGTCGAACTCAGCCACTTCGCCCGGTCCCGAACTGGACTTCGCCGCCCTGCTCGATACCGGCCTCGAACTGCTCCTCGACGGGATAGCGGCACGTCTGCCCAGTAACCTGTGCCCATGACCGCTGTTGCAGATCGTTCGCTCGGACCGGAACTGGACCTGGTCGACACCATCGGCCCCGACACCGACGTACTGGTGATCGGATTGGTGTCCGGTGACGACGGCCCGACGATCGCCACACTGGAGGACGAATTCGTCGACAACATCCTCGCCCCGGATGTCCGCGCCGCGCTGCAGGAACAGCTGCGCGCCGTCGGCGCGAAGGGCAAGGCCGAGGAACTCGCCCGGATTCCCGCACCGGCCGGCCTCGATGTGAAAAGTGTGCTCGCCGTCGGACTCGGCGCCGCGGACAAGATCGATGCCGAACAGATCCGTCGCTCGGCCGGTGTCGCCGGCCGTGCGCTGACCGGTGTCGGCTTGGCCGTGACCACGCTGTCGGGTCTCGAGGGCGGCATCGGCCCCACCGCCGAAGGAATCTTCCTCGGCGCGTACTCCTTCACCGCGTTCAAATCCGAGGACGCCAACGGTAAGCCGGACGAGCAGCCGGTGCGCAAGGTCCAACTCCTGGTCGGCGACCCGAGCGTGTCCTACCGCAAGGGCTTCGACCACGACCGGGTGATCGCCGAATCCATCGCCATCGCACGCGATTTCGTCAACACCCCGCCGAGTCACTTGTACCCGGCCGAATTCGCCTCCCGCGCGAAGGCTTTGGCCGAGGCGGCAGGTCTGCAGGTCGAGGTGCTCGACGAGCAGGCGCTGGCAGAGGGCGGCTACGGCGGCGTGCTCGGCGTCGGCAAGGGCTCCTCGCGCCAGCCGCGCCTGGTGCGACTGACCTACAACGGCGGCGCCAAGAAGGTCGCGCTCATCGGCAAGGGCATCACCTTCGACACCGGCGGCATCTCGATCAAGCCAGCCGCGAATATGGAAAATATGACCTCGGATATGGCGGGCGCCGCCGCGGTCATCGCCGCCACCATCGCCGCCGCCGAGCTGGAGCTACCGGTCACGGTGATCGCGACCGTGCCGATGGCGGAGAACATGCCATCGGCCACCGCGCAGCGCCCTGGCGACGTGCTCACCCAATACGGCGGTAAGACCGTCGAGGTGCTCAACACCGATGCCGAGGGCCGCCTGATTCTCGCCGACGCGATCGTGCGAGCGAGCGAGGACGATCCGGAGTACATCATCGATGTCGCCACGCTTACGGGCGCGCAGATGGTCGCGCTCGGCACCCGAACCCCCGGTGTAATGGGCACCGACGAATTCCGCGACCGCGTCGCGCGACTGTCGCGTTTGGCCGGTGAAAACGGCTGGGCGATGCCGCTGCCCACCGAACTGCGCGCCGATCTGAACTCCAAGGTCGCCGATCTGGCGAATGTCGCATCACACCGCTGGGGCGGCATGCTCTCGGCCGCGATCTTCCTGAAGGAGTTCGTTCCGGAGGGCGTGCAGTGGGCGCACCTGGACGTCGCGGGTCCGGCCTACAACACCGGCGGCCCGTTCGGCTACATCGGCAAGGGCGGCACCGGGGTTCCGGTCCGCACCCTGGTCTCGGTAATCGAGGACATCGCGCACGAGGATGCGACGGAGTAACCGAATGGCGGTGCGGCGTCCGGATTGCCGGGCGTCGCACCGCGCTCGGCGAACAAATTGAACGAAAAGAACAGCACTACAACTCGCCCAGATCGCGTTCCAGCGCCCGCTTGCGCTCGATCCGCTTGCGGGCGTCGTGGTCGCGCATCCGCTGCGGATAACCGGTCTTGCGCACGTCGTAAACGGGAATCCGCAAATCTCCGGCTAGCCGGCGCGCACCGCGCTCTCCGACGACGCGACGGGTCCATTCGCCGTCGGCCGCGATCAGTACAACAGTGACATCCGTCACCGTCGTCTTCGGCTCTACGTAGGCCTCCACCCCGCTGTGCGTGCGCACCCACTCGGCGAGGTAACGAGCATTCTCACCATTACCCGAACCCGCACGTAAAGCGCTGCCACCTCGGGCCACGCCGCCTCGGAAACGATCCAGCAAACCCAACGACGCCGACCTCCTTCGCCCGGTGACCCACAGCTCGGCACCGGTCATTCCATCTTGCCAGCCCCGTGCAGTTCGCTGCCCTGTGCTACACGTCTCGCAAGCGAGTGCAAGGATGGATCGCGGTACAAGAACCACACAGATCTCCGGTGCCACGCACAATGATCGGTGGCTTTCGGACACCCATCGCGACCCGCGGTGGGTGTCCGCAGTGAGATCAACTGTTGTAGAACCCGTCGAGCAGTCAGAGGAGTCAACGGACATGGCCTTCTCCGTCCAGATGCCGGCTCTTGGTGAGAGCGTCACCGAGGGAACGGTGACCAGGTGGCTGAAGCAGGAAGGAGACACGGTCGAGGTCGACGAGCCACTGCTCGAGGTCTCCACCGATAAGGTCGACACCGAGATCCCGTCGCCGGCGGCGGGTGTGTTGTCGAAGATCGTCGCCGCCGAGGATGACGTCGTCGAGGTCGGCGGTGAGCTCGGTGTGATCAGCGAAGCCGGCGAAGCGCCCGCGCCCGCCGCCGCCCCCGCACCTGAAGCCGCGCCTGCACCCGCCCCGGCACCGGAGCCGGAACCGGCCCCCGCGCCGGCCGCCGCCGCTGCGGCCCCCGCACCCGCGGCTCCTGCCGCCCCCGCCCCCGCCGCCGCGTCGGGCACCCCGGTCAAGATGCCGGAACTCGGTGAGTCGGTCACCGAGGGCACCGTCACCCGCTGGCTCAAGCAAGTCGGCGACCAGGTCGCCGTCGACGAGCCGCTACTCGAGGTCTCCACCGATAAGGTCGACACCGAGATCCCCTCGCCCGTGGCGGGCACCCTGCTGGAAATCTCCGCGCAGGAAGACGATGTCATCGCCGTCGGTGGACAGCTCGGCGTGATCGGCAGCGGCGCCCCCGCGGCCGCCGCACCGGCACCCGCCGCCCCCGCACCAGCTCCGGCGGCTCCGGCTCCCGCCCCGGCTCCGGCTCCCGCCCCGGCTCCGGCTCCCGCCCCGGCTCCGGCTCCCGCGGCCGCGGCACCTGCCCCGGCCCCGGCCCCGACCCCGAAGCCTGCTCCGGCCCCGGCCGCCACGGCTCCGGCGCCGACCCCGGACACCTCCGGCAACGGCGCGACCCCATACGTCACCCCGCTGGTTCGCAAGCTGGCCGAGGAGAACGGCGTCAACCTCGCCACCGTCACGGGCTCCGGAGTCGGCGGACGCATCCGCAAGCAGGATGTGCTCGCCGCCGTCGAGGCCAAGAAGGCACCGGCTCCGGCCGCCGCCCCCGCGGCAGCCGCACCGGCCGCGAAGGCGCCCGCCGCCGCACCACAGTCGCAGCTGGCGCACCTGCGTGGCACCGTGCAGAAGGCGAGCCGCATCCGTCAGATCACCGCCACCAAGACCCGGGAATCGCTGCAGACCACCGCGCAGCTGACCCAGGTGCACGAGGCGGATGTCACCAAGATCGCGGCGCTGCGCAGCCAGGCCAAGGCCGCGTTCAAGGACCGCGAGGGCGTCAACCTGACGTTCCTGCCGTTCTTCGCCAAGGCGGTCGTCGAGGCGCTCGGCGTACACCCGAATGTGAACGCCAGCTACGACGAGTCCACCAAGGAGATCACCTACCACGCCTCGGTGCACCTCGGCATCGCCGTCGACACCGAGCAGGGTCTGCTGTCCCCGGTGATCCACAACGCCAGCGACCTGTCGCTGGCCGGACTGGCCCGCGCCATCGCCGATATCGCCAACCGCGCCCGCACCGGAGGCCTCAAGCCGGACGAGCTGGCCGGCGGCACCTTCACCATCACCAATATCGGCAGCCAGGGCGCGCTGTTCGACACCCCGATCCTGGTTCCGCCGCAGGCGGGCATGCTCGGCACGGGTGCGATCGTGAAGCGTCCGGTGGTCGTCACCGATGAGACCGGCAACGAGTCCATCGGCGTTCGGTCCATGTGCTACCTGCCGCTCACCTACGATCACCGCCTCATCGACGGCGCCGATGCCGGTCGCTTCCTGACCACCATCCGGCACCGGCTCGAGGAAGCGGCGTTCGAGGCGGACCTCGGTCTGTAGTCGGAAAGGGTCGTCTGTCGCGTATGAAGGTGGTGATCGCCGGTTCGTCCGGGCTGATCGGGACGGCACTCGTCGCGGCATTGCGCCGCGAGGGGCACGAAGTCTCCAGATTGGTACGCCGCTCGCCCAACGCGCCGGACGAACACCGCTGGGACCCCGCTCGCGCCGATCTGGACGAGCGGGCCCTGCGCGGCGCCGACGCGGTGGTCAACCTCTGCGGAGCGAGCATCGGGCGGCGGCGCTGGAACGGCAGCTATAAACAGGAACTGCGCGATAGCCGCCTGACCCCGACCGATGTGCTGGCCAATGCGGTCGCCGCCGCTGGTGTGCCGGTACTGGTGAATGCCAGCGGCGTGCACTACTACGGCGGCACCACCGGCAATCGGGTGGTCGACGAAACTGCCCCCGCGGGAACAGGTTTCCTCGCCACCCTCTGCCGGGACTGGGAGGCCGCGACCAACCCCGCCGTCGAGGCGGGTGTGCGCACAGTGCTACTGCGCAGTGCCGTGGTGCTGTCCCATCACGGTGGCATGCTCGGGATGCTGCAGCCGCTGTATTCACTCGGGCTCGGCGGGCGACTCGGCAACGGACGCCAGTACACGCCGTGGATCTCGATGGCCGACGAGATCGGCGCGATCATCTTCGCGCTCACCCACGACAGCATGGCCGGGCCGATCAATTCGGTCGGTCCGGCACCGGTCACCAATGCCGAATTCAATCGGGCACTCGGCCGCGTGCTGCACCGGCCGACCCCATTTGTCGTGCCCGCCTTCGCATTACGCGCGCTGATCGGCGAATTCGCCGAAGAGGCGATCCTGAACGGCCCGCGCGCGATTCCGACGGCGTTGGAAGCGGCGGGTTACCCGTTCCAGCACCAGACGATCGGCGCTGCGCTGGCGGCCGCCCTCGGCCGCGACGACGATCGTTGACGCGGCATCCGAAGACCCACTATGGAGTAGATCGATGACCGAGCTGGACACCCGACCCGCCACCGTCATCCGTGACGCGCGCGAGGGCGATCTGCCCGAGATCCTGGTCATCCACAACGCGAATATCGCCGCCTCCACCGCCATCTGGGATCATGAGCAGGTCGATCTCGACGATCGGCGCGCCTGGTTCCGCGGCCGCACCGCCGCCGGGCTGCCCATTCTGGTCGCCGATATCGGCGGCGAGGTCGCCGGTTACGCCAGCTACGGCCCATGGCGGACCCGCTCGGGTTACCGCTTCACCGTGGAGAATTCGGTATACGTCGCCGACCGTTTCCACCGCCGCGGTATCGCGAGTGCCCTGCTCACCGAGCTGATCGAGCGCGCCAGCCAAGCGGGCACCGTGCACGCGATGGTCGCGGCCATCGAATCCGGCAATACCGGTTCGATCGCGCTGCACGAGCGATTCGATTTCCGCATTGTCGGGGAACTGCCGGAGGTCGGACGAAAGTTCGGACGTTGGATGGACCTGACCCTGATGCAGTTGAGTCTGCCGATCGAGGGCGACTGAGCCAACTGGCGCCAGTGCCCGCCCAGATAGGTCGCTCGCGTAATGACGGATGCCGCGTGCGAATTCGTGCGCGGCAGCAGCCCGAGTAGGGGCCGGTCACTTGGCCGGAGGGCGATGGTTATCGGTCCGACATTTTTGGGCGCGGCACTGACCGCACTCTGGACCTGGCTACCCGGCCTGGCGAACGCTGCATGCGGTTTACGGGGTGAAGCCTGCTTACAGGACGCAGCTCGTCGATAGGCTGCCCGATGGACCAGCGCACACTTGAACCTGACGCCAAACCTGGCAACCCTGTGGCATCGGCCACATCGGGTTGGTTTATCGGATCGTCACACTCGGCGTACCGTCAAGGGCGTGAACG
The DNA here is from genome assembly GCF_044457245.1 of Nocardia sp. NPDC050630. Classification (NCBI taxonomy): domain Bacteria; kingdom Bacillati; phylum Actinomycetota; class Actinomycetes; order Mycobacteriales; family Nocardiaceae; genus Nocardia; species Nocardia sp. NPDC050630. Next base: position 36,024 of record NZ_JBITGN010000018.1, read on the forward strand.
ACACGCGCACCACTTGGTCCGCCCGATTCGATACGACCCCGATCGTGGTCGAGGATCTCGGACTCATCGATTACCACAGCGCCTGGGATATGCAGCGGTCTATCGCCGCGCAGCGGGCCGCCGGGGAAGGCTCCGACCATCTGCTCCTGCTCGAGCACCCGTCGGTCTACACCGCCGGTCGCCGCACCGAGGCCGAGGATCTACCGATCGACGGCAGCCCCGTGGTGCAGGTCGATCGCGGCGGCAAGATCACCTGGCACGGTCCCGGCCAACTGGTCGGCTACCCGATTGTGCGGCTGGCTGAGCCGGTGGATGTCGTGCACTACGTCCGCAGGCTCGAAGAAGCGCTGATCACCGTCTGCACCGACCTCGGGCTGGATTGCGGACGGGTCGAGGGCCGTTCCGGTGTGTGGCTGGCCGCGACCGAGCTCTACTCCGAGCGCAAGGTCGCCCAGATCGGCGTGCGGGTACAGCAGGGCGTCGCGCTGCACGGCATCTCGCTCAATTGCAATTCCGCACTCGACGGCTTCCAGGCGATCGTCCCGTGCGGCATCCGCGACGCCGGTGTCACCACGCTGTCGCGCGAACTCGGCCGCGAGGTCACCGTGGCCGAAGTCAAGCCGCTGGTCGCCGATGCGATCACCCGCGCGCTCAATGGCGAACTCCCGGTGACCGCACACGACATCGTCCGCGCCGCAACGGCCGTGGCGCCTGCGAGAGCCGAATGAGTCGGCTGCTGTCGCGTTGCCCGGGACAGTGACGGACTGCATCCGACGGCGGCGCACGGCAGGCGTAAGGTCGATCGAGTGACCTCAGCTTCAGCACCGGCAGGACGCAAACTGCTACGCATCGAGGCGCGCAACGCGGAGACCCCGATCGAGCGCAAGCCTCAATGGATTCGGACCCGAGCAAAGATGGGCCCCGAGTACACCGAACTCAAGGGCCTGGTGAAACGCGAAGGCCTGCATACGGTGTGCGAGGAGGCGGGCTGTCCCAATATCTTCGAATGCTGGGAAGACCGCGAGGCCACCTTCCTGATCGGCGGCGAACAATGCACGCGCCGCTGCGACTTCTGCCAGATCGACACCGGCAAGCCCGCCGCACTCGATCGTGACGAGCCGCGCCGGGTCGCCGAAAGTGTGCAGGCGATGGGTCTGCGCTACTCCACGATCACCGGTGTCGCACGCGACGACCTCGAGGACGGCGGTGCCTGGCTCTACGCCGAAACCGTCCGGGCCATCAAGGCTTTGAACCCGAACACCGGCGTGGAACTGCTCATCCCGGACTTCAACGCGGTCCCCGAGCAGCTCGCCGAGGTCTTCTCGTCCCGCCCCGAGGTGCTCGCGCACAACCTGGAGACGGTGCCGCGTATCTTCAAGCGGATCCGTCCGGCGTTCCGTTACGAGCGTTCCCTCGCCGTGCTCACCGCGGCGCGCGAAGACGGCCTGGTCACCAAGTCGAACCTGATCCTCGGCATGGGCGAAACCCCCGAGGAAGTCACCCAGGCCATGCGCGACCTGCACGAGGCCGGCTGTGACATCCTCACCATCACCCAGTACCTGCGCCCCTCCCCGCGCCACCACCCGGTCGACCGTTGGGTCAAGCCGGAGGAATTCGTCGAGCACTCCCGTATGGCCGAGGAAATCGGCTTCGCCGGTGTCATGGCCGGACCACTGGTTCGCTCCTCCTACCGCGCGGGCCGACTCTATGCCCAGGCGATGGCCCACCACGGCCGCGAAATCTCCCCCGCCATGGCACACCTCGCTGCGGAGGGCACCGCCTCCCAGGAGGCCAGCTCCGTCTTGGCGCGCTTCGGCAGCTGAGTGCCGCTGCGGCGATCGGACCGGGCGGCGGAAGCTGCTGGTTCGATCGCCGGTGGCCGCAACGATGTCGGCTTCGCGTGGGCGCAGACAACCGCCGACTCGAATTTCACCGCCGCACTTGACTTTATCCAATTGTGGCGCGGATACGGTGCGAGTCAGGTTGTTGCGGGGTGCGCCGACTGGACGACACCGAGTTGCTGCATCATGCCGAGTGTGTCCCAACATGACCAGCTTTCGACGATCTTGCCGTCCTGGAAGCGGTTGATTGTGATTCCCTGAACGGTCGCTGATTTGCCTGTCGGGGACATGCCCATCATCTCGCCGTCGTTGGTACCGGTCGCCGTCCACCGGGTAGTGACGAAATCGCCTTCGGCGATCTGTTCGTTGACCAAGAACCGTTGATCCGAGAATGCGGCGATATACATCTGCACGAGCTTTTTGTAACCGTCCGGGCCGTGAATATCGGCGAACGGGCTCTGCGGATCGTGATTGATGCAGTCAGCCGAAATCACCTCGTCGAATACGCTGAGGTCTCGCATGTTCCATGCGTCGAGGACGCGCTTGGCGGTGGCCTTGTTCTGCTCTGACATGACCCTTCCTATCGCTTGATGGTGCCGAACTGGCGGGGCGGCCTTGGTCGCTACAGGCAGCATTCGCGGCGCCCGGTATCGAGCGTGGTGTGGAGCGCGGCCACGATGCCAACAGCGGACCCGGGCACCGCCCCCAATATGTGGACGCTGTCATCACGGCGGATGACCGTCCGAATGCTCTCGGCGGACATCCAGTTACCCGCCGATCACAAACGCTGAAGCCGGTGTATCGCAACCATTGTGCGCCTCTTTCGTGCACGAAGTAAGGGGCAACGGAGACTACTTCGAGCACGCGTACATCACCTACCTGCGCATTGGTAATTCAGCATGCTGGGTTGGGATCGACGGTCAGGACGCCTCGGGCGGCCACATCGCGGTGATGTCTGAGCGAGTTGCCACACAGATCTGGCAAACGAGCAAATGTGGCGAATATTTAGTTAATAAACGTTCGGTTTAACGGTTCGCCTTACGAGGTCGGCGAAGACAGCTGGGCACCACGTCGCTGGCGCCCAGACCGGCAGCGATGCGCAGACCTTCGCCGTCGAAATCACCTTGGTGGTACGACTCTGCGTCATGCTCCAGCAGTCGTACACCGGCGAGTGCCGATCAGCGCGCCCGCCTCACCGAGTACGAGGGCGGCCGCGAGTCCGCGCCCGTCGGCTATCCCACCCGCGGCCAGCACCGGCTTGCCCGCCACTGCTCGGCCACCAAGATGTACACACCACCAGCGGGCAACCGGCACCAACGAGGTACGGACCTGAACCCCACATGCACACGCCCCGACGCCTACCTGAACACACCGGATCTTCCGATCCGGGCACGCGACGCGACCGCTGGTGGGAAGCTCGAAGCAGCGCAGGTGTCGACCCCGAAAGCGAGACACATGGTCGAGAAAGCGAGTGCGTCCGCAGGGACCAACGGTAAGGCTGTGACGGCGCAGCGGCCGGAGGACATCCGGAATGTGGTGCTGGTCGGGCACAGTGGGTCGGGTAAGACCACGTTGGTGGAGGCGTTGGCGCTCACGGCAGGCGCGGTGAATCGCGCTGGCCGGGTGGAGGACGGGACGTCGCTATCGGATTACGACGAGATCGAACACCGCCAGCACCGATCGGTGCAGTTGTCGGTGGTGCCGATGGTGTGGCACGGGATCAAGATCAATCTGCTCGACACCCCCGGATACGCCGATTTCGTCGGTGAGCTGCGCGCGGGTCTGCGTGCGGCGGATGCGGCCCTGTTCGTCATTTCCGCGGCGGAAGGGGCCGAGGCCGTGAGCGGCGCGACCCGTGCGCTGTGGGAGGAGTGTGCGGCGGTCGGGATGCCGCGGGCCATCGTGATCACCCACCTCGATACGGCGCGCGCCGAATTCGACGAGATGACCGAGACCTGTCGGGTGGTACTCGGCGGCGGTTCCTCGGAAAACATTCTGCCGCTGCATCTTCCGGTGTACGGGCCGAAAAGTCCGGACGGTCATCGCCCGGTGACCGGATTGGTCGAACTGCTGCCGCACTGCATCGCGGACTACTCCTCCGGGGAGGAGGTCCAATGCGAACCGGCCGACGATCAGTTGCCGCTGCTCGAAGAGGCGCGCAACCGGCTGATCGAGGGCATCATCGCCGAGAGCGAAGACGAGACGCTGATGGAGCGCTATCTCGGCGGCGAGGAGATCGAGCTGGCGGCACTGGTCGAGGACCTCGAACGCGCGGTCGCCCGAGGCAGCTTCCATCCCGTGCTGTTCGGCGCGCCCGCTCCCGAGGGGGCCAAACAGGGCCTGGGCACCATAGAACTGTTGGAGCTGATCACCGGCGGATTTCCAACACCGTCGGAACATGCGGTCTCGGCCGTCACCACCTCCGACGGCGCGGCGCCGACTCCGTTGCACTGCGATCCGGATGGCGCGTTGGCGGCCGAGGTGATCCGCACGGCATCGGATCCGTATGTCGGGCGCGTCTCGCTGGTCCGCGTTTTCTCCGGCACCCTGCGACCCGACGACACCGTGCATGTCTGCGGCCACGGCCTGGAGGACCGCGGCCACGAAAGCCACGATGTGGACGAGCGCATCGGCGCCATCACCGCACCGTTCGGCAAACAGCAGCGTCCGCTCGGCCAGGCCATCGCCGGGGACATCGCCTATGTCACGAAGCTGAGCCACGCGGAAACCGGCGACACTCTCTCCGGCACCGCCACCCCGCTGCTGATCGAACCATGGCAGATGCCCGATCCCCTACTGCCCATTGCCATTCAGGCGCGCAGCAAGCCGGATGAGGACAAGCTGTCGAGCGGCCTGGCCAGGCTGGCGGCCGAGGATCCCGCGATCCGGCTGGAACAGAATCCCGATACCCATCAGATCGTGCTGTGGTGTCTGGGTGAGGCACACCGCGATGTCGCGCTGGAGCGATTGCGCACCAGGTTCGGCGTGCAGGTCGACGTGATCGACCACAAGGTCGCGTTGCGAGAAACGTTCGCGGGCAAGGCGACCGGTAAGGGCAGGCACGTCAAACAGTCGGGTGGGCACGGGCAGTACGCGGTCTGCGAGATCGAGGTGGAACCGCTGCCGGGTGGATCCGGTATCGAATTCGTCGACCGGGTCGTCGGCGGAGTCGTACCGCGGCAATTCATTCCGTCGGTGGAGAAGGGTGTGCGCGCCCAGGCCGCACGCGGTGTGGCGGCCGGGTATCCGCTGGTCGACATGCGTGTGACACTCTTCGACGGCAAGGCACATTCGGTCGACTCCTCCGATGCCGCCTTCCAGACCGCGGGCGCGCTCGCATTGCGCGAGGCCGCGGCCGCGGCGGGTATCGACCTGCTCGAACCGATCGCCGACGTATGGGTGGTGGTCACCGACGATTACGTCGGTCCGGTGCTCAGCGATCTGTCCGGACGTCGCGGACGCGTCCTCGGTACCGAACCACACGGCACCGGCCGCACCCGCATCCACGCCGAGGTCCCCGAACTCGAACTCACCCGTTACGCAATAGATCTCCGCTCGCTCTCCCATGGAGCGGGTGATTTCACACGCTCGTATATCCGGCACGAGCCCATGCCGAAGGCATTGGCTGGTTCGGTCCGCGAGCAGGCCAAGAAGTCGGGTTGATACCCAGCGCCACAGGATGTTTCGCTAGCGTCGAAGGAGCCGGGTGAGCAGTCCAGAGCGTTTTGTCGTCGACACCGAGCATTTCGGCAAGATAGTGATCACGCGTACCGATGAAAGAGTGGTCACCGCGCCGGTATTCGATGATGCCACCGTGGTGACGATCGAGCGCATCGGTCCGCGCACCCGTCAGCGTGTTCCGATCGGTACGCGCAATGCGAAGCGGCTGCGGGCATCGATCAATGACCGCCCCATCAGGTTGACGGTCGGGCGCGGACACTTCTACCACCGGTGGACCTATCGCGCGGCCGCCGAGGTGGACGGCAAGTTTTTGCGGTTGATGCCGAAGAATCTGCATTCGAGCACCTTGATCCTGGGGCAGAAGGGGCAGGGCGATCATGTGCTCGGCGAATTCATGCTGACCGGAACGCACCAGATCGACGTCGACTGGGCACTGCCTTTCACATCGCGCGACCACAAGGTAGCCGGTCGGCAGCCGACTCTGGAGGACGCACTTATCGCATACGCCTTGGTTACGGCATTCGGCACCGGAGGGGTCTCACTATTGGACCTGGCCGAGATGGTGCTGCCGGTCTAGTTCTGCTGTCGCACAAGGTTTGCCGAGCTCGCGCAGGCTATAGAGCTGGTTGCCGGAACGGCGGATTTTCGCCGCGCCACAGATCAACCGCCTGGACGGACTACTGCCCGGTGATCATGCTCGCCGGTAGGTAATTGTGGGCCCCGCTGTGACGTCACGATCGCGTGCTGGGCGTATTCGGCAACAGACTCCAGTTAGTGCGTGCGATCGGGAAAGTTTGTGCGGCAGCTCGTGGATTCGGCCGCGGATGCCAGGCTGAGCTGAATGCGCTCGGGCCCACTCCGCCGGAAAGGAGTGGGCCCGAAACGTTCTCGTCAGCTCACCAGATTCTTCCGCAGTTGTACGAGGGTGCTGCCGTCGAGGCCCAAGCCCTGTGTCAGGAACTTCCCGAAATCGCCATAGGTCTGCTCCATCGCAGTGATCGCGGTATCCAAGTACTCGTTACGAACCTCCTGCAGCGGAATGAGCAGATCGGGATTCTGCATCAGCCCCGCCTGCGCGACCTGCTCCCGCAACTTCGCATCCGCCGCGGCCCGGTACTGATTCGACAGCAGATAATCTTGCCGCGCGGTAGCTTCCGGCACCCCGACCGCCCGCAACACCACATACGTCAGCCAGCCGGTGCGATCCTTGCCGGACGTGCAGTGATACAGCGTCGCCCGGTCGGTCGCCGCCAAATCCCGAATCGTCTGACCGAACTTGGCTCGCGAATCATCGGTGAAGAAGCTGCGATACACGTTCGCCATGATCTCCTCGGCCTTCCCGTTCCCGAGCAGTTCCTGCTGCTTCACCGGATCCCGGGACTGAATGGCCGCCAGCATCTGCTGGAACAACCCGGTGTCATCGATGGGTCGCGCCACCTTCTGCACCCCGGCAGGTACCTTGTCGGCCCCGGCAAACTGCACCTCGGCAGGTGTCCGCAAATCAATAACGGCTTTGAGGTTCAGTGTCCCGAGCTTCTGCACATCGGAATCCGTCAACTTCTCCAACGAATCCGCCCGAATAGCCTTACCCGACTTGACCATTGCCCCGTCATAAGTCCGATATCCCCCGATATCCCGAACATTGACCGCCCCCTGCACATCGATTTTCCCGCCGACCGCCGCAACACTCGGCTCAGCGATCGCCGAAGGCTGCACCCCCGTCGCAGTCAACGCCAAAGCCGCCGCAGCAGCACCTATAAGTGAAAGAAGTGAAATCCTCATGGCGCGGGACAGTAGAACCATTCGGCACTCGGGTGCGCCAATTCACCCGAACCAGCCGCCGTAACCCCGCTCACCGGTATCACCGTGCCGCTCAACGGGATTCAGACTGTCAATTCGGCGCTGAAGTGCCTATTAACCCGAAAACGGTTGCGCCAGTACCGAAGCAGTATATGCCTACTCGAAATTACCCGCGCGGCAAGAGGGTTGCAACAACCGGCTACGTCGAGATGCGACACTGCACCGGTGCGCCGCTTTAGGTAGGGCTTCCAGCCGAAAGCTTCCCCGAGAAACGAAGGAGCCCCATCCGTCGAAACGAATGGGGCTCCTTGCGTTACAGCGCAGGAGCGAAGCCTGCGGAGCGGCCGACGGGCCTACACGTCGAAGTAGAGCTCGAACTCATACGGGTGCGGACGCAGGTTCACCGGCGCGATTTCGTTTTCGCGCTTGAGGTTGATCCAGGTCTCGATGAGGTCGGGGGTGAAGACGTTGCCTTCGGTCAGGTAGTCGTGGTCCTGCTCGAGGCGGTCGATGACCGAGGCGAGGCTGGTGGGGGCCTGCGGGATGCCCTTGGCCTCCTCCGGCGGGAGCTCGTAGAGGTCCTTGTCGACCGGGGCCTTCGGCTCGATCTTCTTCTTGATGCCGTCCAGGCCGGCCATCATCATGGCGGCGAAGGCCAGGTACGGGTTACCCGAGGAGTCGGGCGCGCGGAACTCGATGCGCTTGGCCTTCGGGTTGTTGCCGGTGACCGGGATGCGGACCGCGGCGGAGCGGTTGCGCTGCGAGTACACCAGGTTGATCGGGGCCTCGTAGCCCGGGACCAGGCGGTGGTAGGAGTTCACGGTCGGGTTGGTGAACGCCAGCAGCGACGGGGCGTGGTGCAGGATGCCGCCGATGTAGTGGCGCGCCAGGTCGGACAGGCCCGCGTAGCCGGCCTCGTCGTGGAACAGCGGCTTGCCGTCCTTCCACAGCGACTGGTGCACGTGCATACCCGAGCCATTGTCACCGAAGAGCGGCTTCGGCATGAAGGTGACGGTCTTGCCCTCGGCCCACGCGGTGTTCTTCACGATGTACTTGAACAGCTGCAGGTCGTCGGCCGCGCCGAGCAGGGTGCCGAACTTGTAGTTGATCTCGGCCTGACCGGCGGTGCCGACCTCGTGGTGGCCGCGCTCGAGCTCGAAGCCCGCGTTCTGCAGGTTGGTCGAGATCTTGTCGCGCAGGTCGACGTAGTGGTCGTACGGCGCGACCGGGAAGTAACCGCCCTTGTTGCGGACCTTGTAGCCGCGGTTGGGGGTGCCGTCCGGGTTGAACTCCGCGCCGGTGTTCCAGGAGCCCGAGATCGACTCGATCTCGTAGAAGGCGCCGTTCATGCCCGAGTCGTAGCGGATGGAGTCGAAGATGTAGAACTCGGCCTCGGCACCGAAGTAGGCGGTGTCGGCGATACCGGTCGAGCGCAGGTACTCCTCCGCCTTGCGCGCGACGTTACGCGGGTCGCGGCTGTAGGCCTCCCGGGTGAACGGGTCGTGCACGAAGAAGTTGAGGTTCAGCGTCTTGGCCTGACGGAACGGATCCAGCCGGGCCGTGCTGAAGTCGGGGAGCAGCAGCATGTCCGACTCGTCGATGGACTGGAAGCCACGGACGGAGGAGCCGTCGAACGCTAGCCCTTCTTCAGCGAGGTCAGCGGTGAAAGCCTTCGCGGGGATCGAAAAGTGCTGCTGCACACCCGGAAGATCGCTGAAGCGGATGTCGACGTATTCGACTTCCTCTTCCTTGATGTGCTGAATGACCTCGTCGGCCGTGCTGAACGTCACTTGTTCTCCTTACGGATCGGTTCCCAGCCAGTGTCGATTGCATGGGTTCGTCGCGTCCAGACGGTATGGACGCGGTGTTTCCCAGTAATCAAGGCTGTGTTTCGCCAGTGTTACACGTGCGGCTGGTCGGATGTTTAATGCCACCCTGGCTCGAACAGCATGGTAATCCTGCCGTCTTTACCAACGCCCGCCGAGGTCACCTTGGGTTAATGCGGTGTCCTACGACCGGTCGTAGAGGCCTATTCTGAGGGTTATGGCACGCATCAGCGGATCCTGGCTCTCCGGACCTTCGGCGGACCCGGGCGATCCGGCAACCCCGGAGTTCCCCGGTCAGCACCTGGGTCTGCCCCGCTCCGGCGCCGGGTCGCTGGTCGGTATGTCGCGGCGCATCGTCGCCCTCGTGGTGGACTGGTTCATCTCCCTCGGTGTGACCGCGATTATCGTGCGGCCGAACCCGGACAAGATCATCGCCGGGATGGATATCCCGGCCGGGAAGCCGCGTCCGTCGAATTTCGAGGCAATTGTGAGTGCTCTCACGACGCCCAACTTGCTGGTGTGGTTCGTGATCGGCGTCGTCGCGGTGTCGCTGTTCGGGTACACGCCGGGGCAGTACTTCCTGCGCCTGCGCGTCATCCGCGTCGATGCGCCGGTGGGCGTCGGTTTCGTGCGTGCGCTTGCCCGCCAGGTCCTGCTGGTCTTCGTGGTTCCAGCGCTGTTCACCGACGCCGACGGGCGCGGCATGCACGACAGAGCCACCGGCACCGCGGTCGTCCGCTCGCGTTAGTGCCTCGAGGCGGGCGTCGCAACAGTACGCTCCGGCGGTGTCTCTGAATCCGGTCATGCTGGCGGTCCGCCTATTCCTCGAAATCGCCGCCATTTCCTCGTTCGCGGTCTGCGGTTGGCGCGCGTTCGATTCGCCATGGCGCTATGTGCTGGCCGTCCTGCTGCCACTCGCCGCCGCCGCGGCTTGGGGGACATTCGCGGTGCCCGACGATCCGAGCCGCAGCGGAAAGGCGCCGGTCGCGGTGGACGGCTGGGTCCGTCTGCTCGTCGAGCTCGTGGTGCTGTTCGGTGGCGCGGCGGCATTCTGGATCGCGGGACTGCCGCGCTGGGCGCTGGTCTTCACCGTGGTGCTCGTCGTCTACCACGCCATCGGCTACGACCGGATCACCTGGTTGCTCGATACCGGGCGAACCGGAACGACCCCTTAGAAATGCGAAGGCCCGCATCCCATGGGATGCGGGCCTCGAAACAGGATCAGCGTCGGCGGATGGTGCGCTGCACCCCGCGCATCTTGGCGCCTGCGGGCATCGGGCCCTTGGGCAGTGCGGGACCGCTGCGCGAACTCAGCGCGGCGAGGCGACCCTCGATGAGGTCGATGCGCTTGGTATCGATATTGCGGGGCAGCTTGGTGAGGTGCTTCTGGAGCTCCTTCAACGGGATCTGGCCCTCGTCGTTGCCGATGATGACGTCGTAGATCGGAGTGTCGCCGATGAGCCGCGCGGTGCGCTTCTTCTCCTGGGCAAGCAGCGATTTCAACCGCTGCGGGGAACCCTCACCGATCAGGATGACGCCCGGCAGACCGATCACCCGGTGCACCGCATCCAGTTGGGTCGTCGCGGCGATGCCATTGCTGACCCGCCATTTGCCCTGCAGGTTGTCCAGCACCCAGGCCGCCGCACCCGCCTGGCCCTCGGCCTTGGCGTAGACATTCCGCTGTACCCGGCGACCGAAGATGATGAACGCGACGAGCACGCCGAGCAGTAGGCCGAGCGGCAGCAGGAACCATTGCAGGCCGAAGATCAGGCCGACCACCAGGAATACGACCGTGATGCCGACGACCGCGCCGATCATCAAAGGCAGCAGCAGCTTGTCTTCCTTGCGCTGCATCTGGAACGCCTGCCAGAGCTGTTGGCGGCGTTCTTTCGACTGCTGCTTGCGGGCCGCCTTCGCCGCGGCCTTCGCTTCCTTGGACGGCGTGCCGCCCTTGCCTACTGCCATATTCACAGAATAGTGCCACGTCGGGCCGGTCTCCCCACCGCGTCAGTTCACGCCGCGACGCGCGATCTCGCCCAATGCGGTGAGATCCAGATCACCGGAGGTCTCCGTCCAACCCATGGCGCGCAGGTCCGCGGGCGTGCCGACGCCGAGCGCGTCGTGCAGGCCGACGGCGACCGAGCGGGCGAGGCCGCGCAGCGTGTCCAGAGACAGTGGCCAGAGCAGCGTGCGGGTCCAGTTGTCGATTTCGCGACGTGCGACGGGTTCGCGCCAGCCGAGATCGCGCAGCATACGTTCAGCGATCGGCGAGATGGGCTGCGCAAGATAGGAATTGCCCGCCAGTTCGACGGTCAGTTTGATGTCGTATTGCACGAATTGGACATATCGATTGCCGGGGGCGGCGATGATCAGCGTTGCGCGGGAAGGTAGTTCGAAAAGACACTGCGCCAGCGCCCGCCCGAATAGGTCCCAATCCGTGGTCACCGACTCGGTCATGCCTGCGCCTCGCTAATACTCAGCTCCGGCATGACCGCGCAACTCGACTGTATTTACTGTTCACTCGCTGCGCTCGCTCACAATTCCCCCGGGGACCCGCACTGGCCCGATCATACGCCGCGCTGCCTGGGACACCAGCCGAATCGTATTGGCCGAGCACAACCTTCACCAAGCGATAGCGAAAGCGAATAGCCAGCGGCAGGGACAGGCCGATCGAATCGCCGAGTGCCGCTTCCTGCTCCAGGCCCTCGACATCAGTTACCGGTTCGAATTCCTCGCGCCGTGTCTTGCGGGACTGCAGCATATTCAGACAGACCCGGCCGACGACGGTGGTGAGCCACCCGCCCAGATTCTTGATCTCATCGCTATCGCAACGGCTGAGTCGCAGCCAGGCCTCCTGGACAGCGTCATCGGCCTCGCTGCCGGAGCCGGAGCATGCGACCCACCGTCGACACCGGACGACGTGGCGGCCAGGACATCGAGAAGCAGCTGGCCATCTGGTCAAGGCCGGTGCCGAGGTGACCCAGCAGCCGACGAATGTCGGCGGTGGGAAGCTGATCGCGACGGTCGAGGATATCGACGGGAACGTCTTCGGCCTCATGCACCCATGAGCGAAGATCGACCCATGCCTTCCGAGACCTATGACGTGCGCCCCATCGGCCGGGTGCGCTCGCCACTGACCGATCCCGCGGCTGCGCCGAAACAAGGCGACGAAGGCGCACCGCACGCCGAGATCGTGCTCGACCCCGAGGTCACCGCGGGCACGGCGGGCTTGCGGCCCGGCGATGAGGTGTTGGTGTTCACCTGGTTGCACCGGGCGGATCGGCAGGTGCTCACGGTGCATCCGCGCGGCGATCGCACCCGCCCGGTGGCGGGGGTGTTCGCGACGCGCGCTCCACATCGACCGAATCCGATCGGGCTGCATCGGGTCACGATCGCCGATATCGCTGGGTCGGTGCTCACAGTGCACGGTTTGGAAGCGATCGACGGTACCCCGGTGCTGGATCTGAAGCCGGTCCTCGGTCCGACCGCCGAGCGCTGAGTGGCACCCCCGGTTCCGGGGGCTGGACTATCGACCAGCAGCAGTCGATAGTTCTCGAGTGACTGTGCTGTTGCGTGCTGTGGCCGGGGTTCTGCTGATGCTCGCAGTGCTGGCGCCCGTGACGGCGGCGGACCCGATCGGGGTGCCGTTCCAGTGGTCACAGAGCTTCATCACCGCGCCGGACGGCACCCGGCTGCACGCCGATATTCTGCGCCCGCAGGGCATTTCCGCGGATACGCGCACGCCGGTGGTAATGACCGTCAGCCCGTATCGCTCACATACCGCATACCTGAGCGTGCCGCGGCTCGAGGGTGGGCCGTCCACCGATGACCTGCATGTCGCGATGTTCCTGAAGGCGGGCTATACCTACGTCATCGTGGATCTGCGCGGCTACGGCGGCTCGTCGGGATGTCCGGACTTCGGTGGACCTGGCGAACGTTCGGATGTGACCACCGCGGTGGAATGGGCCGCGGGGCAGCCGTGGTCGACCGGTCGGGTGGGCATGATCGGCACCTCGTACGAGGCCTGGACCGGGATGATGGGCTTGGCCGCCAAGCCCGCGGGTCTGGTCGCCGTCGCGGCGTTCGGACCGGATGTCGACCCCTACGCGTATATGTACATGCAGGGTGTCGCCTGGAAGTTCTCCGGAAAGCCGGTCACCGAGAGCGGCATTCGCCCGGCCGAAATGACAGGTTTCGAACACCTGCTCATCGCCTCCACACCGGGCCGCCCCGACGACTCCCCCGAATACCAGGCCAATGCCGTCCAGATACCGGCCGGATGCTACGAACAATTCGCGGCGAACACCACCAACCATGACGCCACGACCCCGTTCTGGCGTGCGCGCGATCTCGTGGACCAATTACGCGGCAATACCATTCCGCTGTTCGTCGGCCAGGGCTTTCTCGACTACAACACCCGGGCGTATCGCATCTTCGACGTCTGGAATGCGCTCGGACCCGGCGATCATCGCGCCTGGTTCGGCCAATGGGGCCACAGTGATTGCGACAGCAAATGCGGTGCACCGGATTTCGCTACCCAACTGCTCGCCTTCTTCGATAAGCATGTCGCCGCTCGCGATATCGAAGTGCCCGGCCCGCGCATCACGGTCGGCCAATTCGACGGCGGCTGGCGCTCCGAAACCGCATGGCCGCCCGCTGACTCGCGCCGCATTCCGATCGATCTGCGCACCGGCACCTACACCGATCGCGGCCCACTGCCCGGACCCGACCGTGAGATCTGGTCCATTTCCGAACCGCTGAGCACCACCCAACACATCTCCGGAATTCCGACGGCAACGCTGCGTCTATCCGGTCCACCGACCGCTACGGTCGCGGTCGAACTGTTCGATATCGCCCCCGACGGACGAGGCACCATCATCACGCGCGGCATCGCGCCGGTCGCCGACACCGCCGATGTCAGACTGTTGGCGCAGGACTGGCCGATCATCGCCGGGCACCGCCTCGGCGCCCGGATCACCGATGTCGTCGACGACGTGTGGTCACATGCCGCTGTCAATGCCCAGGTCACCGTCCTCGCGGCCCGCCTGGACCTGCCCCTGCTGAGCACCCCGCGCACCCCCGACCGCACCGGCGGCACCAGCGAGGCCTGGGCGAAGTGGCGAGACCAGAAGGTCCGCGCACTCGGGCCCGAGGTGTTGAACAATGCAGTGATGCCCATGAATTTGCCCCATGAGACCCGATGACAGGTAAAGCCGCACAGACCCACACCACCCCGGTTGTCGTCGATACGCACGTCGCCGAACGCCTCGCGCAGGCCTTGCGCTGCGCGACGGTCTCCTATGAGCCATCGGATATGACCGAGCCCACAGAGCCCAGCGACGCGGAATTCCTCCGGCTGGGCACGCACCTGGAACAGGCGTTTCCACTGGTCCACGCCGAACTGGAAGTGGAGCGGTTCGGGCACAGCAGGCTGTATCGCTGGCCGGGCGTCGAACCGGATCGGGTGTCGGCGATTCTGCTCGCCCACCAGGATGTGGTGCCGGTCGATGATCTGCAGCGGTGGACCCATCCGCCGTTCGCGGGCGTCATCGATGACGAATTCGTCTGGGGCCGTGGGGCAATCGATGACAAGAGTCGATTGATCGCGATTCTGGAGGCGGTCGAATCCGCACTCGCCGCCGGAATTCGCCCGAGGCACACCATCTATCTGGCCTTCGGGCACGACGAGGAGGTGTTCGGGGATAACGGTGCGGTGCGAATGGCGCAACGGCTGCGCGAATCCGGTGTGCACGCCGATCTGCTGCTCGATGAGGGCGGGGTCATTCTGAACGATCTGGCCGACGGTATCGATCGGCCGGTGGCCTCGATCATGGTGGGCGAGAAAGGCTATGCCACCGTTCGCCTTTCGGTGTCGGCGGTGGGCGGACATTCGTCCATGCCCGGCAAACAGACCGCGGTCGGACGGATCGCCCGCGCGGTCGGCAGAATTCAAGATCATCCGATGCCGCTGCGGTTGACGCCGGTGGTATCGGACATGGTCACCAGGCTGCGCCACGTCATGCCCGACTATCGTCGCCGCCTGCTCCGATTCGCCGGACTGGCCACACCCCTGATCACCCGGATACTGGCGGCGCGTCCGCAAACCGAGTCGATGGTGCGCACCACGACCGCGCCGACGGTCATCCGCGGCGGCGTCAAACCCAATGTGCTGCCACAGCAGGCCGAGGCCCTGGTGAATTTCCGCATTCTGCCCGGCGATTCGGTCGCATCGGTGCTCGAACACTGCCGCAAGGTGGTGCGTGACGCGGACGTGCGGATCGAACTCGTCGGCATGACGTCGGAGCCCTCTCCCGGCAAACCGCCCGGCCCGGCATTCGACATGATCGCGCGCCTGGCCGAGTCCGTCGTCCCGGGCATCGCGGTGACCACCGGCATCGTCCCCGGCGCGACCGATTCCCGGCACTACGACGACCTCGCCGTCACCCGCTGCAACTTCGCCCCCATCCTGCTGAGCAAGGCCGATGTGGAAACGATCCATGGAACCGACGAGCGCATCTCGCTGGTGAACTACGCTCGGCTCATCGAGTTCAATCGGCGGCTGATCGATCAGCTCGCGGCGCCGCCACATACCCAAGGAGCCGATGCATGACAACCGATCCGCAGGCCGGCGAATCCGCCGAGCCGACACCGCGCACCGAGGGCGAATTCGACGGCATCGGCAGCCGAATCGCATGGCGCGCATGGCTTCCCGATACCACGGCGCACGCGGTGATCGTGCTCGTCCACGGCGTGGCCGAACATTCCGGCCGCTACGCCCATGTCGGGAAGCGCCTGGCGGACAATGGTTTCGCGGTCTACGCGCTGGATCACCTCGGCCACGGCAAGTCGGCGGGCAATAACGCGAATATCGGTTCGATGGCGGGCTCGGCCGACAATGTCGCGGAAATGCTGAAGATCGCCAGCCGTGAACATCCGGATGTGCCGCGGTTCCTGCTCGCGCATTCGATGGGCAGCCTGATCACGTTGTATCTGGCGGTCCGGGCGCCGATCGACGTCGACGGAATCGTATTGTCGGCACCGCCGGTGGATATCGCCGTCGGCAATCCCCTGCAGCGTCTCCTGGGCCCGGTGTTGTCCCGGTTCGCGCCGAATGTCGGTGTGCTGAAACTGGATTCGTCGATGATCAGCCGCGATCCCGAGGTGGTCCGTGCCTACGACAGCGATCCGCTGGTCTTCCGTGGCAAGCTCCCGGCCCGCACCGGTATGGAGATGCTGAACGCCACCGAGTTCGTCAAGAGCCATCTGGACAAGCTCACCGTGCCGCTGCTGGTGTTGCACGGCACCGCCGACGCCATCGCCGCACCGTCGAGCACCGATCTGATCGAGCGGGGCGCGGGCTCGAAGGATCTCACCGTGATCCGCTATGAGGGGCTCTACCACGAGGTTTTCAATGAACCCGAACAGGACAAGGTGATCTCCGATGTCCTGGAGTGGCTGCAGGCCCACGTAACGCAAAGCTAGCGGTAGTTCGTCAGACAGGTCTGCTCGCCGTCGAGGACACCGGTGCGGAACGCCTCCAGCCGTTGGAAGCCGCTCGGCACCACCTTGCCGTCCACATCGCTGGCGACCAGACCGTCGGCGAGCAGTCCGGAGACCGCCTCGTCGAGGTCGTTCGCCGACAACCGCGGATCGCTGCCCGGCTCGCTCAGCTTGGTCGTGACGACGCCGGTGAGGCATGCGGTGCGCAGTCCGGCGGTCTCGGCTCCGCTGATCGAGAGCTTGCGTTCCTGTTGCACCGCAAGGACATAGCGGGAGATGAAGACCGCGAAGGCGTTGTAATCACCGTCCACCACCGCCGAAAGCGGTTCATCGTCGCCCTTCATCGTCCCGCCGCGTTTGGCGAGTTCGGGCACATCAATGCCGATCTTGTTCGAACTCGGGCAGTACGAGACCGGCTCGGTGGCCATCACCTTCGAGCAGTTCTCGATGATCCCGTTGTAGTCGTACTGTGGCGCCTGCCGCAGTGGGAAGATCTTCGCCAGCGCCTGGCTCAGGCTGGTCAGCGACAGCACGTCGACCGGAAGCTGAGCGTCTTGTTCGCCGTCCTCGTATGTCGTCGGCAGAGTGCCCCGACGCTGTTCGATCTCCTTCTTATTGATCTTCTTGCAGCCCTGGGCGCCGTCGGCGTAGCCGATCTGCACCGCGGTCACCCGCTCGAAGGCGGAACCGTGCACATTCTTCGGGTTATCCGGATCGGTATCGCGCACGGCGATGGTGGCACCGAGGACAGCATTGAGTCCGTCGGTCATATTCAGCGTGAAATGCGCCGAATTACCCTCGGCCACATGACGCAGGAAGACACCGGCGAGGCAGTCGGCCTGCTGCTCCTTCACCAATGTCCCGGTGAAGAATCCGGCGATCTTGGCCTGGCCCTGGATGGAGTGACCGTATTCGTGGGCCAGCACCATCACGATCGCCATATCGCTGTACTTCTCCTGCAGCAGCGGCAGCAGCACACCGCGATCCCAGCCGATGCTGTGGTCCACGCTGCAGTAGGCGGCATTGACCAGGTGATAGGTGCTGGACTTGCAGAACTTGACCGCTTGTTCCTTGGACGCCTTGGCATCCCAGGAGATATAGCGGCTCACCGGTTTGAAGGTGCCGGGAAAGTTCTTGCCGTACTCGGTCTTCCAGAAATCTTCCAGGTCGGCGATGGTGTTGAGGGCGAGTTTGTCGACCGCCCCGCCGTCACCGTTCTCCGCGGTGAGCGGTGCGTCCGGGACCCCCTTGCGCGGGCCGCTCGGTCCATTGTTGGAGACCGCGCCGGTCAGCTCCCAGGGATTGTCCGCGGTCACCGCGCTCGCCCCTTGCTGGCCTGTCTTGCTATCGCAGCCCACCAGCGCCGCACCGACCAACAGCATTACCGCGACCACCCCGAACCGCAGCCGTCCAGTCCTCATCAGGTCTTCCTCCCCGAACTCACGGTGGGGCCGTCCTCGTCGAACCCCGACCCGATGGGGTGCGTTCCCACCCACCCCATCAAGCGATCACATGGTAATCGCAGAAGGCCCCGCGCGCGTATACGTCTGAGCGGGACGGGCATGGTTGCCGCGGGTCCGGCTGACAATGGCCGCACCTCACATCCACAGGCAATCTGCCCCGCGCGCACAGCTATGCGATAAGTGCTGTTGTGTTCAATACCTCAGGCGCTCAACTGCACTCGCGCGAGCACTGCTCGGTGATCCGAGCCCGGGATGGTCAGCGATCGCATATCGGCGGCCGTGCCGTCGGCGATCAGAATGTGGTCGATGCCGATCACTGGACCCCACCGACGGTCGGCGGGGTAGGTGAGCAGCGGCCCGGCGCCCGCCTGGTCCGCCGCCGCGACGAACCGTCCGCGCAGCAGATCACGGAATGCCGAATGATCACGGGTGGCATTGAAATCCGCCCCGACGATCGCGGGACCCTTTTGCGCGTCCAGTATTTCGCGAATCATGCCCAGCTCCGAACTCCACACCGGGAAGTCGACCGAAGGCGGCACCGGATGAAATGCGAACACCGCGACCGGTCCCCGCTGTGGATACTCCATGGTGGCGGACAGATTGTTCATCCAGAAGCCATCGTATTTCTTGGTGTCCCGCAACGGATATCGGCTGTAGATCCCGGTACCGCCGGCAGCCCGACCGGCCTGTAGGAACTGATACGGCAGCGAGTCCTCGATTCCAGCCGCCGCGAGCCGCTGCGCCACCTCCGGTGTCAGCTCATCGACGGTGAGCACCTCCACCTGGTACTCCCGCACCGCCCGAACCACGGCCGCCGCATCCGCCTCCCCGAGCAACAGATTCGACTGCATAACCGAAATCTCCGGCCCACTCGCCGCCCGCCCCTCGGGCACGAACATTGGCAGCTGCATCCACAACACCGCCGCGACGAGCACTGCCGCTGCCACCGCACTGCGCCATCCCCGCACGATCAGGAAGAGCACCAACCCCACCACTGCGCCCAGCATCAGATACGACGCCCCCGCCGCCGCCAGCACCAGCACCTGCCGCCGCCAAGCCCCGAAATGCAGCACAATCCCGAGTAATCCCGCGACCAGCGCACACCACCCGACCCCAAGCACCACCCGGTCCACCCATTTCCGCATTCCCCGACCCTAATGGGCAACAACGGAGGACTTGTGCCGCGATTGTGCGCATTCCGTGTAGGCGCAAACCGTCCGACGTCCCCCGTAGACTGTCGGGGAAGGAAGTCGAGGTGGTCGCGGTGTATGTCGAGGAATTCACGGCGACAGGTGCGCTTACTGCCGACGCGGCCGATGATCTTGCCGACACGGCGGGCCGCTTCACTTCTCGGATCACCGTGACATGCGATGGGCACACCGTGCTGACACCGGTGCTGCCGTGGTGCTGGGACGAGCTGCGGGTGCGCGCGGGGAGCACGGTATGGGTCACCGTCGAGCGAGGGTACCGCCCGCCCGACGATGAGGACCGCATTGCGCTGCGGGAATTCGTGCGCCGCTTCCAGGTGCTGACCGCGGTCGCGCCGGCGCGGCTTCGGCTCAGTGGCGGTGCATCCGCTCGATGAGCACACCGGCGTCCGTGGTAAGCGAACCACCGGCGAAAGCCAGTGTGGCCAAGGAACGTTCGGCTGCGGCCGGGTGCCCCGCGCCACAGGCATCGGTCACCACAATCGGGAGATAGCCCAGGTCGAGGCTGTGCCGGACGGTGGGTTCGATACCGACCTCCATGGCGATGCCCGCAATGGCGTAAGTGTCGATGCCCAAGTCGCGCAACGCGAAATCGAGCGGTGTGGCCGCGAAGGCGGACATGGTGATCTTATCGATGACCACCTCGTTCGGACCGGGCGTCAGCTCGGGGACGAGCTGATATTGGGGCGAACCCTGCGGGAAGCTGGAATTCACCTCGTTCGGGTTGTCGACCCGCTGCCATTCCATGGCCGTGCGCAGTTGTGAAACACCGGCCGCCGCGGGCGGCAGTGACATGTGCCTGGTGTAGAAGACGCGAAAACCGTTCTCCCGCGCCGCATCCCGCAGCCGCACACAGGTCTCGACGACCTTGTCGCCGTCGGGCAGCTGCCGCACGATGCCGACCTGCATGTCGTAGATGAGCAGCGCCATCCTGGTCGGATCGCAGGCATCCGCGAGGGTCCGCGGGATGCTCAGACCGTAGGCGTATTGCATCAGACAGACCCCACCTTCGTCCGGTCGTAGGGCTCGGCGACATCGACGGAGGGATCCATCAGCGCTTCCAGCGGCAGCGGCGCCTGCACGGGGACGTAGGTCCACTCGAGATGACCGGCCTTGGTCAGCGGGAAATCGTCGACATATCGCTTGGCCTCCTCGACGCTGTCGACCTCGAATACGATCACCACGCCCGGCTCGTCGGCGCGCGCGTAGTTCTCGCGCACGATGCCCGCCTTCCACAGCCGCCACACATTGGCGACTTCTTCGGGGAGATAAGGGGTGATGGTCTCCATCGTCACGCCGGGCTTGAAGCTGTCGAAAACGATGACTTTCATGGGAAATCGAACTCCATGTCTGCAGAATGTGGTGCGGCCGCGCCGCGTACGAGTTCCATGTAAGTCCGATGATTACAGTGTTACAAGAACGCACTTTTTGGTGAGTACCGGAGGCGAGCGATGCCGGAGAAGCGCTACTACTGCGCGGTGGAGGTGACCGTCGATCTGATCGACGGCAAATGGAAGCCGGTCATCCTGGCCCATCTCAAGGAGGGCGTGCGCCGCTACGGCGAATTGCGTCGCCTGATGCCGAGCACCAGCGAAAAAATGCTCGTCCAGCAGCTGCGCGACCTGGAGTCCGACGGCCTCATCCGCCGCACCACCTTCGATACCGTTCCGCCTCAGGTCGAATACGACCTGACCGAGGAAGGCTGGAGCCTGGTCCCGGTATTGACAGCCCTCTACGAATGGGGCCGCAAGCGCGCCGACCGGGCGGGCATCACCTTGCCCTGACCGAACCCTCGCCGACGGTAGTCCTCGGCGGTCCGAAGAACGGCCACCATTCGACCACCCGCACCGGCTCAGCCCCCGAAGACGCGCTCGACTACCGCTTTCGCCCGCCGAGTGATGCGCATGTAATTGTCCAGGAACTCGCTGCCATCATCGTTCGGCCATCCCGCGACCCGCGCGACGGCCGATAGTAGACGGCCCGGGCCGGGTAGTTGATCGGCTGGCTTGCCGCGCACGAGCACCAGTGCGTTGCGCGCCCTGGTCGCCGTGATCCAGGCTTCGCGTAGCAGCGAAACATCTTCGACGGCAAGTAATTTGGTCTGCTCGATGACATCGAGGCATTCCAGCGTCGAGGTGTTGTGCAGTGCGCGCACATCGTCGGCGTAGCGCAGCTGCATCAGCTGTACGGTCCATTCGATATCGGCGAGGCCACCGCGCCCGAGTTTGGTGTGAGTCGCCGGATTCGCACCGCGCGGCAGACGTTCGGCATCGATCCTGGCCTTGATCCGGCGGATCTCGCGCACCGCCTCCGCGGAGACCCCACCCTCCGGATAGCGCACCTTATCGATGGTGCGCAGGAACCGGACACCGAGGTCCTGGTCCCCGGCGACCTGATGCGCGCGCAGCAGGGCCTGCACCTCCCACGGCTGTGCCCACTGCTCGTAGTAGGCGGCATAGGCGGCCAGCGTGCGCACCAGGGCACCATTGCGCCCCTCGGGGCGCAGACCCGCATCGACCTGCAGCGGCGGATCGGTACTCGGCGCGCCGAGCATCCGCTGCACCTTCTCCGCGATGCCGATCGCCCATTTCACGGCCTTGGTCTCGTCCTCGCCGGGACGCGGATCGCAGACGAACAGCACATCGGCATCGGAGCCGTAGCCGAGTTCCAAACCGCCGAGTCGCCCCATACCGATCACCGCGAAATCGGCCGGTGCGGGTGTCCCGAGTTCAGCTTCACTGGCCCGAATCACCGCGCGCAGTGCGGCTTCCAGCACCGCAACCCACACCGAGGACAGTGCCCGGCAGACTTGCGGCACGTCCAGCATGCCGAGCAGATCGGCCGAGGCCACCCGCGCCAATTCATGGCGGCGCAGCGAACGGGCAGCGGCCACAGCACGTTTCGGATCGTCGTAGCGCGCCGCTGCGGTAAGGATCCCGCGCGCAACGTCTTCCGGCTGCGGACTGAGCAATAGCGGTCCGCCCGGGCCGTCGGCATACATCCGAATCGTGTCCGGCGCGTTGATCAGCAGATCGGGCAGATACTCCGAGGAGCCGAGCACGATCATCAAGCGTTGCGCGATCGCGCCCTCGTCGCGCAATTCGCGCAGGAACCAGATCTGATCGTCCAAGCCCTCCGAGACCCGCCGGTAGGCGAGCAGTCCGGCATCGGGATTCGGCGTGTCGCCAAGCCATTCGAGCAACGTCGGCAACAACAGTGCCTGAATCCGGCCCTTGCGCGATACGCCGCCGGTGAGCGCTTTGAGATGCCCCAGTGCGTTCTCCGGCGCCGCATAGCCGAGCGCGGCCAGCTGGCGGATCGCCGCGTCCGGACTGAGCCGCAGCGCGTCGGGATCCATCTTGACCACCGATTCGAGCAGTGGTCGATAGAAGAGTTTGGCGTGTAAGCGCCGCACCCGCACCGCATTTCGGCGAATCTCGGTGCTCAGCACGCCGACCGCGTCCTGGCGTCCGTCCGGACGGATATGGGCCGCGCGCGCCAGCCAGCGCATGCCCTCTTCGTCATCGGCGGCGGGCAAGGTGTGCGTGCGCTTGAGCCGCTGCAACTGCAGTCGGTGTTCGAGCAGGCGCAGGAATTCGTAAGAGGCAGTGAGGTTCGCGGCATCGTCGCGGCCGACATACCCGCCTGCGGCCAATGCCGTCAGCGCCTCGACAGTGCCCTGCACATGCAGCGCCTCGTCCACCCGGCCGTGCACCAATTGCAATAGCTGCACGGCGAATTCGACATCGCGCAGGCTGCCGTGGCCGAGTTTGAGTTCACGCTCGCGCAGATCGGCGGGCACCATGTCCTCCACCCGGCGCCGCATCGCCTGTACATCGGCCACGAAGTCGGGGCGCTCGGAGGCGGTCCACACCATCGGCATCAGCGCGTCGCGGTACTGCTCCCCCAGCGCCAGATCGCCGGTCATCGGCCGCGCCTTGAGCAGCGCCTGGAACTCCCAGGTCCTGGCCCAGCGCTTGTAGTAGGCGATATGCGAGTCCAAGGTGCGCACCAGCGCACCCGCCTTGCCCTCGGGCCGCAGTGCCGCATCCACCTCGAAGAAGGCCGCGCTGCCCACGCTCATCATCTCCGCGGCCAACCGGGTGGCAGTGGCATCGGCCGGTTCGGCCACGAAGACGACATCGACATCGCTGACGTAGTTGAGTTCGCAAGCACCGCTCTTGCCCATGGCCACCACGGCCAGCCGCACCGGCACCGGCGCGTCCTTGCAGACTCGGGCCACCGCCACCGCGAGCGCAGCGGTCAACGCGGCATCGGCGAGATCGGTGAGGTGGCGGCCGACCACCTGGTATGGCAGCACGGGCTCGTTCTCGACGGTGGCCGCCAGATCCAGCGCGGCCAAGAGCATGAGTTGATCGCGATATCGCTTGCGCAGCAGCGTGATCGCCTCGGGACCGGATACCTCCGCCCGGTACAGCACCGCATCCGCGTGCGCGCACTCGGCCGGTACGGCCCGCACCGCCGCCAACAGGTCGGCGATCAACTCCTCGCGCGCGGGTAGCTTGTCCCGCAGCAGAATTCGCCATGCGGCCGGATCGGCGACCAGGTGATCGGCGAACGCACTCGACGATCCGATGAGTGCGAAAAGCCTACCGCGCAAAGCGGTATCGATCCGCAGCGTCGAATCGAGCTCGGGCCAGTCGCCGCCGAGCGCGGCCCGCAAGCGCGTCAGAGTCAGCAGTGCGAGATCGGCATCGGGTGCGCGCGACAGCGCCCACAGCACCGGAATGCTGTCGATATTGTCCCAAGCCAACTCTCGTAACGAGGCGGCGGCGGTCGGCTCGAGTAAGCCGAGCCGACCGACACCAGGGACAGCTGAACGAGCAGACGGCGGCCGGACCATATGTCCAACTTAGTTGCCCGACCATCTCTTTCCACCCGGCCGGGTGGAAAGAGTCGTAAACGTAGCCGACCGCGATCGGTTTAGCCGACTAGAGGCCGAGGTACTCCTTGAGCTCGTATGGGGTGACCTGGCTGCGGTAGTCCGCCCATTCCCGGCGCTTATTACGCAGGAAGAAGTCGAAAACGTGCTCACCGAGCGTCTCGGCGACCAGCTCCGAGCGCTCCATCGCCTGCAGCGCCTCGTCGAGGGTGCCGGGCAACTCGCGGAAGCCCATGGCGCGCCGCTCGGCGACAGTCAGCGACCACACGTCGTCCTCGGCCTCCGGCGGCAGCGTGTAGCCCTTCTCGATGCCGCGCAGACCGGCCGCGAGCAGCACGGCGAAGGTCAGGTAGGGGTTGCAGGCCGAATCTGGGCTGCGGATCTCGACGCGGCGCGAGGAGGACTTGTTCGGCGTGTACATCGGCACCCGCACCAACGCGGATCGGTTCGACCGGCCCCATGAGGCTGCCGTCGGTGCTTCGCCGCCGTGGATGAGCCGCTTGTAGGAGTTCACCCACTGGTTGGTGATCGCACTGATCTCCGGTGCGTGCTCGAGGATGCCCGCGATGAACGCCCGTGCGGTCACCGACAGGTTTTGCGGATCGTCGGCATCGTGGAAGGCGTTCGCCTCGCCCTCGAACAGGCTCATGTGCGTGTGCATGGCCGAGCCGGGGTACTGGGCGAACGGCTTGGGCATGAAGGTCGCGCGCACGCCCTCATCGATCGCCACTTCCTTGATCAGGTAGCGGAAGGTCATCACGTTGTCGGCCATGGATAGCGCGTCGGCGTAGCGCAGGTCGATCTCCTGCTGGCCCGGGGCGCCCTCGTGGTGGCTGAACTCGACCGAGATGCCCATCGACTCGAGCGCGTCGATGGCGTGGCGACGGAAGTTGGGGGCCGAATCGTGCACGGCCTGATCGAAGAAGCCGCCGGAATCGGCCGGGGTCGGCATGGAGCCGTCCTGCGGGCCGTTCTCCAGCAGGAAGAATTCGATCTCTGGGTGCACATAGCAGCTGAACCCGACGTCACCCGCCTTGTTGAGCTGACGCCGCAGCACATGGCGCGGGTCGGCCCAGGAGGGCGAACCGTCGGGCATGGTGATATCGCAGAACATGCGCGCGGAGTGCTGGTGGCCTTTGCTGGTCGACCAGGGCAGCACCTGGAAGGTCGAGGGATCCGGCCGCGCCACCATATCGGCCTCCGACACCCGGGCGAAGCCCTCGATGGCCGAACCATCGAAGCCGATGCCCTCTTCGAAGGCGCCCTCTAGCTCCGCCGGAGCGATGGCAACGGACTTCAGATAGCCCAACACATCGGTGAACCAGAGACGCACGAAGCGGATATCCCGTTCTTCGAGCGTCCGCAGCACGAATTCCTTCTGGCGATCCATGTCGCCGAGCGTAAGCACCTGGCGTTAAATCCGTGTTACATACACGCTTAGGGATTGCAATCCCATCATTCGGAATGAATCGCACGGGGTGCAAGATCGCCTTGTGAGCGAGCGAACCGCAGGCAAAGTGCGCCCAGCGCAAGCGCCAGCCAGGTGCATTCGTGCGGGACGCTCAGCAGGTCAGAGCGGAGTCCGGGACCTTCAGATCGGTGAGGTAGGAGATCACCGCGCCGTCGAGGCACTGATCACCGGCGACCAATGCGGCGGTGTGTCGGGTGCCCCGGTAGGTGATCAGTGCGGCACCGAGTTGGTTGGCCAGATCGACACCGGCCTGATACGGCGTCGCGGGATCCTCGGTGGTCGACACCACCACCGTCTTCGGCAGACCCGGTGCCGAGACCTTGTGCGGTGTGCTGGTGTTCGGCACGGGCCAGACGGCGCACAGTTCCAGCGGTGCGGTACCGGTGCCGCGTCCGTCGTCCAGGAACGGCGCCGCCTTGCGGTATTCGGTGTCCTGGCGGCCCGTCACCGCACGATCGTTGATCGGCGGATCATCGACGCAGCGGATGGCGTTGAAGGCCTCCTGGGTGTTGTCGTAGCTGCCGTCGTCGCGGCGACCGTCGTACAGATCCGCGAGCTTCAACAGCGTGTCGCCACGTCCGTCGCGCAATTCGGTCAGGCCGAGGGTGAGCACCTTCCAGAAATCGTCGGAGTAGAGCGCCTGCTGCACACCGGTGATGGCATCGCCGTAGCTGAGTCCGCGCGTATCGGTGGTCGCGGCCGGTCTGGTCTCCAGCGGATTCACCAGCGCGCGGAACTTCGCGACCGCTTGGGCCGGATCGGTGCCGAGCGGGCAGTCCGCCTGCTTGGCACAATCCGCGGCGTAGGCCTCGAAGGCCTGCTGAAAGCCCGCGGCCTGCCGCAGCGATTCCTGGATCGGATCCTGGGATGAGTCCACCGCGCCGTCGAGCACCAGAGCGCGCACATTGTTCGGGTACTTCTCCGCGTAGGCCGAGCCGAGCTTGGTGCCGTAGGAGTAGCCGAGGTAGCTGAGTTTCGGATCGCCGAGTACGGCGCGAATCACGTCCATGTCCTGTACCACCTCGCGGGTGCCGACATGGGCCAGGAATTCGGTGCCGGTGCGCTCGACGCAGTGGCCGACGAACTCACGGTTCTCGTCCTCGGCCTTGGCAATGCCGTCGGGGGTGTTGTCGGTCGGCGGTTCGGCGCGTTCGGCGTCGTTCTGCTGCGGGGTCAGGCAGGCGACGGTCGGGATCGAGGAGCCGACACCGCGCGGATCGAATCCGACCCGGTCGAAACGCTCGGCCAGCGGCGTCTTGCCCGCGATGCCCACCATCGACAAACCCGATACGCCCGGACCGCCCGGATTGAGCAGCAATGAGCCGATCCGCTTACCACTGGCCGGAATTCGGGCCAGCGCGATCTGCGCGGTCGCGCCGTCGGGCTTGCTGTAGTCCACGGGCACGGTGATCCGGGCGCATTCGGTACTCGGCGCGAGGCGGTCGTCCGGGGAGCCGAAGCCGTCGCAGGAACCCCAGTTCGCGGTCTGGCTGTAGAACTTCTCGAGGCCCGCAGGCGAGGTGGGTAACGCGGTGCCCGGTTCGTCCTCGGCTGCGGTACATCCGGCCGCCACCACCGCTGACGCCACCGCGACCAGCACCCAACGCGACCCATTCCGCACCACAGACATGGGAAAGATCCTGGCATGCCTGCCGCACCTGTCCGAATCTCCGGCCGGGCATGGGCGCCGGCAACCTCGATCACCGGCCTCTCGGGTGGGGATGCTGTGACCAATTGCACCGCTTATCGCCTTAAACGGGCGAGACACGGGGTGCACACTGGATTCGTCACACAAACCCGGGGACCCGGACGGGCCTCGAGGCGACAATCACGAAAGGGACGATGATGTCCGTATCCGAATCGGAAACCCCTGCCTACGGCGCTGCGCCCGCGGTTGCCAAGCCGACAAAGCGCAAGACGCGGGTACCTCATCTACAGCAGATGAAGGCCGATGGCGAGAAGTGGTCGATGTTGACCGCCTACGACTATTCCTCCGCTCGCATTTTCGAAGAAGCCGGAATACCGGTCCTCCTGGTGGGTGATTCCGCCGCCAACGTCGTCTACGGCTACGACACCACCGTGCCGATCACCGTCGACGAGCTCATTCCGCTGGTGCGCGGTGTGGTCCGTGGTGCACCGCACGCACTGGTGGTAGCCGATCTACCGTTCGGCACCTACGAATCCTCGCCGCAGCAGGCGCTGGCCACCGCGACCCGGTTCATGAAGGAGGGCGGTGCGCATGCGGTCAAGCTGGAAGGCGGTGAGCGCGTCGCCGAGCAGATCGCGCTGATCACCTCGGCCGGTATTCCGGTGATGGCGCATATCGGCTTCACCCCGCAGAGTGTCAATACCCTCGGTGGTTTCCGGGTGCAGGGCCGTGGCGACGGTGCCGAGCAGCTCATCGCCGATGCCATCGCGGTCCAGGAGGCCGGTGCATTCTCCGTGGTGATGGAGATGGTGCCCGCCGAACTGGCCGGTCAGGTGACCCGAAAGCTGACCATTCCGACCGTCGGTATCGGCGCCGGCGCGGAATGCGACGCTCAGGTGCTGGTCTGGCAGGATATGGCAGGCTACACCAGCGGCAAGACCGCCAAGTTCGTCAAGCGATTCGGCCGCGTTGGCGATGAATTGCGTTCGGCCGCAGTCGCTTACGCCGACGAGGTGCGGCGCGGGACGTTCCCCGCCCCCGAGCACAGCTTCTGAGTCGACGATGAACGGTCGAGCAGTGCACGCGCCAGCGGCGCTGCTCGGCCAACCCGTGCGGCCGATGCTCGACTGGGCCACCGGAGTTCTCGCCGATCGCGGTGTGAAAATCGTTGGTACGCCTGAGGAAATGCGACGGCGATCGTGGTCGTTGATCGTGCGCATCCCGACCGATGCGGGTCCGATGTGGTTGAAGGCCAACGCTCGCGCCGGTGCGCACGAGGGTCCACTGCTGCAGGCCTTGGCCCGGTTGCGGCCCGGTAGTGTGCTCGAACCGCTTGCGGTGCAACCGGAGCGCGGCTGGATACTCAGTCCCGACGGGGGTGCCACCGCACGGGATTCCGCGGCGGCGTGGACCGAATTGGTCCGCCGCTACGCCGAACTCCAGCTGGCGATGGGCGATCACATCGATGAACTGCGCGCCACTGGTACGCCGTATCTGCCGCCGTCCCAACTGATCACGGTGTATCAGCATTTCGAGCCCCGCGTTCCCGGCCTCGGTGCGGCGATCACCGACGCCGCAGCGGCGCTCGCCGACTTCGGCAGACTGAGCATCGAACACAATGATCTGCACCCGGGTAACGTGTTCATCGAGTCGGACATGCTGTTCGACTGGGGTGATGCGGTGATCACCCATCCGTTGCTGTCCTGGCGGGTACTGCGAGGTGCGCACCGCACCGAATACCTGGAACGGTGGCGGCGATCCGATGCCGTTACCGACGCCGAAATCGCGCTAGCCGACCGGCTGGCACCGCTGGTCGCCCTGCATCCTTGGCGCACCATCGACGCATCACCACCGAGGTTCGCGCGCTTCCTGCATGGCTTGCTCGATGAGCTGCGCGCGGGCTTTCGCCAGGTTTGATCGGTGGCGCCCAGCCAACTAGCGCGGGCCACGGGGGGCAAATAATGGCAGACTCGAAGCCGACAATGCCGACACGAGCAGAGGTACCGATGCCGCAAACCCGTTGGATTTCACGCAGCACGCTGGTGGTAGCGGGTATTTTCGCAGCCGTGGCGCTCACCGCCTGCGGGAACGACTCGAGCCCGGCGCCCACCAGCAGCTCGAGTTCGACCACCGGATCGGCCACGGCCACCAGCGCGGGCAAGACCACCAGCGCACCGACGACGACCCTGGAGATCTCCGACGCCTCGGCCACCCAGCTGTGCGACATGATCCGCCCGGAGCTGTCGAACTGGCGGGTACAGGGTCCGACACTGGGCCGGATCGGGCTCAATGCCCTGGTGCACGAATGGGCGCTGCGCAATGGCGGGATCAATGGACATGTGCTCGCCGATAAGGCGATGATCGACCGGATCACCACCAAGAGCTGCGCCGATGTGCACCAGCAGGCGATCGAGGCGTTGGGACTGCCCGATTTGGCTTCAGGGATCGCCTTCTGATGCGAACTCTGTACCCCGCGATCGAGCCGTACCAAACGGGCATGCTCGATGTCGGCGCGGGCCAAGCCGTGTACTGGGAGGTCAGCGGCAATCCCGACGGTAAGCCCGTGGTGTTCCTGCACGGTGGCCCCGGCGGCGGCACCGAGCCGTTTCACCGGCAGTTCTTCGATCCGGCCGCCTACAAGATCGTGCTGTTGGATCAGCGGGGTTGCGGACGGTCCACCCCGCATATCGCGGACGGGGCGAGTCTGGAGACCAATACCACCGCACATCTGATCGCCGATATCGAGGCGCTGCGCATTCATCTGGACCTCGACCGCTGGCAGGTATTCGGCGGTTCCTGGGGTTCGACGCTCGCGCTCGCCTATGCGCAACAGCATCCGGAGCGGGTCACCGAACTGGTGCTGCGCGGGATCTTCCTATTGCGGCGCAAGGAAATCGACTGGTACTACAACGGCGCCGCAGGCTACATCTACCCCGACGAGTGGGAGAAGTTCCTGGCTCCGGTGCCGCAGGACGAGCGCGACAGCGATCTGGTGCAGGTGTATCACCGGCTGCTGCACTCCCCCGACCAGCAGATCGCCGAAGCGGCCGCGATCGCCTGGTCCACCTGGGAGAGCGCGACGAGTTCGCTACTGCCACACCCGGATCGGGTAAAGGAAAGCGCCCAGCCGCGGTTCGCGCTGGCCTTCGCAAGGATCGAGAATCACTACTTCGTCAATGGCGGATTCCTCGATGAGGGACAGTTGCTGCGCGATATCGACAAGATCGCGCATATCCCGGCCGTCATCGTGCAGGGACGCCACGATGTCGTCTGCCCCGCGACCAGCGCATGGGAACTGCATCGCGCCTGGCCGGGTTCGGTACTGCACATCGTCGATGATGCCGGTCATGCCGCGTCCGAACCCGGAATCACCCACCATCTCGTCGAGGCGACCGACGGATTCGCGAAGGTGAGCTGATCATGGTCACGGCCGGAACCGCCATCGTCGCGGCACTGCGCGACGACGTCGACCGGCTGCTGGTCGCCGAACCGGACGTCCGTGCCGACGCCTGGGATTCGGTGCACCAGATGCGGGTCGCGACGCGCAGACTGCGCAGTGTGCTGCGCTCCTACCGCGCTCTCTTCGAGGCCACACCGATCGCCGAGATGCAGCGCGAGTTGAAGTGGCTGGCCGATCTGCTCGGTGCGGCGCGCGACGCCGAGGTGCGGGCGCAACGGTTCACGGCGCTGCTGGCCGCGCATGCGCCACAGGATGAATTCGCCCGACTCGCAATGGAAACGGCCGTTCCAAGGACCGCAGGCAACAGCTATGTACCCGGTACCACCGAGTACGTGCGCACCGAACTGGTCGATGCGGAACGCGAACGGTACCGAACCGCGCATGCGGAGATCCTCGCCGCCCTCGACCACCACCGTTATCACGCACTACGGCATCGTCTTTCGGCCTGGCGCACCGGGCCGCCGCTCGATGCGGAGAAATCGAAACAGCCAGCCGCCGAAGTCTTCGAGCGCACCTTGGGTAAGGACCGCAAGCGTTTACGGCGATTGGTCTACGCCGAACCCGCCGTCTCGCCCGCCGAGCGCGTCGAACTGCTGCACGATATCCGCAAGGGCGCCAAGCGCCTGCGCTACTCGTGCGAGGGCGCGATCGACGTACTCGGCGATCCCGCAAAGGATCTCGGCACCGAGGCGAAGCGCCTCCAAACCGTACTCGGCGATCACCGCGACGCCGTCGAATCCCGCGAAGCCATCCTGGCCCGCGCCGCCGAAACCCACGCCACCGGCGTCAACGCCACAATCTATGAACTATTGGCCGACGCCGAAGAAATCGCCGCGGGCGAAGCGCTGGCCAAATATCCCGCCGCCGCTGCGTTCGTCTCGGGTTGACCTGCCCCGCCGCTCGCCATCGGCCACGCTTAACAGCGCATCGGCAGAACGAGCGACGGTGGAACCAGGCGGCCGGACGCACCAGCACGAGAAGTGCATCCGGCCATGGTCATTCCAGCTAGGGCCGCAGCACCGACACCAGGAACTCGGTCTGGTCGTACACCGCCTGCTCGAACACATCGTCGAAGTAGACATCGAAATGCCCTACCGGATAACGCTTTACGATCGCGTGCTTGGTGCGTTCGGCCGCGCGCAGGGTCGGCTTCGGCGGTGCGATGGTGTCGTTATCGGCGATCGCGTAGAAGACCGGCATCTTCAATGCCTTGGCCCGGCGGCCGGGGGAATCGAACAGTGTCGAGAATGCCACGCGGGCAGCGACTTTCGGTTCGTAGGTCTCGCTCTCATCGGCGAGCCTGCCGTAACCCTCCGGCGCATCCGGCGCGCTCATCAGCGCCGCTGAACGCTTGCGACCGGCCAACCGCACGCGAACAGGCTTGCGCCGGATCGGACCGACGAGCAGATCGGTGGCCGCGATGGTGGCCACCTTGGTCAGGCTGGTCGGGCCCTTCGCAATCGCCGAGGCCCAGCCGCTGGTGAACGGTACCTGAGCGACCACAGCCGCGATGTAGTCGTCATCGGGCGCGACCGACAGCACATGGCCGCCGCCGAAAGAGGTACCCCATAGTGCAATTCGGGTCGCGTCGAAGCCGCGCAGCGTGCGCGCGTAAGCGATGGCCGAGCGCCAGTCCGCACGCTGCCGAGCGATATGCAGCAGCTGACGCGGCGCACCCTGGCTGGCTCCGAAATGGCGGTAATCGAATACCAACACACCCATCCCGGCGGCGGCGAAGCGCCGGGCGTACCTATCCAGACCCATCTCCCGGTTTGCGCCGAGTCCATGCCCCATGACAACGAGTGGGCGGGGCTTGGGGATGCCAGCGGGGGGATATAGCCAGGCAGCGCAGTGCTCGCTACCCGAGGGAAAACTGACCTCGACACGTTCCATGGCACCTCACCGTACTGTTTCGGTCCGAACTCTTGCCCCCCGACCGGTCACCAGGTCAGGCCAGTCAACAACGTACCCGTTGATCGAAGTAGGCTAAACGCTGCGGACGAGTTGGCCGGGCGGCCGCGGTGATGGGAACGGGTACGTGAGTGCCGCCGCCCGTCGCCGAGGAAAGTCCGGACTCCACAGAGCAGGGCGGTTGCTAACGGCAACCCGGGGCGACCCGCGGGAAAGTGCCACAGAAAACAGACCGCCCACGATCCCTCGGGATCGTGCGGTGAGGGTGAAACGGTGCGGTAAGAGCGCACCAGCGCCCCGGGTGACCGGGGCGGCTAGGTAAACCCCGCCCGGAGCAAGGTCGAAGGTCGCACCGTTCGCGGTGCGGCTGCGCAGGTGTTCGAGGGCTGCTCGCCCGAGCCTGCGGGTGGACCGCTCGAGGCACCCGGCAACGGTGTGTCCAGATGGATGGCCGTCACCCGGTGGGAACCGGGGACAGGATCCGGCTTACAGGTCAACTCGTCCGCCCTGCAATCCGGTGCCATGATGGAAGTGGACCGCTGAGCCGGAATTCGGTGCGGTCAGGCACTTCGTACGGGGTGTAGCCATGGATATTCTTGGTGTTATCGGGGCGATTATCGGGGTGGGAGCAATCGCGGGCGGGGTGCTCACCGCGATGAGCGCACGCATTGTCGCCCAATACGAGAAAGGGCTGGTGTTCCGGTTCGGCCGCGTGGTCGGAACCCGAGATCCCGGACTCCGCATGCTGATTCCATTTATCGACCGGATGCGCAAGGTCTCCACACAGATCGTCACCATGCCGGTGCCCGCGCAGGACGGCATCACCCGCGACAACGTGACGGTGCGCGTCGACGCGGTGGTCTACTTCCGGGTGATCGATCCGGTGTGCGCGGTGGTTGAAGTACAGAACTATCTGTTCGCGGTGGGGCAGGTGGCGCAGACATCCTTGCGTTCGATCATTGGAAAGAGTGATCTGGACAGCCTGTTGTCCAATCGCGAGGAGTTGAACAAGGGGCTGGAGATCATGATCGATAGCCCGGCGCTCAGCTGGGGTATCCATATCGATCGGGTGGAGATCAAGGATGTGTCGATACCGGATGCACTGAAGCGCTCGATGTCGCGGCAGGCCGAGGCGGAACGGGAACGGCGGGCACGCGTGATATCCGCCGAGGGTGAATTGCAGGCCTCGAAGAAGTTGGCGCAGGCGGGCGCGCAAATGTCGGAATCCCCCGCGTCACTGCAGCTGCGATTGCTGGAGACCGTGGTTCAGGTTGCGGCGGAAAAGAATTCGACATTGGTGCTGCCGTTCCCGGTGGAATTGCTGCGATTCCTGGAACGGGGCACACCCACCGGGGAAACCACCACTGAGGCCACGACCCCATCCGAAGCCACACCGGAGATCACCCCGCCCGAGCCGACACCGGCGCTCGGTCAGGGAAACACGCCCGCGGCCGAACAAGATGGAACGCGCCCGTAACACAACGGGCGTATACCGATACGGGTACGGCAGCGATCGTGCGCCGTACGACCGCATCGGTAGCACAACGTAAGGAAACCGGGCCGATGTCCATACTGATTCCCGTGATCGCGATCGTCGTCATGATCACGGTGGGGTATGTATTGAAATACCTGCCCAATTACCTGCCGTGGCTGAAGGATTGAGCTTTCGGCTCAGCAGAGCATTTTCGCCATCTGATAGATCGCCTGGGCCTCTTCCTTGGAGGCCTCCCCGGCGGCGCCCTTTGTGCGCTTGACGACGTTCGGAACGACCTCGTCCTCGCTCTTGCCGGCCTTGATGTCCTTGCACGTCTCGACCAGGATGTCGCGGATCTTGGCGTCGTCTTTGCCCTCGGCGAGTTTGGGGAAGGCGCTGCGGTAGCTGACGACAAACGTCCCCGCCTTGACATTGTCCAACGTCTCGCCGCCCGCGGCCTTGGCCGCCGAAGTCGTCGCGGAAGCGGGCGCGGCCGAAGAGTCATTGTTATCGCCGCAACCGGCAAGGAGCAGGGCTGACACGGTAAAGCAGGCCGCGATTGCGGCGGTAGTTCTGGTCACGCAGCGGGATGCTAGCGGCACTTGGGAAACGTCGCCTCCCGTCTGGTTAACGGAAGGCGACGAAGACCGCATCGCTGACGGTGAGGTCAGAGCGGGTTGACCATGAAAACCTGAGCCCAATACGCCGCCTGCTCGGGGCCGAGTAGAGGCATCAGGTAATCGAAAAGAATCGTTGACATCAGTGGATAACTCCCAATTGTCGACGTACGGGTCACTTGCGAATGTGCGGGAAAAGCTCGATCCCGCCACGCCGGGGAACCCTAGCAGCCGGGCCGTGACGCCGCCGGGTTCGGCGTGTCCGGCATGGCGATTCGGTTGGAGCTGGCCTAGAACGTGAGCGACGTCATAGAGTAGGCGCCGTTGGTAAGACCCGTTGCCGGTCCGCCACGAAATCACATTCTTCGATCACGGAAGCAGGTCACAACTCTATGCGGATTGTTCGTTCACTGGTCGCCGGTGCGCTCATCGCCGGGGCCGCATCGGTTTTCGCCATGCTGGGCACCGGGTCCGCCTCGGCGGTCGCGGTCACCCCGCTGGCGGGTGGGGTCCAGGTCGACCTCAACTCGGCCGACACTGCCTGGGTGCACCAGAATCACATCGGGCAGGCCATCGCCGGTCTGCCGCATCCGTCGGCGGCATCGTTCGGCCAGGCGCTGGACGCGGCGGCGGACGTTTCCGCCGGTGTCCCGGGTGGACGGGTGACCTTTACCGTGTACGGCCCGCTCAATGAATTGAACGGCACCATGCTGGCACTGCAGTAGCGACCGACTGCGACAGCGTGGAACTCCACCAGCGGATCGTGTCGGCACCGGTCGATTTCGGCGCCATTCGATCCGAATTCGGATTGGCCTCGGCGTATCCCGCCGAGGCCACCGCGGCGGCCCGCGACGCGATCGACGCGTTCGCGGGCGCACGCGCCGATCGCACCGATATTCCATTCGTCACCATCGACCCGCCCGGCGCCATGGATCTGGACCAGGCGGTGCATATCGAACACACCTCTTCCGGTTTCACCGTCCATTACGCGATCGCCGATGTCGGCGCGGTAATCGACCCCGCGGGCCCGCTGGCCCGAGAAGCGGGCGCGCGCGGCCAAACCTTCTATCTCCCCGACGGCACCGTGCCGCTGCACCCGCCGATCCTGTCGGAGAATTCCGCGAGTCTGCTGCCCGACCAGAACAGGCCCGTCGCGCTCTGGACCATCGAATGCGATGAGAACGCGGAGCCGCAACGATTCTCGGTGATCCGGGCCACCGTGCGCTCGCGGGCCCGGCTCGACTACGCCAGCGTCCAAGCCGACGCCGACGCGAACCGCCTGCACCCCTCGATCGCGGCCCTGCCGGAATTCGGCACGCGGCGCATCGAGGCCGGGCTGGCCCGTGGCGCGATCGGGCTGCGCCTGCCCGCCCAGAGCATCATCCGTGACGACAAGGCCGTCGGCCACTGGCGTCTAGTGGTGGAACCGCGCACCGCCGCCGACGACTGGAATGAGCAGATTTCCTTGCTGACCGGTATATGCGCCGCGCAAATCATGTTGCGCGGCGGGGGATCCGACGGTGTGCCCAGTGTTGGTGAGCGGATCGCATTGCTGCGGACCATGCCGCCGCCCACTGAATCGGCGATCGATTCGATGCGCCGGACTGCTGCGGCGTTGGGGGTTGACTGGCCCGCGGATCAGTCTGTCGGACGGTTGTTGGCCAGGCTCGATCCGAACGCGCCTGCGACGTTGGTGCTGATGTCCGAGGCGACAGGGCTGCTGCGTGGTGCGGGATATACGGTGCTCGATGGGGCTGTCGCAGGAGGGAATGGTGCTGGCGCGGTTGCTCGGTCTGCCGGTGGTGCTCCACCCGTAAGCGGTGTGCGATCGACGGGCGGTGGCTGGTCGGCGAGCGATGCGGAGCTTGCGGCTGATTCGCGGTCTGCAGGTGATTCCGAGTCGCGGGGTGGCGTGGGCGCACCGGACAGGGCGGGTTCCGTCGACACGTCAGGCGGCACGGGCTCGGTCGGCGGCAAGGGCTCGGCGGGCATTCGAGGTGCGGTCGGTAGCGCGGGCTCGGTGGGCGGGGGGCGAACCAGTGCCAGGCCAGCGAGTAACCCCCAAACCGGGAACAACCTGCAGCACAGTGCAATCGGCGCGCCGTACGCACACGTCACCGCACCGCTGCGTCGCCTCGCCGACCGTTTCGCCATCGAGATCTGCCTCGCGCGTTGCGCCGGAACCGAAGTCCCGCAATGGGTTCGCGATGGCCTGATCCCCACCGCAGAATCGATGAAGCGCAGCGACAGCCTCGCAGGCAAGGTCGAACGCGCCTGCATCGACCTCACCGAATCCACCCTGCTGGCCGAACGCAGCGGCGCGATCTTCGAAGCCGTCGTAGTACGCGAAGCCAACGGCACCCGCCCCGCCGAGGTCTTCATCGCCGACCCACCAGTCGTAGGCCCCTGCATCGGCGCACCTCCGGAAGGCGCTCAGGTCCGGGTGCGCCTGGTCGCCGCCGACCCCACCACCCGCAAGATCAGCTTCGGTTACCCCGTCTGACGACCTTCCTGACGCGCCGTCCACACGACGGCAAGCAAAGCCCAACGACTACCTAGCCGAGATGATCGGGAAGACAACGAACACCGTTCGCGGGCATCTGTGGCAAGCGCGGAAGCAGGATCTGCTCACCGGAAGCCCCGGCCGTGTCGGGGGGCAGCTCACGAGCAAGGCAACGAAGATCCTCGAACGGATCGTGCCGAACGCACCCCAGCGGGTTATTTAGCAGCTAGGCAGTCTGAATGCCCCCAAACGCCAG
This sequence comes from Nocardia sp. NPDC050630, assembly GCF_044457245.1. NCBI lineage: Bacteria > Bacillati > Actinomycetota > Actinomycetes > Mycobacteriales > Nocardiaceae > Nocardia > Nocardia sp. NPDC050630. The sequence goes on from NZ_JBITGN010000018.1 coordinate 73,586, forward strand.
GAGAGCCCGGCGAAAACCAGGGCCTACTTCGATCATGGCCGAATGGCCGGGGGCTGCTGATCCCCTCCGTGGTCACTCGTCCGGGGTGTACTCGGCGTACCGCCCCGACGACTTAGGGAAGGTGGCTACTGCCAACTCTCGTGCAGCTTGAACCAGTGCGGCTATGGCCCGGTGCTCTGGACCGAGGTACCGGCCCGCCTCCTCCGTGATCTTTTGGAGCTGGTCTCGCATCCGCTCCGAGGTTTCCTTGTCGAGTACACCGGGGGGTTCCGTGGTAGACATGCCGCTCCCTTGCTCAGAAACGATTCGGGCACTTGGAGGTTGGTACCTCCACGGCGCCGGATGCGTTGGTGTAGGTGAACTGGTGCCCCTGAATCTTGCCCCGTATGCCGACGCTGACGCGCCATTTCCCGGCGTAGCACGCGGCCGACACCGCGTACGAGTGCCCACCGGCCCGGTACGGCGGTGGAATGGTCGAATCGGGACGGGCGGAGGCAGAGACCCACCTACCACCCTCTTGATAGTCCAGCGACAACGTAACTATGTGTTCGTCCGGCGGGACATCACAGGCGGCAATGCCGTCCCCGGTGATCTGGGGCGGTAGCACTGTCGGCACGCTGTGGGTGAATTCGAAATCGCAACTGCGGGCGGCGTGGGCCGTGCCGGTACCGACCGTACCCGCTGGAAGAATGCCGATCAGCACACCCGCAGAGATAAGCCCTAATCGCGCAATTTTGGTCTTCAAAGGGAACCCCCCGAATTTGATGGATTCGAATCGTTCAGTCCGGACATAACTCGCTCTAGAAGATCAGGCGTCGGAGGGTCCCACTCGTCAAACGCAGAGAGAAGAAACAGGCCCAATTTCGCGCCGGGGTCACGTTCCGGAAGATCTTCGCCGGTCATCTAGATACCGCCTTGCTGACGCGTGTCTTCGCGTTCGATCCGTTCCCGAATCGCTTGTACCGACTTCTCTTTCGGCATCCGCTGAGGCCAGAACACCGCCACCACGAACACACCGAGCGGGATACATACCGCCACGACCAGGCCGATATGCCAGTCGAGCATCAGGAAACCTCTGGTTCGGTCGCGTGGCGGCTCGTTTGCTCGGTCCGGGGATCCGGCCCGAACAACTCCAGATACAACGAACCGTCTTCGTCGCCGTTGTCGGAGACCTCCAGCAACCCGCCTGGGAATACGAACAGTCTTGTGCGCCTGTCCATCTCGACTCCTGTAGTCCGATGTTGGTAGGCACCCCGTGACCGGTTGGCGTCACGTGCCACGGGGGCCGACTTCGAACGCTACGAACCGTCTACCGTGTCGGTCCACGATCATGCTCAATCATGCACAGATCGAATATTCCCACTGCACAGTGAGCATCGCTGCGCCACAATCGATTAGGTACGTGCAACCTCGTGCATGACTCAACAGGGAGGTACAGCGATGTCGTTACGTTTTCTAGGCAAAGGCGGAAGCACCAACAACGGATGCCCTACCTTGCTGGCGAAGGACCCTGGCGGGTACGTCGTCCAAGCATGGAAGACAGACCACACCGATACCGTTGAGCTGCCTCACCTACTGCTCGGCTTCTTGGAGCCGGATACGTTCATCGGTGCGACGTTGACCGACACCGGTCGGGGTACGTTTCCGGCTGACCGGTCGACCGATCACGGATGACGAGACACTGAGTCAACTCGACCTGGCTGACGACGAAACGGCTATCGAGGTCCCGAAACTAGAAAGGACGTTCTACGGTGCGGCTAGTGCCCGATGAGGGTTTTCCGGGTCTGCTCCGGACCTGCAAGCGGGAAGCGTTCCACCTCGAAGTGCTCGACTCCTATGCCGAGCCGTACGAGAACGAACCGCTTCGGCGGTTCCTCGCGGGTGAACCCGATGACTACGCCTGGTTCCAAGACTGGAGCGACCTCGCGGAGGAGACAACCGCCCGAGGTGTAGCGGTTACGCGGGTCCGTATCGTCACGGTCCCTCATACCGACTACACCCGATTCTCAATGGCCGCAGCCGAACTCAACACCAAGGCTGGTGAGGGCATCCGGTACCTGCCCCGGCATCTCGCCGGGGAAGTACCGCCCGATGACTGGTGGCTGTTCGATGACGAGATGGTCATTTTCTCCGCATTCGGAGAGTCCGGGGGGTGGTCCGGGGCGGTAACCACCGACCCGTACATTGCCGCTTACTGCCACGGACTAAAAGAACGGTTCTGGTCTCTGGCTGTACGTTATTCGGAGTACGTCACGCGGTGACCGATTCCGTAGACCAGCAACGCGAATCTCTCGGGGCACGGCTTCGGGAGATTCGTTTTACTGCGCGTATATCCGGCGCAGAACTAGCGCGGCGTAATGACTGGGACCCTAGCAAGGTCTCGAAGATCGAGTACGGCAGAATCAAGCCGTCGCCTGACGATATATCCGCGTACTGCCGAGAGTGCAAGGCGGAAGACCAGCTAGCGGACCTGCTCGCCACCCGGCAAAACATAGAATCCGCATACCTCGAATGGCGGAAGATCCTCGGTACCGGAACCAAGCGCCGCCAACAAGCATCCATCAAATGGGAATCCGAAGCTCGGATACTTCGATCGTATGAGCCTGTGCTAATTCCGGGTCTGCTCCAAACGGCCGACTACGCTACCGGCATCCTGCGGAAGGTTATCGAGTTCCAGCAGATACCAAACGATCTAGACGAAGGCGTCTCGAAGAGGATGCAACGCCAACAGGTCTTGTATCAGCGAGACCATCTTTTCCACTTCGTCATCGCCGAACAAGCTCTATATACGACGGTCGGAGACGATCAGACCATGATCGGACAACTAGACCGACTGCTGGCCGTTCAGGGGATGCCACGGGTGACGTTAGGGATAGTTCCGTTTATGGCACCGTTCGAAACTGCAACAACCAGCTTCTTAATGTTCGACTCAAAAATGGTTTTGGTCGAGGGTATCACGGCAGAGCTGAACGTTACTCAGCCGAGAGAAATAAAGGTGTATCACCGGACGTTCGATATCCTGGTTAATCAGTCCGTGACCGGCGAGGCTGCACGGACGTTGATCGGGGCAGCACTCGACAAACGACGCGGACGGCCCGCGGAATGACGAACCGGGGGCTCTCGGCTTGATTACCCGTACGGTGGATTGATCAGAGAACCGAGACAACCGAACACGGCCGAGCACACGCATACGCGTCATATTAGATAACCCCTGGTCAGGCGTGATCTCCAGCTTTCATAATCGGAGAACTCGAAGGATCCCTCGTGCTCTACAAACTCGCGGGCCTGTGCTGAGTTCATTAGCCTGAAACCACGATCACCTCCTTGGGAGGCTGCGATGTGGCGGATGGGCCTGGCCTGCGCGGTCGCCATAGTTGCGACCGGCTGCGGTGGCGCCGTGCCGTCCGACGCACTGCCGCTGCGTCAGGTCGGGCAGCTCGATTTGCCTGGTGCCGCAGGGCGATTCGATTACATGAGTCTCGATGCCGGGTCCGGTCTGCTGTGGCTGGCGCATATGGGTGCGGGTGCGGTTGTCGAGGTCGATATTCGTTCGCATCGGGTGGTGCGGACCATTTCGGATCTGCCGGATGTGCACGGTGTGCTGGCGATCCCACAGCGGCGGCGGACCTACGCGACCGCGACGGGACGCAACCAGCTCGCGGCCATCGATTCGGAGACCGGTGCAATCGTGTGGACCACGCCGACCGGCGACTATCCGGACGGACTCGCCTACGATTCACGACGCGCCGCCGTGTGGACCACCGATCAACGCGCCGGGACCGAGACAGTCGTCGACGCCGATACCGGAACCTTCCGTGGCACAGTGTCATTGGGAGGAGAGGTCGGCAATGTGGTCTACGACGCCGATGCCGATCGCATGGTTGTCGCGGTGCAGGGCAAGGGAGATCTCGCGGTCATCGATCCGGCGACGCTGGCGGTGACCGATCGGATTCCGGTCCCTGGCTGCGCCGGACCGCACGGCCAGGCCCTCGATGCGGCCGATCAGCTGATGTTCGTGGGTTGTGAGGACAATGCGCGTCTGGTCACGGTCGATCTCACCCATCGGAATGTGGTCGACGAGAACAGCGTCGGCGAAACTCCCGATGTGCTGGTCTATGACGCCTCGGCCCAGCGGTTGTATGTGGCCGCCGAGAGCGGTTGGGTGAATCTGCTCGAGCAGCGTGCGGGGCATACGACCGCGGTGGGGTCGAGGCATCTCGCTGCCGGCGCGCACACGGTTGCCGTCGATCCGCAGAGCCATCACAGCTTCTTCCCGCTTCCGAAGGGACCGGTGCTGCTGGAGTTCGAGCCGTCGAAGTAGGTCGCGGTAGAGTTCATGGCGGAAGTGGGGTGCGTGGGATGACCGATCCATTGGCACTGGAGATTCGCCGGCAGCAGGTGTTTCGTCGGCTGCGGGAATTGCGTGGGGAGTTGGCCGGGCTCGATGCCGATTACGGTTCGTTGCAGGCCTCGGGGATATTGGTCGATACCGAGGGGATCGGGGCGCTCACCACCCCGGCTTACTGCATTGCCGGGGCGCGGGAAGTCTTCGAGGAGACCATGATCGAGCTCGATGCCGCCGCGGATGCGCTCGATCGCGCCGGGGTTTACACCACGCGGCTGCGCCCGGTCGTCCTGGAATAGTCCGCGCTGCGCGAAACCTGTCGGTGCCCGCGACTACAGTCGCCTGCCATGAACCTCGCGACCGCGACCGTCGCCGCTATCGTCGATGGGATCACGCCGCTCGATGCGCTCGAGCTGCAGCAGATCGAGGACACCAGGGCCTGGCTGGCTTCGACCGATGATGTATTCCGTCGCATCAAACCCGACACTCCCCCGCGGCATCTGGTCTCGTATGTGGTGCTCGTCGACCCGCGAGCGCGCAGTGTCCTGCTCGGCCAGCATCTCCTGGCTGGACTGTGGCTGCCGACCGGCGGTCATATCTCACCGGGAGAACATCCGCTGGCGGCCGCCGGACGCGAGGCCACGGAGGAGTTGGGCATCGATCCCGAATTCACCGTCATCGGAACCGAACCGCTGTTCCTCAGCGTCACCACGACGGTAGGTACCCACGCGGGACACCAGGATGTCAGCCTCTGGTACGTCATCCACGGCGACCGCACCCGCGAATACACCTTGGACCCGGGTGAATTCGGTGCGGCACGCTGGTGGGATATCGACACCTTCGACCGGATCGACGCCGATCCACATTTCGCGCGCTTCCTCACCAAACTCGAACCGATACTGCCCGAGAGGATTCCGGACCTTTGAGCGACTACCGATCACCCTCTTCCGGTCCCACGTACTCGATTCCGGTGACGATATCGGGCAGGATTCTGGTCACTCGATCACCGGCACCGACCGTGCGAGCAGGCAAGAACTGCTGGTAGTGCACGATTTCTTTGTGGTCGCGCACGGTGTCGGCGATACCGGTCACGATCACACACCAGCCGAGGGAGGTTCGGTGGTCGATAGCGTCCACCTCGTAGGCCACGACTTGACGATCGAGCGAACCGGTCGTCGCGGCGTCGGCGTAGATGACCAGATGCTCCTCGACCATCGCGTGGCTGACCGGGCGAATCGCGGGTAAGGCGTAACGCGAGAACGCGACACGCCCGAATCCGATCGTGCCCAGCAGGTGCAGTGCGGTATCGACCGACAGTTCGCGTGACTCCCGCACACCTTCTACTGCCATACCCCATTGTCCACCAGTTCGCGGCGCGAAGCACCCTCTATCGATCACCTCACTCCGGACAGGCGGTGAACATGTTGCCTAGCAAGCAATTACACTGTACGAAGGATAAACAGGTATCGGTTTTCCGAAGGAGCCGTTCGTACCCGCTGAAATCGGGCGCAGTCGAATGGCCACGTCTCCGGGGTCCCGAAACGTGGCCACCATTATCAACGACTCAGGAGGAATTTCGATGCCCGACGATGTGCGGTCGAGCTCCCGGACCGGCGCCCGCGGCGGCAGCAGCCGAAGCACGTGGCGCAGCAGGCCGCGCCGATCATTCGGCCCCGCCAAGGAGCTATCCGGAAACGCCACCGCGTTCGCCGACTCCAGCGATCGGCTGGTGCGCCGCCTCTTCGACACCGGGCTGCGGCTGCACAAACTCCGCATGGTTTTCGATCGGCCGGATCCGAGCGCCGCTGAATTGCGAACGGCCAGTGATGCGATCGCCGCGATGCTCGACGATCTGGATGGGCTGATCCGCGAAACCGGACTTGCCATGCTGGATCTCGCCCACGAACGAGACACCGAGACAACCGAATCGCTGCGCGACCAAGCGATACACGACGGACGACTGACGAATCGTCGCGGACGACTGCGCTGAGCCGACGACTCGGCGCATTTGACGTCCTCCCCGCCCTGAACTACGGAGATTCGTCCGCTAGGCGGCAGTCGGTTCCAGCTTCGCGGACCGGCTAGCGCCGAGGTCTTCACAGGCGGTCACCGCACGTCCCGCGGCAAGAATGTCCTTGGCGGCGTTCACGTCCGCGTTCTCGCTGTACCCACACGTGGTGCGCTGGAAGTGCGCTTGGCTCTCACGGCTCCTCGCAGGTTTGCGCGAGGCAGCGGTGTCGATGCACGATCGCCGGATGAGGGTGCGGCAGTTGGGTGAGGGCGAGTGGACGGTCGCCCGGGAGATCCGGCTCGATGCTCTGGCGGGATCGCCACCGGGGACGTTCGCTTCGAGGTTCGAAGTGGCGTCGCGGTGGGATGAGGCGCAGTGGCGGCAGTGGATGGGTACGCGGCTGCTGTTCGTCGCCGAGCACGACGGCCGAGTCGTCGGCTCGGCGGGCATCGTCACCAAGGCCGACAGTCCGCCGATCGTGGTGTCGGTCTGGGTGAACCCGAACGCACGCGGCACCGGAGCATCGGATTCCCTGCTGGCCGCCACCATCGACTGGGCCAGGGCATATCGTCACGGGGAACTTCGGCTCTGGGTGGTCGAGGGCAACCATCACGCCGAGTCCTTGTATCTGCGAACAGGTTTCGCCTTCACCGGATGCCAACAGCGGTGCGGAGAGGATGATCCGCGGCTGGAGAACGAGATGTTCATCGCGGTGACGTCCGATGTAGGACCTGCTCGACCTCCCGGATGACATCTCGACGGGCGCACTCCCCGCATGGCACCGATAGTTCAGATCCCGGCCCGCCGCACCCCACTCAGCTCCAGCGCCGCCAGCACCGCCACCCACACAGCACCGATCAACAGGAACGCGACTCCGAGCCCGGTCAACTCGAGCAGACCCGAGAATGCCAACACGACCAGCGCGAGCGCCGAGACCACATTGACCCCGATAACAGCAATCGCATGACTCGGCACGAGATCCGGGTACCCGGCAATGAGCAGCAGTGCGAGTCCGCCACCGACCATCGCGACGCCGAACGGGATGGACCAAGCGGTCGGCAGCCCCAACGGCCCGCGCAGCGCCGCCGCCCCGGCCAGCATGACAATGCCGAACACCCCGGTGCCCGGACTCGCGGCGGATCAGATGACCTGGAATCCGCTACCGACCCCGCCGGTGGCGTCCACGGCCTGAAGTATCTTATCGATCGGGGCGAAGAATGCCGGTGAGTGAATGGGTATCGCCGGGAAGATGCACGGAATATTGAACCCGACGCCGTTGATTCCGGTCAGCCGCCCCTGATTCATGCCGACCAGCCGATCACCGACGGTAACCGGACCACCGGAATCGCCAGGCTTGGAACAGGATTGGTTGATCGTCGTGCCCTCTAGCGAACCCCAGACCACACCGCAGTCGAATCGGCTGCTGCGCCCGCTCGTGCACACCGGTTCACCGGGCGCTGGTGCCGCACCGATTCCCGCGATGGTGGTCGGGCCGACATCGCGCACGGGCGTGACCTTGTTCGAATCGAATTGCAGCACAGCGAAATCGAGGCCTTCGCCGTCATCGGAGTAGGCCACCGTGCCGATCACACCGGCATCCAGGAAGCGCTCGGCGCCGAATCGCGAGCCGGTCGGGGCGCAGTGCCCCGCGGTCAGTCCGACCAGCTGTCCGGCGTTGTCGTAGCCGATCGCGGTCAGCGAGCACGCGGAGTTGTTATCGAAGACCAGGCCGGAGCCACCGCCGACCACAGCATTCCCGGCCGCCTGCGCGGTTCCGGCCCCCACGAGTCCCACAGCGGCCGAGCACAGCGCGATCATTCCCAACTTCACGGCAACCACTCTCCTTCTCGAAAAACCTTGGCCGACATCGGAATCGACTCAGACGTCGGCCAATCGCACACACGATGGAGAGCCGCCCCGATAGCTGCGGCCACCCCGGAACTCTAGTTCAAGCTTCCGGTTAACCGCACCCATCGGGGCCAAACCATCAGGCGTCGAGCATTTCGACACCGAACTCCCGGTCCGGATCCGGATCGGCCGCCGCTAGCGCCGAATCCAACTGCACCGCGACCTCGCGAACATGCGGTTCGGTCATCATGTGTAGGTGGTCGCCGGGCACCGGGACCAGCGTGAAGCGCCGGGCGGCGTACTGCTCCCAACCGTTATTCGCGCTGTCGAACATGCTGCCGACGGCCTGATGCGCGAAATCCACACCCGGCGGCAGGCCCTCCTGGGCGCGCAGCAGAGTGATATCGCGGTCATAGGGTTCGAGCCGGTATTCCAGCAACGCCGTGTAGTTGGCGTGGAACACCTCGAAGAGCCGCCGGATCGCCTGCGGTGAACTGTCGGCGGGCAGGATGCCGGAGCGGATCGACTCCGCCAGCATCACATCGAAGAGCTCCTCGGATCCGTGCACGTCGGGTTCGAAATCGACCAGTGCGGCCTTGTTTCCGCGGGCATACCACAGCAATTCGAGGAAGAACCAGCGAATGAGCTGCTCCTCGGCGATGGGTTCGCGAGCCTGCTGACGCAATGCCATGGTGTCCAGCAGCGTCACACTGGCCACCTCCCGCTCGGGCAGTTGCCGTGCCATCTCCAGCGCGACATTGCCCCCGAAGGACCAACCAGCCAGGTGGTAGGGCCCCTCCGGATGTACGCGACGCACCGCCGCCAGGTAGGACTCGGCCATCCCGACGATCGTCTTCTCCGGTGCGCTGCCCGCGTCCGCGCCCGCGGCCTGCAGGGCGTAGACCGCGCGATCCGGATCGAGATAACGGGCAAGCGCCAAGTAGCACAGCACATTTCCGCCGATCGGATGCACCAGGAACAGCGGCGGCTTATGACCGCCGACGGTGATCGGCACCAATGGATCGAAGGTGCGCCTGGTATTGCCGGACCGGATCAGCGCCGCGAGTTGGGCTGCGGTCGGCGCGCCGATGAACAAATCCAGCGGCACATCGACACCGAAGCGCCGCGACAACCCCATCACCACGCGCATAGCGCCGATAGAGGTGCCGCCCGCGGCGAAGAAATCCTCGTCGAGACCGATCGAGCGTAGCCCCGCGTACTCGGCGAGTAGTTCGACCGCGCAGCGCTCGTATTCGTCGGCGGGTGCCCGTTGTGCGGTAACCGATTCCGGCGCGGATTCGGCAATCGAGCGCAATGCGCCATCGTCACGCTTACCGCTGGGCGTACGGGGCAGTTCGCCGAGGAAGACGAAGCGCGACGGCACCATGTGCGCGGGCAGTACGCCGCGCAGATCGTGGCGCAGCGCGGCCAGATCGGTCTGCTCGGCAGCGCCGACCAGGAAGGCGATCAGCGCACCGTCGATGCCGCCGAATCCCCGTGCCACCACCGCCGCTTCGGTGATGGCCGGGTACTTCTCGGCCAGTCCGAGGATGCACAATTCCACCTCGGCGGGCTCCACCCGGAAGCCGCGAATCTTGACCTGACTGTCACTGCGGCCGAGGCACACGAGATCCCCGGAGGCCAGCCGCACGCCGAGATCGCCCGTGCGGTAGAGGATCGCACCACCGTGGGTGGCCACGAACCGCTGCGCGGTCAGCGCCGCCTGGTCCTGGTAGCCGCGAGCGAGAGAACGGCCGCCGAGATAGATCTCACCGATCACACCGTCGGCCACCGGGCGCAGGGCACTGTCGAGCAATTCGACGGTATCGCCGTCTACCGGGCGGCCGATGGGCGGCAGCGCCGGGTAGTCGTCAGGTGAGCCGGCGAGAGTGAATACGGTCGCGACGTGGGATTCCGTTGGGCCGTACTGGTTTTCCAGCAACAGCCCCGGCACCACTGTGCACAGCGCGCGGATCTCGTCGGTGATGCGCAATTGCTCCCCCGAGGATGCGAGCACTTTCAGGTCGACCGGGAACTTTCGCCGGGCGACCACGGCCTCCGCAAAGGCCTGCAGTGCGACATAGGGCAGAAACAGCCGCTCGATGCGTTCGGCGACAACGGTATTCAGCAATTCATCGACATTCGAACGCAAATCCGCCGAACTCACCCGCAGCGTGGAACCCGCCGCCAGGGTCGTGAAGATCTCCTGGAACGACACATCGAAGCTCAATGGCGCCAACTGCAATGTGCTGGCCAAGTTCATGCCCGATGGGCTGCGGTTCTGCCAGTCGACCAGCGTGGTCAGGCCGCGGTGCGCCATGGCGACGCCCTTGGGTTCGCCGGTGGAGCCGGAGGTGAACAGCACGTAGGCGAGCGCGTCGGGCGAAATGTGGTCCGGGACCGCGAGATCCATGTCGCTGTCGGTGGTCGGATCGAACACCTCCGCGGTGTCCAGCACCAGTCGAACATTGTCGACGATCTCGGCATAGGCGGCATCGGCGATCACGCGGTGCGGGCGGGCACGATCGATCATGAGGTTCAGCCGGGCCCTCGGGTAGCTGACATCGAGCGGCACGCAGGCCGCACCCATTCGCATGAGTGCCAGCACCAGCAGCACCAATTCCGGGCGACGGCTCATCAGGATGCCGATCCGGTCACCTGGTCTGATCCCCACGCCATTCAGCCACCGGGCGAGTCGTTCGCTGCGCTCGATCAGGTCGTCGTAGGTGAGGCTGGATTCGTCGCCCTGCACGGCGACGGTGTGCGGATTGAGCGCGGCGGCATCGGCGACCAGCGTGCCGACATCGCGCGCGGTCGCCGGACCGGTGCCGCGATCGATCGCCGCATCCGGATCCGTGACGATCGCCGCCAGTATGCGCAGCTGAGTCACGGCGACGGTCTCGCATTGATCCTTGGTCAGCGTGTGGTCACCGTTGACACGCACCCACATCCGGTTGTCGCGCGGGTCATGGGCCACAGTTACCAACAGCTGGAAATTGGTGTCCTCGCGAACATCGAAGTCGCGCAGGCGGACTCGGTCAGTACCGAGAATTGGTGCGAAGAGGTGGTAGTTGATGAAGTTGAAGGCCGTCTCGAAGGCGGGCCCGCCGTCGGCCAGAATGGACCGCAGCGGATAGCGCCGGTGCGGGTAGGCGTCGCGATCCCGTCGCGCTATCTGCTCGACAGCCTCGCGCCAAGTGGTGGCGGTGTCGTCCAGCCGTATCGGCAGCGTGTTCAGGAACAGGCCCGCAATACTTTCCGCGCCCGCCCGATCCGGTCGGCCGTGGCTCACCACACCGGTGGTGATATCGGCGCGTCCGGTCACCGTCCGCAGGGTCAGGCAGTGCGCCGCCAGGTAGACCGCCTTCTCGGGCAGCTGGTGCCGAGCGGCGAATGCGGTGATCCGCTCTGCGAGCCGACGCGGCACCACGGCGGCGACCTGCGGTTCCTCCGCACCCGCACCCTCGTGGACCCTGAGGGCGGTCAGCGCGGTCGGCTCGGCTCCGGCCAGTGCGGCGCGCCAGTACGCGCGGGCCGAATCATCGTGCACGGCGGCGATCTCGGACTGGGCGTACTCGGCCAGGACGGTAGCCGTATGCGGCGTGTCATCGACACCGGTTTGGATCAGTCCCAGCGTGTTCAGGTAGTCGACCAGCAGTTCGAGCACCGAGGTCGCGACACTCCATCCGTCGAGAATCGCGTGGTGGAAGCTGAGCACCAGATCGATCGTCTGCAGCGCACTTTCGGACGGCCGCAGGAATACCCGGACCGCATGCAGCGGGGCGCGGGCAAGGTCGTATCGCGCGTGCCTGCGCTGCTGGGTGTAGTCCTCGACCTCCTGATCGGCCAGCACCGGATCGAGATCGGAGACATCGACGATCTCCAACTCGTACTCGATCGCCCTGTGCACCACCTGCAGCGGGACCGAATACTTGCTCAGCTCGAACGAGGACCGCAGCGCGGGCTGACGACGCACCAGCCGGTCGAGTGCGGCATGGAATTGATCAGCATCCCAAGGCATTTCGAACCGATAGCGGAAGACGTCCTTGTAGGTCACCGAATCCGTGCGCTCGATGCTGTGGAAGAGCATGCCGAGCTGCAATGCGGTGGCCGGGAAGGCATCCTCGGCCCGATGCAGTGCGGCGCGGTCGATCAGCGGCACCGTTGCCAATCGATCGGCGATGCGAATCCGGTTGCCGTCCGGGCCATCCGAGACGATCTGGGCCAATTCGGCAATGGTCGGATGCTCATAGAAGGCATCCACATCGAAGAACAGTCCGGCGCGTTCAGCGGCGGTGCGTACCGATAGCGCGAGTATGGAATCGCCGCCGTGGGTAAAGAAGTTGTCGTGTACACCGATGGAGTCGATGCCGAGCACGGTCCGCCAGACCTGTGCCAGTTCGGCCTCGACCGGTGTCCGCGGCTCGATCGGCACACCAGCGAAGTCCGCATGCTCCGAAACCGCCGCCACCCGTGCCAGCGCTTTGCGGTCGGTCTTGCCGTTGGGGGTCAAGGGAATACGATCGACGCGCAGCAGCCGGGTGGGAATCATATAGCGCGGCAGGAGCATCGCGATCTGTTCGGCGATCTCGTCACCGGTCACGTCATCGCCGACGAAGTATCCGACCAGATGCGGTCCATGCGTCTCGGACTGCTCGTCGACGACGACCGCCGCGCGCACACCCGCGCAGCCGAGGATCGCGTTCTGCACCTCGCCGAGCGTGATCCGGTTACCGCGGATCTTGACCTGATCGTCGAAGCGGCCCAGGTATTCCAGGGTGCCATCGGCCAGCCAGCGCGCAAGGTCACCGGTGCGGTAGCGACGACGGCCCGGCACGGTCAGATCGTCGACGAATGCGGCCGCGGTCAGGTCGGGGCGACCGCGGTAGCCGCGCGCGACCCCGACTCCGGCGATATTGAGTTCACCGGGGACGCCGATAGGCATGCGGCGTCCGGATTCGTCGAGCACCAGCAGGTCGATATTGTCGATCGGACGGCCGATGGGCACCAGATCGAGCGAATCCCGCTGGCTCTCTCGAGCGACCCGCAAGCGGTCGTTAGTGGGTGGGCAGTCGAAATACGAAACGTCAACGGTAGCCTCGGTGGGCCCGTACAGGTTTACCAACTGCGGTGGCCGCTGCGTGACCGCGGCGAAGGCAGCGTGGAAACGGCGAACGAGCGCGGGCGGCAGTGCCTCACCACTGCAGAACACTCGGCGCAGGCTGGCAATGCGCGCCACGATCGTGCGATCCGCCTCGAGTTCGTCCACGAAGGCCGCCAACATGGACGGCACGAAGTGCATGACGGTCACCGCATTCGCCTCGATGGCCTCGGCGATGCGGCGCGGATCGCGCTCACCGCCGACCTCGAGCAGCGCGACCTTGGCTCCGGCGATGGCCCACCAGAACAACTCCCACACCGAAACATCGAAGGTAACAGGCGTTTTCTGCAGGATCACATCATCGGCGAAAAGTGGGTAGCTGCGCTGCATCCAGATCAGCCGGTTGACCACCGAGCGATGCTCGACCATCACCCCCTTGGGCACACCGGTCGAGCCAGAGGTGTAGATGAGGTAGCTCAAATCATGTGGGTGCGAGACATTTTCGACAGCACCGGTGAGCGAGTCGGCCGCTGTGACGCGAGTGACGTCGAGATCCCGGAAGAGCTGCGCATGCTCAGCTCCGGCGACCACGAACCGTGCTTCGCAGTCCGCGAGAATCGTTTCGATGCGCGCCGCCGGATAATCCGGATCGAGCGGCACGTAAGCACATCCGGCCCGCAGGATGCCCAGCACCGCGATGAGCATGTCGGTCGACCGGGGCAGCACGACCGGAATGCACGTGTTCCCAGTTGCGCCGAGCTCGTGCAGCCGCGCGGCGAAACCGTCCACCAGACCGGCCAATTCGGCGTAGTTCAGTTCACGGGAATCCGCCGACACCACCGCAACGCGGTCCGGATGATCGGCGGCCTTTTCGGTGAACAGCCGATCAATGGTGGTGTAGGGGAATTCGATGCGCGGCCCCGCCTCGAAGGCTGCCACTTCGGCACGAGCCTGCTCCGAAAGCAGCGGCAGCGCGCCCACCGGGGTTTCCGGATGGTCCAGCGACGCGGTGACCATTTCACCGACGCTGCGCAGCGCCGATTCGATCGGAAGGTTCGCGTCGAAAATGTCGTTGTCGTAGAACAACTGGAGGCTGATCGAGCCGTCGCGACCGTTTTCCGCCGTGACGATAGTGAGTGCGTTGGTCACCGAACCCGGATTGTGCACCGTCCATTTCGAGATCAGCTCGTGGACGTAATCGGCATCCGGCAGCTTCGTGTGCGAAAAGGCGACATCGTAGAGCGGCGGCGCGGCCGGATCTGGATTCAGCGCACGGGTCAATTCGCCGTACGGGAAGCGCTGATGCTTCTTGAGCTTTCGAATCTGCTGGGTCACCTGCTCGGCGATCTGCCTGAGCGGCACATCGCGATCGACGCGCACCGGCAGCGGGACGACATTGGCGCGATGCCCCTGCGTGCGATAGGTCTGCGCGGAATGCCGGTTCAGCATCGGGACGCCGATCACCACCTGATCGGCGCGGTGGATCGTCGCGAGATATGTCGCCACCGCGGCGGTCAGATACGCGAAGACGGTGACACCGGTCGCACGGACACGATCGAGGTACTCGCCCGGAATCATCCTGCTGTAGTGGCCTCGGGCGATTCTCGGCGAGCTGGTCCGGTTGGGGAACAGCGCTGGTTCGACGCCGTCGAGCGCGGCGAGCAGACCGTCACGGTCCGCTGTGTACTGCTCGGAGGCCCGGTACGTCTCGTCGTCCTCGGCGATCAGACGGTAGGTGGCCGCCGAACGGTCGGTGTGCTCGTTGGCCGGTTCAGGGACCGCAAGCTGTTCGAGCGGAACATCTTTCATCTTGTAGCTGGTATCGAGCGTGGCGATGACCGGATTCATGCCATAGCCGTCGGCCAGCGCGTGATGGAACGACATGAACAGGAAGAACCGGTCCGGCCGATCCACCACCGCGGCCAGCCGAGCGGGCCGATCCGGCCGCTCCGGCGCGCCGACCTCGCGCCACAGCCATTCCTGGGTGGCGGCCTCCGGATCCGGTGCGCCGGTCAGGTCGATGACCTCGACCGGCGGAATCTCATTCGAAATCCATTGGCGGAATTCGCCCTTTTCGAAGACGAACCGCAAACGCAATGCGTCATCGCTCATCAGGGCCCGCTGCCAGCACGCGCGCAGCCGTGCGATATCCAACGGCTCATCGATGCGCAGGCTATAGGTCTGCTGCGCAACGGGTTCCGGTGCCAGCCGGAACGCCAAGCCGAGTACGTCGCGCTGATATGCGCTGACCGGCCACGCTTCGATTGGTCTTTCGGGGTTTGCGCTGGTTTCCGACGTCACAGTCACTCCTATCGCGACAGTCGCGGCACAGACCGTGCGCAAACTGTCCAGGACCCAAACCTGATGACGCCGAAACGCAGAGCTGTTACCACTTGTATCCAGTTTTCAGATAGCGCGAATTACCGGCATCGACATCGATGCCGGGATTCGCCCTCGTATTCGGGTGCGAGCCGGTCAGAACACCGACAGCAATGCGCGCATACTCTCATCGGCGAGACGCTCGGCGCGTTCACGAGAAACCGCGGGCTCGACATAGCCGAGGTTGAACGACAATTCCCCATGGGTGGCATTGGCGGTGGCCATGATGAAGCCGCTCACCGACATGCCCGAGACGAATTGCGCGCCCGAGAGCTGCCACGCACCGATCTTGTCCGGGAACGCGTAGCGCCCCAGATAAGTCATACACAGGTGACCTGGACCGCGGGTGTCCATCAGCTTGACCGTGGATGCACTGGCAGCCACCGATTTCGGTGCGGCGACCTTCAGCAGGCTCAGTGCCGCGAGATGGTCGCGACGGTCCATTCGTGCGCCGTATTCGCGCTCGATCTCCCCGGCTATCTGCCACAGCGAGCACCACGGCGCGTACTTCGCCGGGGTCGCGATCATGCCCTGGTAGGTGCCGACCTCGGTGTCGGCGACCGCACCGTCGAGGTGGCCACGGAAGTTCACCGAACTGCCTACGGTGTACCAGGATTCGGTGTAGACGCCCGACTCGCGTGCCGCCGCGATGAGCAGCGCCGCCGAGAGCGCGGCCTGCAGGCCGACGCCCTGGCGCTGGCAACCCGCGGTCAATGCGTCGAGTTGATCGGCGTCCAGACTGCGGTGCACGACCCGGCTACGCCGCCGCGACGGCGTGGCGAGTTCGGTCGGCTCGAGTCGGCGCGGCCGCTTCAGCTGCGACTTCTGGTCGCGCAGCAGCGATCCGATGGTGCGTCCGAAGCCCTTGGCACCCTGGAACTTCGACGGGAACAGCTCCTCTGGACCTGGTCGAACCGGGGCGGGCTCGAGGTCAGTGCCATCGCCCGCGGCGACCTGCAGTACCTGCTTGGCCACCGACATAGCGCTCTCACCGTCGGCGATCGCGTAGTGCATGGTGACGATCAGATCGCTGGTCTCACCGGTCGCATCCGCGATGAGCGCGGCCCGCGCGAGCGGACCGGAGTGCCAGTCGAAGGGTTCGCGCAACTCGACATCGTCGACCTCGGTCAGCCAGGCATCCGGACCGGCGGATTCGATCACACGCAGCGGAATCGGCGTCGGCACCGGCACGAAACGCGGTGCGGTGCCGTCGGGTTCGGCCGCCACCGCGACGCGGAGCAGCGGATGTCGATGCTGCACTTCGTCGAGACCGATTCGCACCTGCTCGGCGGTAATCGAGCCGTGCACCCGCACGCGGGCCAGAATATGCAGCGGCGCAAGCTGATCCGCGATCCAATGCCAACGCTCCACCGGAGACAGCTGGCGCGGCAGCCGCGCGGTCGGCCCCTCCAGTGGCGGAAACGACATCGGCTTACCCAATTCGCGCAGGAAGAATTCGGTGGGTGCGTGCCGGAAGTAGGTGTCGCGCACCTTCACCAGCTTGGGGTCGGTCGTCTGCTCGATTTTGCCGAGCGACCAGGAACCGTTGACGAACATGGCCGTCCGCTCGGCCCGCACCTGCTCGTAACGACGCAGGCCCGCAACCGGATCCAGCGAGTTCTTCAGCGTGTGAGCGAGTACGACCGCGTCCTCGATTGCCGAGTTGGCGCCCTGACCCAGGCTGGGCAGCATGGGGTGCGCGGCATCACCGAGCAGGGTGACCCGACCGCGTCCCCAGCCGTCCAGCGGCGGACGGTCCTGGCAGGGCACCGCGAGCACATCGGCCCAGTCGGTCTGATCGATGCAGGCGCGCACCTCCGGCGCCCAGTCGGCGTAGAGCCGCCGCAGATCTTCCTTGGTGCCACGCCAGTCGGCGGCCTCATCGCCCGGCATGGACATGGTGCCCCACCAATACACCCGGCCGTGGCCGATGTCATGGATGCCGAAACGCATTCCGGTGCCCCAATAGTGCGCGGAATAGCCGCGCGGCACGGCGGGGTGTTCGAACGGGATGCAGGCCAGCCAGGCGATGAAATCGCCGGGGCGCGGTTCGGCGCGGCCGTGCAATTGGGCACGCACCACGGAGTGGATGCCGTCAGCGCCGATCAGCAGATCGCCCTCGGCGATGCGACCGTCGGCGAAGTCGACGCGCACATGCTCACCGTCGTCGATGAACCGAGTCGCTTGTGCGCCAACATGAGTCGGGGTATCGCCGATCGCGCGCAGCAGGATCGCATGCAGATCCTTGCGATGCAGGGCGACACTCGGTGCGCCGAGCCGCTCGTCCTGTCGGTGCACCGGAAGCACTCGGATGGGGGTGCCGTCCGGGTTGTTGAAGCGGAAGGTCTCGACCTTGCCGCCACGCTCGAACAGCTCCTCCTCGATGCCGAGACCGATGGCACGCAGTGCCTTGATTCCGTTGGCCTGCACCGAAAGTCCGAATCCTTGGCCACGCAGCTCGGGTGCGGCCTCATAGAGTTCGACCGCGAAGCCCGCCTGTCGCAATGCGGCGGCCGTGGTGAGCCCTCCGATCCCCGCACCGAGCACGACAACCTTGATCGGACTACTCATTCGAACCTGCGCTTCCATCGAATCACTCGACCGCACAGGACTACTTCATCGTTCGAAGCGCCCACCGAGCAACGCTGCCCGCCGGTTCTCATCCCCCCGAGCAGCACTGTTCGAAGACCTTGGTTATCCCCGACCAGACAGGCGGGGCGGGATGCCTGTGCCTGACCGAACCGAAGCCTACCGCTATAACCGTGTCTGAAACGTTACCGTGTGAGATTCAACCCAAAGGACCGTTTCGACAGGCCGAATCCATTGCGATGCGCCATAATTCACGGTTCACGGAAAAACGCACGGGTTGGCCCGACGCGACCGAGGTCCTCAGAGGTAGGACGTGTCGTTGACCAATCGAACCGACGAACCACCGTCCGGGTAGAACTCCGCGATCGAGAGCGACGCCAGGTCCAAATGCAGGCGGTACAGCAGCTCTGGACCGACGCCGAGCGCCAGTTGCAGCAGGGTCTTGATCGGGGTCACGTGGCTGACCACCACGACGTTCTGGCCGGGATACAGCGCCAGCAGATCGCGCCGAGCCGCCTCGACTCGTTCGCGCACCTGGTCGAAACTCTCACCGTTCGGCGCGGGAGTAGCGGGATCGCCGATCCAGCGGGCGTGTAGCTGCGGATCTCGTTGTGCCGCTTCCTGGAAGGTGAGGCCCTCCCAATCGCCGAAGTCGGTTTCGGTGAGGCCGTCGAGGACACGCACCGGAATACCGAGTGCGGTGGCGGCGGCTTCGGCGGTCTCGCGGGCTCGGCCGAGCGGAGAGGTGACCACCGCGGCGATACC
Source organism: Nocardia sp. NPDC050630 (assembly GCF_044457245.1). NCBI lineage: Bacteria > Bacillati > Actinomycetota > Actinomycetes > Mycobacteriales > Nocardiaceae > Nocardia > Nocardia sp. NPDC050630. The sequence goes on from NZ_JBITGN010000018.1 coordinate 92,624, forward strand.
ACCCTTCGCGGCGAGCATTTTCGCGGCGCGGGCGGCCTGTTCGCGGCCGAGAGCGGTGAGGGCCGGGTTGCCGCGGCCGGAATAGCGGCGCTCTATCGAGAGTCCGGTTTGACCATGGCGCAGCAGTAGCAAGCGGGTCGGGCGCCCGGTCGCGCCGGTCCATGCGGGCGAGCTTTCGGCGGCGGTCGGCGTATCACGTTCGGCCGCCTGGATATTCGATGCGCGTACCTCGTCGATCCAACTCGGCAGCCGCTCTTCGACGCCGCGCGCGGCGGTCGGCTCGTCGGTCCAGCCGAGCAGCTGTTCTTCGGCCTCGCGCACCTCCTCCGCCAGGGTCGCGGCGGCCGATCCCGCATCGAGTAGCTGCCGCTCGGCGGCGTGCACCTCGCCGATCAGCGTGGCGTCATCCATGGCCTCGTTCGCGAGCCGGTCGGCATGTGAGTTCTGGGCGCGCGGAATCCAGGTGAAGGTCACCCTGTCGAATCCGGCGACCAGCCTGCGGGCCCGGTCGGCCAGCGGAATCATGGACGCGTGCTTGACCTTCCAGCGTCCGGACATCTGCTCGACAACCAGCTTGGAATCCATGCGCACCGACACCACGCGCGCGCCCAACTCCGCCGCCGCCTCCAAACCCGCGATGAGCCCGCGGTATTCGGCGACATTATTGGTGGTGATGCCGACGTATTCCCTGCGTTCGGCGAGGATGCGAATGTGATCGGCGCTGAAGACGACCGCGCCGTAACCAGCCGGGCCCGGATTGCCCCGGGAACCGCCATCGGCCTCGACGATCACTTCGCGCTCGGTCATTGTTCCTCTCGTCCTCTTCGACAGCCGACCATCCGTCGCTGGGAGCGGACCGACCCGAGTACAGATACCCGCGCCGGAAACCTCACAAACCCGACTCTTTGGTGCGCACCAGGATCGCACCGCATTCCGGACACCGCACGATCACATCCGGTGCGGCCTTGGCGATGCGTGCGATCTCACCGCGATCGAGTTCGATCCGGCACGCGCCGCAGCGCCGGGCCTGCAGCAACGCGGCGCCGGTGCCGTGCTGGGTGCGCTGTCGGTTGTAGATGCTCAGCAGTTCGTCCGGGAACAGCGCGACCAGATGCTTGCGGTCGGACTCGCAACGCCCCTGCGCCACATCGAGATCGGCCAGTGCCTCATCGCGCAGGCGTTGCGCGTCGGCCAACTCCTGCTCGGTCTTGCTGAGCCGCGCACCCGCGTGATCGTGGTCGGATGCCGACGCCTCGCGGCGCTCCATCACCTCGAGCAACTCGTCCTCGAGCACCGAACGGCGCCGCTCCAGGCTGCCCAGCTCGTGCTGAATCTCGGAAAGCTGCTTGGCACCCACCGAACCGGCGGTCAACATGGCGCGGTCGCGCTCCTCGCGCTTGCGCACCGCCTCGACCTCGCCCTCCAGCTTGCGAATATCGCGGTCCAGATCGTCGAGCATGATCTCGACCGCCACCGCCGCATCCTTGTGCGCATTCCGCTCGACCTCGAGCCGCGCCACCTCCTGCTGCTCGGGCAGCACGGTGCGCCGATGCGCGATCCGCGTCAGTTCGGCGTCGACGGCGGCGAGCTGGAGCAGCTTGGCCTGGACAGGCGGTTCGACATTCAACGCGGACAAACTCCTGGACGCTGGGGACGGATGGGGCACGCGAGGTCGCGATGCCAGTCTTCAACCGTACCCCGGATGACGGGTGATTCCGTCCGAGGGGAGTGGTCGGTGCGTCATACATCGGAAGATCCGACGTCTTGTCCGCCCTCGTCGTCAACTACCCGGTGCGCGGGTTTTGATGGCGTCGCGGGAGATGAAGACGTCGTAGGTGCCCGGGGTGGCGATTACGGCGTTGCCATAGGCGGAGCGGACGAAGGGGTCGGTCCACCATTTATGGTTGCGCATATCGTTGAAGAAGTCCTGGTCGTCGCCGTTGACGAAGATCTGGTTCTGGGTGGTGGCGACGCCGTCGAGACGCTGGCCGTAGAGGCGGGTGACCTTGTAGCCGGAGTGGAAGCCGAGGGCGTTCACCCAGGGCTCCAACTCGACGATATTGGCCTGCAGCACCCATAGGTCACCCTCGACCTGATATTTCTCGTGCTTGTCGGGATGGTGATCGTCGCCGTAGAGGGTGAGGTCGACCTCGAGCCGGTGGTCTTGGCCCGCAACCTGATTCACCACCACGTGCGCGGCCTTGACCTCCCCACTCAGGCCCAGGAATGTCTGGACGAGCGTGATCACCCACAGCAGCAGTACCGCGACGATCAGCAGGGCGAGTCCACCCGCCCCGCGCCCGAGCAAAACCCGCAATCCGACCTTGCGCACCATGACGAGCGCCGATATCAGCAACGCGACCGCGACCAGGATGATCAGCACCAGGCCGATCTGCACGATCCCGAAGTCCACCGGGAAATTCATGCGGTAGTTGTACCCCGAGCGGGCGTGTCAACTCACCTGTTCCACATACCAACTCCGACAACACGCCCTGAACACGCCGTCGCACGGGACGGTTCGTTATCGGGTCACGCCGGTGGCGCTGAGCGTCCAGGGGTCGGTGCGCAGCGTACAGATGCGGGTCTCCAGGTCGGGCAGCGCGGTTCGGATCGCTGTTTGCGCCTGTGCGCACCAAGGGAATTCGGTGGCCCAGTGGGCGGCATCGATCACCGCGGGGCCGCCGCGGCGCAGATGTTCGTCGACCGGGTGGTGGCGCAGGTCGGAGGTGACGTAGGCGTCGACGCCAAGGCGCGCCGCGGTATTCAGATAGGAGTCGCCCGCGCCGCCGCATACCGCGACGGTCCGGATCATGCGGTCCGGGTCACCGGCCGCGCGGACGCCCCAGGTGGTCGCGGGCAATGCGGCGGCGACCCGAGAGGTGAACTCGCGCAGGGACTCCGGTTCGGGGAGGGTGCCGACCCGACCGATGCCGAGTCCCGATGGCAGCGCAGCGCGCTCGGTGACGTGATATGCGGGATCTTCGTAGGGATGGGCCGACCGCAGCGCCGCCAGCACGGCCGTGCGCGCCGAGGGTGGTGCGAGCACTTCGAGGCGGTCCTCGTCGACTCGCTGCAATTCCCCGATCGCGCCGATCGCCGGATTCGCCCCCGCCACCGGGCGAAACTGGCCCACTCCAGGCACCCGTAAAGCACAGTCGCGGTAGGTGCCGCTACCACCGGCACCGGCCGCGAACAGCGCCGCCAATACCGCATCCGCATGCGAACGCGGCACCTGCACCACCCAATTGTCCACGGCGGCGCGTGGTTTCGAATCCAAAGGCCCGGTGACGGTGAGTCCGAGCGCATCGGCCAGCGCATCGGAAACTCCCGGATCAGCGGAGTCCGCATTGGTATGCGCCGCGAACAACGCGCAACCGGACCGGATGAGCCGATGCAACAGAGCGCCTTTGGGTGTGTCTGCCGCGACTGTGTCGACGCCACGCAAAAGCAACGGATGGTGCACCACCAAAGCCTGTGCCCGCCAATCGATCGCCTCATCCACCACGGCGGCGGTGGCATCCACGGCGAACAGCACCCGAGTCACCTCATCGTCCGGATCACCGCACACCAGCCCCACCGAATCCCAGGACTCCGCCAACTTCGGCGGATAAGCCGCGTCGAGCACCTCGATGAGATCCGCCAGCATCGTCATCCGCCTACCTCCGTCTCCAGATTTCCGCCCACACCAAGATCGCCTGCCAACACTCGACGGCCCGGGGACAGCGCCGTCCCACCACACCGCCCGACCTTCCGAAGACCACCGCGCTGCCCGCCGTCGGTGGCGCGCGGCACCTCCGGATCGGCCCGCCACCACATCGAATCCTGCATGCCCGACGATCGGGTTCGCTGGCACCACGTCCCCACGAGGCCGACATCATGAGGCTGGGCCGACATCAAACTCCCGCCGCACGGATTCCAGCTACCAACCGATCGACCTCGGCGCGACCGCGGACGGCAACGCGCAGGTAATCCGGTCCGAGTCCCGGGAAAGTGTCCGCACGGCGGATCGCGATGCCCTGGTTCGACAGGTGCTTTCGCAGGAGTTCACCGTCCGGCACGCGCAGCAGCAGGAATGGCCCGGCGGCGGGGGCGTGGACGTGCATGCCCAGCGCGGTCAGTCGTTCGATCATCGAATCGCGTTCGGCGGCGATCGTCTGTGCTCGCTGTTGTGCCGCGGCGACCGCGTCCGGTTCGGCGGTCGCGGCGATCGCTTCCAGTTGCAGCGTGCCGAGCGGCCAGTGGGCGCGGCCCTGATTCAGGCGGGCGAGCAACTCGGGTGCGCCGAGGAAATAACCACAGCGCAGACCCGCCAAGGCCCAGGTTTTGGTGAGGCTGCGCAATACGAGGATGTCCGGTGCGGGCGTGGCGGCCAGGGACTGTGGTTCGCCGGGAATCGCATCGGCAAAGGCCTCGTCGACCACGATGATGCGACCCGGACGGCGCAGTGCGCGGATGATGTCGGCGGGGTGCAGGACCGAGGTCGGGTTGGTCGGGTTGCCGAGGACCACGAGGTCGGCGGCGGTGGGGACGAGCGCCGGGTCGAGGGTGTACGGCGGTTCGAGTACGACGCGGGTCACTGGGATATCGGCCTCGCGCAGCGCCAGCTCGGGTTCGGTGAACGTGGGGTGCAGCACCGCGGCCAGTCGCGGGGCGAGCCGGGGCAGCATTGCGAAACCCTCGGCCGCGCCCGCCAGCAGCAGCACTTCATCGGTGCCGCGACGGTGGCGGGCCGCCACCGCGGTGCGGGCGGCGAGTTCGTCGGCCGCGCTCGGATACCTGCCGAGGTCGTCGAGGCGTGCGGACAGCCGGTTCCGCAACCAGGGTGGCGGGGCACTGCCCTGTACGTTCACCGCGAAATCGAGCATGCCGGGGCGCGCGTCGACATCACCGTGATGACGCAGTTTCGCGTGATCGACGCTCTCGGCTGACACGAGAAAACACCCTACGTGGCGGTCCATCGGGACGACCGGCCAGAATGGCTGTCGTGGGTGAGTTGCACGTGTCGTTCGTCTGTACCGGCAACATTTGCCGATCGCCGATGGCGGAGAAGATGTTCGCGGTACATCTGTACCGCGAGGGACTCGCCGACCGCGTGCGGGTCAGCAGCGCAGGCACCGACGGCTGGCATGCCGGACAGGACGCCGACGCCCGCACCAACGCCACCCTGCGCCGCCACGGCTACCCGACCGGCCACGTCGCCGCGAAATTCGGCAATCAACACCGCGGCGCGGACTTGCTGATCGCCCTCGACTCCGGCCACGAACGCCGCCTCGCCACGCTCGGCATCCCATCGGAGCGACGCCGCCTACTGCGCAGCTTCGATCCGGCCGCCGACACCCTCGACGTCCCCGACCCGTACTACGGCGACAACACCGACTTCGACCTGGTCCACGCCCAGATCGAAGCCGCCATCCCCGGGCTGTTGGACTGGGTCCGCGCCGCCCTCGCCGCCAATGACCCCGGACACAATCCAGACCAATCAGTCTCTTACGAACCCGTTCCCGACGGACGCCCGTGATGCGCCGTCTGACGTTCCTCTTGCGCCCGAGCTGGCTGATCCTGGCCGTACTCGTGGCGGCCTTCGCCTATCTCTGCTTCACCGTCCTCGCGCCGTGGCAGCTCGGGAAGAACACCACCACCTCGCACCGCAACCAGTTGATCGCCGATTCGGTAGACGCTGCTCCGATCGATATCGCCACCGTCCTGGACGAGGAGAGCACCGATTCGCACCCCGAATGGCGTCGTGTCACAGCGACCGGCAGCTATATGCCGAACTCGACCGTGCTGGTCCGTCTGCGCCACCTCGACGGCGCGCCCGGCTACTCGGTACTGGGCACCTTCAAACTCGACGACGGCCGCATCCTGCTCATCGATCGCGGTCTCGTCGGGGCCGTGGACGGCTCCCGCCCACCGCAGATTCCGGACCCGCCCACCGGACCGCAGAAGATCGAGGCGCGCATCCGGATGTCCGAGGGCGTCACTCCCGGTAAGGACCCGACGGTTCAGGACGGATACCGCCAGGTGTACTCGGTGGACACCACACAGGAAATGACCGTCCTGCAGCAGCCCCTCACCGTCATCCATACCGGCGAACGCGGCGGCTACCTGCAGCTCAGCGAAAACCAGCCCGGCGCGTTCACTCCCACTCCCCTACCGCAACTCGACGCGGGTCCCTATCTCTCCTACGGTCTGCAATGGCTGGCCTTCGGCATCATGGCTCCCCTCGGCCTCGGCTACTTCATCTACGCCGAGATCCGCGAGCGCCGCAAGGGAAAGGCCGCGGCCACCCCGCAACCGACCCCGACCGAAACCCCGACCGCCGCCCCCGCATCCACCAACGAGCAGCGCCTGGCCGACCGCTACGGCGGTACTCGCTGACCGCGTCCGCCGAGTCAACGACGCAGAATCGACCACAGCGCGGCGCTCAGGACCGCACCCACCTGGATCGCCTCCGACATGCGTACCGCGCGCCGGAGATCCGCGACCTGAGGTGCGGCGCCGTCACCGAGAGTTGGACGCAGTTCGGTGCCGTACCGGTATTGCGTCCGCCCGCCGAGCTGGACACCGAGCGCACCTGCCATCGCGGCCTCGACGACCCCGGCATTGGGGCTGGGATGCTTGGACGCGTCTCGTCGCCACGCGTGCAGCACATCGGCCGGATGACCGCCCACCGCAGGGGCCAAGGCAGCGGTGAGCATGCCGGTGATGCGCGCGGGCAGCAGATTGGCCAGATCGTCGACGCGGGCGGCGGCCCAGCCGAAGCGCAGGTACCGGTCGTTGCGGTAGCCGATCATCGCGTCGAGTGTGTTGACGGCGCGATACCCGAGCAGACCGGGTGTCCCGGCGACAGCACCCCACAGCAGCGGCGCGACGGTCGCATCCGAGGTGTTCTCGGCAATGGATTCCACTGCGGCGCGGGCCAATCCGTCCGCATCGAGTACCTCGGGGTCGCGCCCGCACAGTGACGGCAGCAGTGCCCGCGCAGCCGCCACGTCACCGGATTCGAGCCGGTCGGCCATCTCGCGTCCGGCGCGCACGAGGCTGCGACCGCCGAGCACCGTCCATGTCGCCAGCGCGGTCGCGACTACCCCACCGCGCCGTAGCCCGAACCCGAACGCCGTTGTCGCACCGACCAACACCAGTTCGTGCACGACTCCCGCCGAACGCCGATCGGTGTAGGTCAGCCGCTCCAGCGCAACTGCCGCCGTACCGAATCCAGCCACCGGATGCCATCGGCGTGGATCACCGAATACGCGGTCGAGTGCGAAGCCGAGCATCAGCCCGGCCGCCCTGGAAATCCCCGTTCGCACCCGGCGAGGGTAACCGGTCACCGCGAGCGACCGGCCAGCGCGCCGTGGGAGCCGAGATGTCACACTCGCTGGCCCTGCGTCGTCATCAGCATGACGACACATAAGCTCGCCCCTGAGGGGGCCGCACGACCGAATGGCGAGACCAGTGACTGACCAGCCTTCCTCCGAACCCATCGACCAGGCCGAGTTGGCTCGGCGATTCGAGGAGCACCGGCCGTATCTGCGCAGGCTCGCCTACAGCACCCTCGGCAGTCTCACCGATGCCGATGATGTGGTGCAGGAGGCATGGCTGCGACTGCAACGTCAGTACGAGGCCGGGACCGCGGGCGAAATCGAGAATCTGCGGGCCTGGCTCGCCACGGTCACCGGGCGTCTGGCCCTCGACCAGCTCGGGTCGGCGCGCAACAGGCGCGAGCAGTACGTGGGTGAGTGGCTGCCGGAGCCCGAGGTCACCACCTGGGACGATCCGGCCGATCGGATCACGCAGGACGAGCGCGTCACCACGGCGCTGCTGGTCGTACTGGAATCGCTCTCACCCGCCGAGCGCACCGCATTCGTCCTGCAGGATGTTTTCGGTATGAGCGGGCCCGAGGTCGCCGAGGTCGTCGGGCGCACTCCGGCGGCCGTGCGGCAGCTCGCCTCGCGTGCACGCAAGCGCGTCGAGGACGGCACACCCCGCTTCCCTGCCTCACCGGATGAGCAGGAGAAGGTCGTCTCGGCCTTCGCGGTCGCTTGGCGCTCAGGGGATCTGAGCGCGCTGCTCGGCGTGCTCGATGCGAATGTCAGCCTGACCGCCGATGGCGGCGGCAAGGTTCCCGCCATCCGCCAGCCAGTGCGCGGCGCCGAGCTCATCGCGAAGATGCTGCTCGGCTGGTACCACGCACCATCGGCGGCGGGCGCATGGGGTCGCGCGGTTCTGGTCAACGGTGCGCCCGGTCTGGTCGTCTTCGACGGCAACCACACCGGCGTCTTCTCCTTCACCATCGATAACGGCCGCATCGTCGCCATCAATGTGGTCCGCAACCCGGACAAGCTGCACGATCTGCCCACCGAAGGAGCCCCCGACTGGTACCTCGGCCCGAACGCCGAATAACCCACAGGGCCCGGACATTCGATGTGCGGGCCCTACCGGCTAGGCGGTAACCGGCGTTTCTTGCTCGACATCGGTCCCGCAGCGATTACGCCGCAACACAATGAGCCACACACCGCGAGCCAGAACAACGCAAACGCCCGCCAACGCGGCAATGCCGAGAAACACAACGAGACCAGGCCAAACGTAAGTCACCTGGAGGAAAGTCGGAGCCCGACCGCGGAACACCAGGCCTGCGAGCTCCGGCAGCGCGATCATGATCGGTATCGGAGCCAGATAGGGCAATCCGCGCACGGCGATCAGCCAGATGGGGCGAGCCTGCCGATCAGCCCAGCGGCGCGATCGCACCAGGCAGAACCCACCGAGACCGATCGTCGCGAGCGTCAGCAGTGCCATCCCCCAGTCGGCGTAGATGCCCCATGGGCGGTGCACGTCCGGCGACTCGCCCTGGGTAAGCTCGACCAAGCCCTGCGCGATGATCTTGGGATCGTCCTCGAGTGCCAAGCCGGTATCGGCGATGACCGCGATCCCGTAGCCCGTGTCGGGTACCAGGACCTGCGCGGCGGTGTAGGTGAACCAGTCACCGTAGTGCACGATCTGATCGGATTGTGCCCGCTCCCAACCCATTCCGTAATCGTCGTCACCGACTCCCGAGGGTGTGTGCGTGTCGGTCACCGCAGCCGACGACACCACCCGGCGCCCGTCCGGTGCGACGCCGCCGTTGTTCTGGGTGATCAACCATGCGGCCAGATCGGTGGCCGTGGTGATCACCCCGTGGCTACCGCCGACGAACCAATCGGGCTCGGCAACCGGTATCGCGAATCCGTATGCCCGAATGTATCCGTGGGTCACATCCTCGGCGTCACGCGCCGAGTTCACCGTCGTACTGTCCCGCATTCCGATGGGCCCGAATATATTTCGCCACATATAGTCCGCGAACGGTTCTCCGCTGACCACCTCCACCAACCGAGCCGCCACCTGGTAATTCGGGTTGTGATAATGGAATTCCGTCCCTGGATCGGCGGCGAGTTTCGCAGCATGCAGTCGCTCGACCGCACCGGCCAGCGAATCCGCCTGCGGCCGCCGCAGATCGGGAAAGGCGGTATCCGACATTCCGGACGTCTGATTCAACAACTCGCGCACCGTGATCCGGTCACCGCGCGAATCGGCCAGCCGAAAGTCCGTGACATAGTCACGCACCGGCGCATCGAGACGCACCTTGCCGGCATCGACCAACTGCATCACGGCCAACGCCGTCATGGATTTGCTCACCGAAGCGATCGGCATACGCGTCGTCGCGCTGATCGCCGCACCGCTCGAATCGTGCCCGTACCCTGCGACATAGACGATCCGATCACCGTGGGTAATGGCGATCGAAGCCCCCGGCAACCGTGTCCGGGAAAGATATTCGGACATATACCGATCCACCGCGGCCGGATCGACGCCTTGCGCCGCCGGTGCCGCGACCGCGGCACCAACCGACGGCAACACCACCAGAAGCAACGCAACCACCACTACCCGCCGCAGGAATTCCGCAGTCACCGCTTTCGCCCTTCTCATTGCGCGGCCGCGCAATCGCACCACGTCAGCCAGCCAACCCAACCGGTTCGGGCATCGAATATCCGTGCGCCGCCGCGACCTCCGCCGATAAAAGCCGCCCTTTATCCGCGGTGGCCCCGTGTGCGAGATCGGGATGCGTGCTGCACGCCTCCCGCCAACCATGATCGGCAATCGCGCGCACATACGGGAGGGTGGCATTGGTGAGCGCCACCGTAGCGGTGTGCGGCACCGCTCCCGGCATATTCGCCACACAGTAATACAGCGAATCCGCGACGCGGAAAGTGGGATTCGCATGCGTAGTCGGATGTGAACCGGCGAAACATCCGCCCTGATCGATCGCGATATCCACCAGCACCGAGCCGGGCCGCATACCGCGTACCAGTTCCTCGGATACCAGCTTCGGCGCCCGCGCACCCGGCACCAATACCGACCCGATGACCAGATCCGCCGCCAGCACCGCCCGCTCGATTTCGACCGCATTCGAGGCCACGGTGCAGATGCGCCCATCGAACCGCGCGTCGAGCTCGCGCAAGCGCACCAGATTCGTATCCAGCACAGTGACTTTCGCACCCATTCCGGCCGCGACGGTGGCCGCGTTCGTCCCCGCGACACCACCGCCGAGCACCACCACATCGACCGGAAGCACTCCCGGCACCCCACCGAGCAATAGCCCCGCACCGCCGAGCGGCGCCATCAGGTGATATGCGCCGACCTGCGGTCCGAGCTTGCCCGCGACCTCGCTCATCGGTGCGAGCAGCGGCAGCGACCCATCCGCCGCGCGCACCGTCTCATAGGCGATCGCGGTGATTCCGGACCGCAGAATCGCATCGGTGCACTCGCGCGACGCCGCCAGATGCAGATACGTGAACAGCACCTGCTCCCGCCGCATCCGCGGATACTCCTCGGCGATCGGCTCCTTGACCTTCAGAACCAGCTCGCCCTCCCACCACACCTGCTCGGCGGCGGGCACCATCCGCGCACCCGCGGCCACATAGTCCGCATCCGAAAATCCGGACCCCACCCCCGCACCGGCCTGAACCAGCACCTCGTGCCCGTGCCGCACCAGTTCCCCGGCACCGGCCGGGGTCAGCGCCACCCGAAACTCCTGCTCCTTGACCTCCCGCGGAACTGCGATCCTCATATCGCCATCGTGGACCACCGATGGTCCCGGCGCCATGTACGCCGCGCTGGACGCACCGTAGGTTTTCCCGGGGCCGCTCACACGGCGAACGTCTCACCCAACTTCGGTATGCGCAGCTGCTCGCTCCGACCGGCGTAACCGAAATTCCGCTCCAGGCGTTCGAGCGTCTCACTGAAATGCGCCCAACCCTCGGCGTGCACCGGCACGATCACCGCATCACCCAACGCCTCGGCGGCCTGCACCGCGGTACGGGCATTCAGCGTGAGATCGATATCGCCGAACCGGCCGACATTCGCGGCACCGGCGAACAGAATCGCGATATCGATCCGACCGATCCGCGCCACGATCTGCTCGACCAACTCGACCGAGGCATTGTCACCCGAGACGTACACGGTCGGCAGGCCCTCGGCCTGCAATACGAACCCGGTGACCACGCCGGTCTGCGACTCACACCCCGCTGGGCCGTGCAGTGCGGGCACACCCGTCACGCGCACCTCACCCAATGTGACGGTCTCCCAATTCGCCAGTCCCCGAACGCCGTCGATGCGTTCGGCGGCATCCGGCGTCGACAAGACGGTCGGCACGGTGGAGAGGAATTCCCGGCCGGAGTGGTCCAGATTGTCGTCGTGCTGGTCATGCGAGAGCAGCACGACGTCCACCGGTCCCACCCGGTCGACGGGAACCGCCGGGCCGGTGAGCTTGTGCAGCGTGATCGGACCCGGGTAGTCACCCGGAGCATCGAAGGTCGGATCGGTCAGCCACGTCAGGCTGCCGTACCGAAAGCGCAGGGTGGGCCCGCCGATGTGCAGGGCTTCGAAGGTGGTGCGTGCGATCGTCTCGGTCATGGGATCAATACTTGTCGCCCCGATATTCGATCAATAGTGGCCCGCGAGCCGCTTAGCGATAAGATCGGGCCATGCGTTCCGTCGCCGCGCTGGCCTTCGATGGGGTCATCCCCTTCCATCTGTCGGTACCGACGCTGGTTTTCGGCCGGGTCGGCACCGAGGGCACACCCGACTATCGCGTCGAGGTGTGCGCCGAACGGCCGGGCACGCTGCGAACTCCGGCCGGTTTCGACATCGTCGTGAAAACCGGACTCGACGCCTTCGAGCGCGCCGACCTGGTGGTTATCCCGAGCTGGCAGCGCGGCATGGGCCTGTCGCCGCAACTGCGCGACGCACTTAGTGCCGCACATGCCAGGGGCGCCCGGATCGTCGGCCTGTGCCTCGGTTCCTTCGCGGTGGCGGCGAGCGGTCTCGCGGACGGCAGGGAAGTCACCACGCACTGGGCCGCGGCCGCCGAATTGGCCGCGGCCTATCCGAGAGTCCGGGTCCGCGCCGACACCCTCTGGACCGACCTCGGCGATATCGTCACCTCCGCGGGCGTCGCCGCCGCACTCGATTGCTGCCTGCACCTCGTCCGCGAAGACCTCGGCAGCCGCGCCGCCACCGAACTGGCCAGGTCGCTCGTCACCGCCCCGCACCGCAGCGGCTCCCAGGCCCAGTACATTCCGGTGGCCGTACCCGAAGCCGCCGACGATGATCCGATCGAACGCGCGATGGTCTGGGCGCGAACGAATCTCGGTGAGCCGATCGACCTGGACAGTTGGGCGCGCATCGCGCTCATGTCGCGACGCACCTTCACCCGTCGCTTCCGCGAACGCACCGGGAACAGTCCGCAGCAATGGCTGCTGCAACAGCGCACCGACCGCGCCCGACTACTCCTGGAATCCACCAGCGAGACCATGGATCGCATTGCCGCCGAAACCGGCTTCGGCACCGCGGTCAGTCTGCGCCACCACTTCCACCGCATTCTCGGCACCAGTCCGGCAGCGCACCGCGCGCTGTTCGCGGGGGCACCGGTACCCGAATACGCGGCCGCGCAGTAGCAGCGACGCCGATTGCGATGCCGCCGACCGTCTCGTCCCAGTCGCCCACACCGCAGGCTCCATCCGGCTGTGTTCGCCGCCGCAGGCTTCCACCCAGCCGTTTTCGGCCCCCCGCCGGCTCTGCCGGCATCCGCCCCCTTATGTTTTCGACATGAGGATCGAGGTAAGCGGACATACACCCGAAATCGACGAGACCGCGTGGATCGCACCCAACGCCACCGTAATCGGACGGGTGCGACTCGCCGCCGAGGTGAGCATCTGGTACAGCGCGGTCCTGCGTGGCGACCTCGAGGCGATCAGCGTCGGCGCGCGCACCAATATTCAGGACGGCTGCGTCCTGCACGCCGACCCCGGCTTCCCGCTCACCGTCGGCACCGGAGTCTCGGTGGGACACAATGCGATCCTGCACGGCTGCACCGTCGGCGACGATGTGCTCGTCGGCATGGGCGCCACGGTGCTCAATGGCGCGGTGATCGGTGCGGGCAGTCTGATCGCCGCCAATGCCCTGATTCCGGAAGGTGCGCACATTCCGCCCGGCTCGCTGGTCGCGGGTGTACCCGGCAAGGTGCGTCGCGAGTTGAGTGCGGCCGAGCAGGACGGCATCCGACTGAATAGCGCTGTGTATCTACACAACATGGCAAACCACCGCGACGCGAAGCAGCTGTGAGACAGAGCACACTGATCAAGTGACCAAACTAAATCGCTGATAGCATTCTGCCAGCGTGCCCGGTGTCCCGGGATCTCCCGCCGACGCAGCTGTCGAGTGGCCTGTAGCGCGGAGGGCGAGCCCACCGGGATGGTGGCCGCGCAGCGTGCAGGTAGGAGGTATCACGGTGGCGTACGTGCAGCAGAGTATGCACCGGCCGTCGGGGCGGATCAGCGTGGCCGATATCGCGGCCCAACCGGGCGGGATCGAGGCGCTACAGCGGCGAGTGCATGAGTTGCGCTCCAGTGGAGTGGATTTCGCCGCCAATGCGATCGAAAAGGAGATGGCGGAGCTGGATCTGCCGCGCACATAGTCGCGCGTGCGCCTGTCGTGTGTCGAGCTCCGGTGCCGATCCGCGGTCGCACCGTCGCGCCGCGGTGAAATAATGAACGGCACTCACCCGCACCGTCGCGACGCACGCCACCACCGGCGTCGTGAGCCGATTCGACTGGAGCCTCGATGCCGACCGTTCCGCCCATCCTCCAGCGCATCCTGGAAAAGCCCGTCGGCGACGGCGAGAAGCTGCTGGAGAGTGCGCTCTCGGCATTCCTGGACTTCGGCATCAAACGCACCAGCATGGGTGAGATCGCGCGGCGGGCCGGAATAAGCCCGGCCACCCTGTATCGCCGCTTCGAATCGAAGAACGATCTGGTCGAGGCGGTCAGTGTGCGCGAGGCACAGCGTTTCGTCGCCGAGATCGATAAGCGGGTACAGAAGGTCGACGGGGTCGAGGAACAGCTGATCGAGATCTTCGTCGCGGTCATTACCGCGATCGCGGGCAACGAGCTGTTGCGGCGGCTGCTGCGCACCGAACCCGATCTCATCCTGCCGCGGCTCACCACCGAGGCGGGACCGATCATCGCGGTCGGGCGCACGTATCTGGCGGAGAAATTGCGTGAACTCCACAGTGGTGCCGATGACGGTTTCGACTTCGAACTCGTCGCCGAGATCATGGCGCGGCTGGCACTGTCGCTGGCATTGACGCCCGACGGACTCATTCCGATCGACGATGTGGCAGCGGGTCGGGATTTCGCGCGACGCACCCTGCTGCCGATGGTCGGTGTCCGCGCGAGCGCATAACCGTCAACGCATGTCGAACACCCGGGTGCCGAATGCGGCCGCTACCCACTCATCGAGCAACCGGAGCGAATTCGTATCCGGCTCCCTGCCGTCGTCGATGAATTCCCGCACCAATTCGACAACTCCGCCCGCCCGCATCGTGGTGGGATCCGGCAGCGGCAGTCGCGACACATACTGGGTGATCCACCGCCGCCGACCCGAGTACAGCCGATTCCCACACACCGCATCGTAGAACCGCAGGCCCAGTGCTGAATTCGCGACGCCCATCAGCAAATACGCCAACCGCTCCGCGGCGCCGTCGACCCCGAGATCGGCCAGCGACATCCAATAGCAGTCACCGTTCACCACCGCCCCGGACCGATCCAGGGCGAATCGCGGTCGCTCACTGATATCGGGAAAGACCACCTTCGGCACCCGCCACAGATGCGGCCGCTGCGGCACCCAGATCTCGAACCATTCCCTGCCGCTGTCGGTCAGATATTTCCGACCGGCCAATGTATCCCGATGTGACTCCAAATACGCTGCGGCACCGGGAAATTCTTGCAGGTCAACGGGCATGCGCGTCGGCGCGGCCGTGTCGTACGGATACAGCACCCGCACATCGCGCTGCCGCGAGATCCGCCACGGATCGACATCCTGATGGGTGATCAAATCGAAGAGCAACTCCCGCTCCGGCCGCGGCCGCACCTCCCCCCAATGATCGGAAATGAACACCCGATCCGCAGTTGTTTTGATACCCACTCGAATCCGCCCCACGGCGCCGAATGTCCGCCAAGTCCCCGCCGCCACCTCGGCCAACCACCTGTCGACCTCCGGCCGCGACATTCGCCACGCGCCGCTGTCCTCGGCCGCGTCACACCTCGCATCCGCACCGTCATCCGGACCGGACGCGGCAGCCCGCCAGACCTCCACCGGCTCGCTTCGGATCGCTCGATTGCCTGTTATCCGATAGCCCGACGCCCCACCGACCACCGCCTGCTCACCTGTCGCCAACGTGCCGACTTCGACCGCGAAAGTGCGCCCACCATGCTCGACGCAGTGACTGCGTTCAGCCGCCAGAGCCTCGAAAAGGTCTGTCCCCCCGACGAGTTCGGGAGTATCCACCTCGTAGGCCGAAACATAGCGGCAGACCGCGCGCGCTGCGGTCCGAGTGGCGATGGTGACCGCGGGCAGCACCGCCGCCTCGAACAACTTCGTATCACCCAGGTCGTACAGTTCGACCGGAGCCAACTCGGTGCGCAGCAGACTGCGAATATTCGCACCGGCCTTGGTGGTGAGAAACCGGTTGGCGCACAGCAACCCGAGCACCCCACCCGACCGCAGCAGCCGCGGCGCGACCGCGACGAATGGATGGGTGAGATCGATCCGCCCCCGCAGCCCGAACTGCTTGCTGAGCAACCGCGCGGTCTGTCCTCCCAATTGCTGAGTCCGCACATACGGCGGATTGGTGATGATCGCATCGAACGACCCCGCCGCGATCCCCGCCGATTCGGTCAAGAAATCCCCGATATGCCACTCGACCGCGACCCCCGCGTCCTGCGCCCGCTCCCGCGCCACCGCCACCCCGGCCGCATCCAGGTCGTATCCGACCAACTTCACCCGCACCCCCGGCAATAATTCCCCCGCAATCTGATCCAGCGCGAGCAGCAGCTCACCGTCCCCACAGGCCGGATCGAGCACGCGTAGCACCCCTGCATTCGGCACGCGCAGCCCAGCCTCCCGCACACCAGTGCCCAGTGCTGCTGTGTCCCGCTCTTCGCCGTCAGGCATCCCAGCCCCGGATAACGCGGCCGGTCGCCACTCCTGCCCAGGTCCCGGGCCCGTCCGCACGTCCGGCCCCACAGCACGAGCAACTCCCGACAGCCCGACATCGGCTGGCAGCGGCGCATGTTCGAGCAGCCGCCGCGCGAGAAACCGCGCCAGGGCCGGTGGCGTGTAGTGCCTGCCGTGCCGTTTGCGGTCGCGCGCGGCGGGCTCGCCGGAATTCATTCCTCGGATTCTGCCCCGTCGCGGCGCAACCGAGGCGATAACGCGGTCGACCGGATCTCGCGTCGTCGCCGGCGGACCCGCCGTGCGGCGTCCGGACGGCGCATGAGCGGTTCGTCTATCCAGCGGTAGATCACGACCGTCCGGCTGCGGGAACCAGGCCGGTGACGCGTCCAACTCGAAGCACGGCGACACGTCCCCCGGAACAAGCTGCGGCGCAAAAGCATTCGTAATGCTCTTCGTGCCCGGCACCCACCGCCGCCTGCTGTTCGACCACAATCCCATGTTCGATCAGCCGAGCCTACCGAGGCCGGGGCGCCCGGCAGCGGCTTTACCGCCGGGCACTGATGCTCATGCCGCTGAGTAGTCGACCATCGGATCCTTATCTTCCAATGGCGGCACCTCTTCTCCGTCCAGCACCTTGCGCATTCGCTCCGAATCCAATTGCCCCTCCCACTTCGCCACCACGAATGTCGCGACGCAATTGCCGAGCAGATTCACCGTGACCCGCATCGAATCCATCAGCCGATCGGCCCCGAGCAGCAGCGCGACCGCCGCCACCGGAATCGACCCGTGTCCGATCGCAGTGATCGTCGCCGACAGCGCCAAGAAGGACGATCCGGGCACGCCCGCCATACCTTTCGAGGTCAACATCAGCACGCCGACCGCTGTGACCTGCTCGCCGAGACTCAGATCCACCCCGAGTGCCTGTGCCAGGAACAGCACGCAGATGGACAAATACAGCGTCGCACCATCGAGATTGAACGAATACCCGGTCGGTATCACCAGCCCCGTAGTGGCCCGCGAACACCCGGCCTCGGTCAGCTTGATCATGATCCGCGGCAGCACCACCTCGGTCGACGCGGTGCCCAGCGCGAGGAACAGCTCATCCTTGATGTATTTGACGAGCTTCCACAGACTCACCCCCGCGAAAACCCGCACCACCATCGCGAGCACCAGCAGGAACAGCGCCGCCGCCACATAACAGCAGGCGATCAACTTGCCATAGCTGCTGAGCGCGGAAAGTCCGTACTGCCCCACGATGTAGGCCATCGCGCCGAACGCGCCGAGCGGCGCCAATTTCATGATCCAGCCGATAATCGTGAAGAAGATCTTCCCGACGTGATCGACTGCCTCCAGAATCACCGGCGGGCCGTGCTCTCCGAACTTCGCCAGCGCCAATCCGAACAGCACCGCGAAGAACAACACCTGCAGCAGCGCATTTTCCGCGAATGCCGAAATCACCGATGCCGGAATGATATTCAGCAAAAAGTCGACGGTATGCGGCAGCTCGCCGTTCTTGGTGGTCTTGGCGATCTTCTCGGCGCCGGTCGCCAGCGTCTGCGCGTCGATATGAAAGCCCGCACCCGGCTTCACCAGATTGCCGACCAGCAAACCGAAGAGCAGCGCGAAGGTGGTAATCGCCTCGAAGTAGATCAGCGCCTTCACCCCGATCCGCCCCACCGACTTCATATCGCCCACATGGGCGATGCCGAGCACGACCGTGCAGAAGATGATCGGCGCGATCACCATTTTGATCAGCTTGACGAACCCGTCGGCCAGCGGTTTGAGATCCGCGCCGAAGCCGGGCCACAGCTTGCCGACCACAATTCCGGCCACGATCGCCACCAGCAGTTGCAGGAAAAGCGACCGGTACCATGGTGGTTTGCGCACCGGGTCGGTAGCCGCGGTGGATTCGATCGTCACGCTCATGCGCGCAACGTACGAGCTATTCGTATCGCCGAAGTTTCAACTATATTGCCGCGCGGAAACCCGATCGTCACCCCAGCTCGGACAACCGGAACAATACGAACGAAAAGCGGGCCCAGGGAAATCCCGAGGCCCGCTTTTCCAACCGCATTTACAGCGGAATGTTCTTGTGGTGACTTTTGCGCACCGGCGCCGCCGCCAACGCAGCGGCAATGGTGCTGCGCGTCTTGGCTGGGTCGATGACCTCGTCCACCACACCGATCGCTATCGCCCGCTCGACACCACCGGCGATGCGCTCGTGCTCGATCGTCAGCCGCTCATGCAGCGCCTCACGCTCTTCCTCCGGCGCGGCCGCGAGAGCCTTCTTGTGCAGGATGCCGACCGCGGCCTTGGCGCCCATCACGGCGACCTCGGAACCGGGCCAGGCATACACCGCGGTCGCGCCGAGCGAACGGGCGTTCATCGCGATGTAGGCGCCACCGTAGATCTTGCGAGTGACCAGCGTGACCCGCGGCACCCGAGCCTCGGCGAATGCGTGCAGCAGCTTCGCACCACGGCGCACCACACCTTCCCACTCCATGCTGACGCCGGGCAGGTACCCGGGCACATCGGTGAGCACGACCAGCGGAATGCCGAAGGCGTCGCACAACCGCACGAAGCGCGCTGCCTTCTCGGCACTTTCGGAGTTCAGGCAGCCACCGAGACGAATCGGATTATTGGCGAGCACACCTACGGTGCGCCCGGCGAGCCGTCCGAGACCGGTGACAATGCTGCGGGCATAACCGCCCTGCAACTCCTCGAACGAGGACTCACCGTCGACGTTGTCGAGCAGCTCGTGAACGATCGGCTTCACGTCGTAGGCACGCTTGGCCGATTCCGGCATCATCGCCTTCAGATCGACATCACCGTGCGCGGCCGCGACCAGATCGAATTCACCCTGCTCGGCGAACATCGACACCAGGCGCCGACCACGGTGCAGCGCATCGGCCTCGTCGTTGGCGACGATGTGCGCGACACCGGATTTCTTGCCGTGCGTTTCCGGACCGCCCAGGGTGGCCATATCGACCTGTTCACCGGTCACACTGCGCACCACATCAGGACCGGTCACGAAGACCCGCCCCTCTGGCGCCATGATCACGATGTCGGTCAGCGCGGGACCGTAGGCGGCGCCACCGGCCGCGAAACCGAGCACCACCGAAATCTGCGGCACCAGGCCGGATGCGCGAACCATAGCCTCGAAGACCAGGCCGACCGCATGCAGCGCCTCGACACCCTCGGCCAGGCGAGCGCCGCCGGAATGCCAGATGCCGACCACCGGAATGGCGGAATCGATCGCGGTGTCGATCGCGTCGACGATGTGCTTGCAGCCCGCCACGCCCATCGCGCCACCCATCACGGTGGCATCGGAGCAGTAGGCAACGGTGCGGACACCGTCGACCTCGCCGATCGCGGCGAGCACCCCGGACTTATCGCGCGGATGCAGCGGGAGAACGGTTCCGGGGTCGAAGAAGCGTTGGAGCCGACCAAGCGGATCACGCGGATCGGTTTCAGTTTCTGGTCGAAACGCGGGAGCCATGATTGTCATCGCGTTTACTCCTCACTTCAAAGCAAGTGCGCCGCTACTGCGGCTGCGTATGGCGAACACCGGTGGGGTCGACCGACGTTGGCGTTGGTCGACCCCACCGGAGATCGTTGTGCAGTCTGTCCGGTCTGCACGGGCGAGCCCAGAGGCACGCATGCGTAACCACGGAGGGCTCCGCACAGACCGAATCGGATACCGAGCGGCTATGCCCGACCGAAGGCGAGCGCGACGTTGTGCCCACCGAATCCGAACGAGTTGTTGATCGCGTACTCGATCTCCTGGCGGCGGGCCTCGCCGTGCACCACATCCAGATCGATCTCCGGATCCTGGTTGTCCAGGTTCAGCGTCGGCGGGACGATGCCGTCGCGGATGCTGAGCACGGTGAGAATCGATTCGAGTGCACCGACCGCGCCGATCGAGTGACCGAGCGCCGACTTCGGCGCGTACACCGAAGCGTGGTTGCCCACGGCCTTGTTGATCGCGTTCGCCTCGGCGGTATCGCCGATCGGGGTAGCGGTCGCGTGCGCGTTGATGTGGGTGATGTCCTTGGGCGTGAGACCAGCGGTCTGCATCGCCCGCGTCATCGCCCTGGCGGCACCGTCGCCCGTGGGATCCGGTGCGACCAAGTGGTAGCCATCGGAGGTGATACCGGCGCCGAGCAGGCGCGCGTGAATCGTCGCGCCACGAGCCTTGGCGTGCTCCTCGGTCTCGATGACCATCAGCGCACCGGCTTCACCGAAGACGAAGCCGTCACGATCGGAGTCGAAGGGACGCGAGGCGCCCTTCGGGTTGTCATTGCGGGTGCTCATCGCGCGCATCATGGTAAATGCCGCGATCGGCACCGCGTCGATGAAACCCTCAACGCCACCGGTAACGACCATATCGGCGTCACCCATGACGATCATTCGCCACGCATTGGCGATGGCCTCGGAGCCCGATGAGCATGCCGAGACCGGAGTGACCACTCCTGCCCGGGCCTTCAATTCGAGACCGACGACGGCCGACGGACCATTCGGCATGACCATCTGAACAGCCAGCGGCGAAATCTTGCGATAGCCACCGTTCTTCAGCTTGTCGACCGAGTCGATGAGGGCGTCGCCGCCACCGAGCCCGGTACCGATCGCCACACCCAGCCGTTCCGGGTCGACCTCGGGGCTGCCCGCGTTCTGCCAGACCTCACGACCGAGTACGGTCGCGAGCTGCTCGACGTAGGCCATGCGCCGACATTCGACACGGCTCAGCAGGGTCTCTGGCCGGACCTTCAGGTGACCGCCGATGCGGACCGGAAGGTCGTACTCCTCGACGAAGGGGTCCTCGAGAACGTCGATTCCGCTCTCGCCGTTGAGGAGTCCCTTCCACGTCGCATCGACATCACCAGCGATCGACGTGGTCGCCGCCAGGCTTGTAACGACGACGTTGGGGAAGTTCCCGTTCAAAGTGGAAGGAGTGGTCACGGTGTCGGCCCTACTCGGCGTCGAACTTGGCCTTGAGCTCCGCGGCCGCGTCAGCGTTCTCGGCCTCGAGCTTCTGGATGTAGGCGACAGCGTCGCCGACCGTCTTCAGGCTGGCCAGATCCTCGTCCGGGATCTTCACGCCGTACTTGTCCTCGGTCTGAACCGCGATCTCGACCATGGACAGCGAGTCGATGTCCAGGTCATCGACGAAGGACTTCTCGATCGTCACCTCGGAGGGCTCGATACCGGTCACCTCTTCGATGATCTTGCCGAGTTCCTCGACGATTTGTTCCTGGGTCAGAGCGGCCACTTCGTGGCTCCCTTCTTATCTACTTTGTAGGGCTTCACTGTTGTTTTTCGAATCGAGCGAGCCGATGGTTACCGTCCGCTCGGTCACGATCGCGTATTTGATTACACGGTCGCGGGGGAAAGCTAGCCGGAAATGGTGAGTCCGGCCAACGCGGGGAGGTCTTCGGGGGTCTTCAGGGCCAGTGTCGGTGTGCCCTTCAGTTCCCGTTTTGCGATGCCGACGAGCGTGCCCGCCGGCGGCAGCTCCGCCACTGCCGACACCGCCGCTGCACGGACGGTCTCGGTGCACAGATCCCACCGGACGGGCCGGGTGACCTGCGCCGCGAGCTTAGCGACAGCATCGGCCCCGGAGGTAACCGGCTTGCCGTCGAAGTTCGAAAGCAGGGTTCTGGTCGGTTCGTTCGGCGCGATCTTGGATATGGCGTCCGTCACAGCATCCTGAGCCGGAGCCATGAACACGGTGTGGAACGCACCCGCGACGGGCAACGCACGTACCCGCGCCTTCTCAGGCGGGTTGGCGGCGAGTTCCGCCAGGGCGGTCAAACGTCCGGCGGCCACGATCTGACCCGCGGCATTGCGGTTGGCCGGGACGAGTTCGAGCTCTTCGAGCCGGGCGAGCACGGCGGCCTCATCACCACCGAGCACGGCGGACATGCCGGTCGGCTCCAGTGCGCACGCCTTGGCCATCTCCGCACCGCGGATGGCGGCCAATCGCACCGCATCGTCGGCGGAGATGACTCCGGCGACCGCTGCGGCGGCGAGTTCACCGACCGAATGCCCAGCGACGATAGTATCGGCCGGAAGTGAATCCGACTCGATTTCCGCGAAAGCCAGCAGTGCGGCCGCGGCGACAAGCGGCTGGGTCACGGCGGTATCGGTGATCTCCTCCGCCGTCGCGGTGGTGCCGAGCCGAACCAGATCCAGGCCGGAGGCCTTGGACCAGAGGGCGAGGCGATCAGTCGCGCCGGGAAGGTCGAGCCAAGGCGCGAGCATGCCGGGTGTCTGGGACCCCTGTCCTGGGGCGAACAACGCGATCACACTCTCTAGACAACACTGTGAGGTGTGCCGCACGAGATGTCGACGCGAATGAACCTTGCCGAGCGCTTTTGTGGGAGTCCCACAAAAGCGCATGTGGGGTGTTCCGATCGACCGTTGCGCTGGATGCGTTACAGGCCTTCGTGCCCTACCGGGAATTGAGTGACTTCTGGGGTAGAAGTTGACGATTCGTTACGAGTTCGTGTCAAACGACCTACTGTGGCGGCAATCTGGAGCACATACGCATCCCGCGGATTCATCGGATCCCGACCGGTGATCTCCGCTATCCGCTTGAGGCGATAGCGCACCGTATTTGGATGAACGTACAGCTGACGCGCACACGTCTCGACCGCTCCACCGCAATCCAGATAGGCCTCGAGAGTGTCGGCCAGCGCCGATCCGGCGGCAGCCAACGGTAGGACAAGATACTCGTTCAAGGCGTCGATTGCAGCTCGGTCGCCCAACAGGGCGCGCTCCGGTAACAATTCGGCAGCGTGCACCGGTCGCGGAGCCCCGCGCCAGCCGACAACGGCCTCCATTCCGGCCAGTGCCTCCACCGCGCTGGCATGCGCGGCGCCGAGGGTGCGCATGGTCGGGCCGATCACCACGGGACCGTCGGAGAACACCTCGGCCAGCAGATCCGCGAGAAAGGGGGAGGCATAAGAGGTATCGCCCAGATTCCCGCTGACCACCATCACCAGCCGCGACCCCTGGACCACGGCCAGCGCCGCACGTCCGTGCCGCGCGGCGATGGTGTGCACCGCGCCGACCATCGAAACGCCCTGATCCCCCGGCGGCGTACCGACCAGCACCGTCGCCGGTGCGGTGGCGTCCCAGTTCAGGGTCGCGGCCCGCGAGAGCATGTCCGGGCCGGTATCGCCGCGCACGACCGCGTCCACGACCAGCGCCTCGAGGCGGGTATCCCATGCGCCGCGGGATTCCGCGGCGCTCGCGTACACCGAGGCGGCGGCGAATCCGAGCTCGCGCCCGTAGCGCAGCACCGCCTCGGTGAGTGCGACCAGCTGCCGGTCGTTGCGCGCGAGCGCGGGCAGCCATTGTTCGAAGAACTCCATGGCCACGCGGACCATGTCCACGGTCTGGCGCAGCGTCAACCGCCGTGCCAGATCCTGCGGGATCACTTGGAAGGCATCCAGGCTGAACCGGATATCGCTATCGGGATCCTGGAGCCATTCCAGGAAGTTCACCACCGCGGTCTGCACCAGCATCTGCACGCCCGCGCGTTGCGCGGCATCCAAATCGGCGAAGAACGGCAACCGATCCTGCATCGACCCGACCGCCTCGGTGGAGAGGCGTCCGGAGAACTGCTTCACGCGTTTGAGCAGCGTGTCCGGCAGCGGGTCGCGGGTTTGCCGGTTCGGGGAGAGCGCGCCCGTCGGCAGATACACCTCGTGCTCGGAAGAGCCCTCGGAGATCCGACGCGGCCGCGGCGGTTTACGTTCCACCATCCAATCGTCCGCTATGCCAGTTCATCTTCGGTGCCGGGAGCCGACTTCGGCGCGGCGTCGACATCATCGATGCGGTACTTGGCCGCCGCCTCGACAGCCTTGGCCGGATCGATCTTGCCGGTGCGGCCCAATGCTGCCAGGGCCGCCACCACGATCGACTGCGCATCGACGTTGTAGACCCGGCGCGCGGCGGGGCGGGTATCGGAGAAACCGAAACCGTCCGTGCCGAGCGTGGTGAAGTCACCGGGCACCCACTTGCGCACCTGATCCGGCACCGCGCGCATCCAGTCCGTCGCGGCCACATACGGACCATCGACCCGGGCCAGCGCCTGGGTGATGTACGGGACGCCCGCATCGGTGCCCGGGTTGCGCAGCTGGGCGATCTCCTTGTCGAGTGCCTCCTTGCGCAGCTCACCCCACGATGTCACCGACCAGACATCGGCCTGCACACCCCACTCCTCGGCGAGCAGCGCCTGGGCGCGCACGCCATCGGGCACCGTGACACCCGAGACCAGGATCTGAGCCCGCACATCGCCCGCACCGCCGGGCTTGTACAGATAAATGCCCTTGAGCAGCCCGGCGATATCGAGATCATCGGGCTCGGCGGGCTGTACATACGGCTCGTTGTAGAGGGTGATGTAGTAGAAGACGTCCTCGCCGCCGAAGCCGCCAGCCGATCCGTGCGGATGCGTGCCGGGTATTGCGCCGGGACCGGGCTCCGAAGTGCCGCCGCCATACATGCGACGCAGACCATCCCGCACGATATGCGCGATCTCGAAGGAGAACGCCGGATCGTAGGTCACCACGGCCGGGTTGGTGGAGGCCAGCAGCAGCGAGTGGCCGTCGTTGTGCTGCAGACCCTCACCGGTCAGCGTGGTTCGCCCGGCGGTTGCGCCGAGTACGAAGCCCCGCGCCAATTGATCCGCGGCCGCCCACAATCCGTCGCCGGTGCGCTGGAAACCGAACATCGAGTAGAAGATGTACAGCGGGATCATCGGCTCGCCGTGGGTGGCGTACGAAGTGCCCGCGGCGGTGAACGATGCGGTCGATCCGGCCTCGTTGATGCCTTCGTGCAGAATCTGCCCGACGGCACTCTCTTTGTAGGCAAGCATCAATTCCGCGTCCACGGAGGTGTACAACTGCCCGTTGCGGTTGTAGATCTTCAACGAAGGGAACCACGAGTCCATACCGAAGGTACGGGCCTCGTCCGGAATGATCGGCACGATCCGCTTGCCGATCTCCTTATCCCGCAACAGCTCCTTCATGAGCCGAACCAGGGCCATGGTGGTGGCCACGTTCTGCTTGCCGGAACCCTTGCGCACCGACTTGTACGCCTCGTCCCCGGGAAGTTGCAGCGGCTTTGCCGCAGTACGCCGTTCGGGCAGGAAGCCGCCGAGTGCCTTGCGGCGATCGAGCATGTACTGGATTTCGCGCGCCTCCATACCCGGGTGGTAGTACGGGGGCAGGTAGGGATCCTTCTCCAGTTCGGCATCGGAGATCGGAATCCGCTGCAGGTCACGGAAGTCCTTGAGATCCTGCAGGGTCAGCTTCTTCATCTGGTGCGTGGCATTGCGTCCCTCGAAATGCTTGCCGAGGGTGTAGCCCTTGATGGTCTTGGCCAGGATCACCGTCGGCTGACCCTTGTGTGCCATCGCGGCCGCATAGGCGGCGTAGACCTTGCGGTAGTCGTGACCGCCGCGCTTGAGGTTCCAGATCTCTTGATCCGTGAGGTCCTGGACCAGGGCCTTGGTGCGCGGGTCGCGGCCGAAGAAGTGGTCGCGGACGTAGGCGCCGTCATTGGCCTTGTAGGTCTGGTAGTCGCCGTCGGCGGTGGTGTTCATCAGGTTCACCAACGCGCCGTCGCGATCGGCGCCGAGCAGCGCGTCCCACTCCCGGCCCCAGATGACCTTGATGACATTCCAGCCCGCGCCACGGAAGAACGATTCCAATTCCTGGATGATCTTGCCGTTTCCGCGCACCGGGCCGTCGAGGCGCTGCAGGTTGCAGTTGATCACGAAGGTCAGGTTGTCCAGTCCCTCGTTGGCCGCCACCTGGATCAAGCCGCGCGACTCCGGCTCGTCCATCTCACCGTCGCCGAGGAACGCCCAGACATGCTGATCGGAGGTGTCCTTGATGCCGCGGTCGTGCAGGTAGTGGTTGAACCGCGCCTGGTAGATGGCGTTCATCGGGCCGAGGCCCATGGACACCGTCGGGAACTCCCAGAAGTCGTTCAGCAGCCGCGGATGCGGATACGACGGCAGGCCGTGGCCCGGACCGCCGTGGCTGTACTCCTGCCGGAAGCCATCCATCCGGTCGGTACTCAACCGGCCCTCGAGGAAGGCGCGGGCGTAGATGCCCGGCGAGGCGTGACCCTGGATGAAGATCGAATCGCCCCCGCCGGGATGATCCTTGCCGCGGAAGAAGTGGTTGAAGCCGACCTCGTAGAGCGCCGCCGAGGAGGCGTAGGTCGAGATATGGCCGCCGACACCGATCCCGGGGCGCTGCGCCCGGTGCACCATGATCGCCGCGTTCCAGCGGATCCAGGCACGGAAGCGTCGCTCCACCTCTTCGTCGCCGGGGAACCACGGCTCGTTCTCGGTGGGGATGGTGTTGACGTAATCGGTGGAGGTCAGGGATGGAATGGCGACCCTGCGCTCACCGGCGCGTTCCAACAGCCGGAGCATGAGGTAACGCGCGCGGCCCGGACCTTCCCGGTCGAGCATGTCATCGAACGATTCGAGCCATTCGGAGGTTTCCTCCGGGTCGATGTCCGGTAGATAGGACGCCACCCCTTCGCGGATAACCCGCACCCGCCCGCCGGAAGGCGGCACCTGCGGTCCGTTCGGATCACGCGGCGCGGAGTCGGTGCCAGCGGATTTCGCTGGCGCGGAAGAGTGGATCAGGTCGGTCAAATCTGCTCCTCGTACAGGGGTGGACAAGCTGATAGGCGTCTGTTTCCCCGGGCGGCACACTTGGTTGGCGGACCACCCGTTTTACGAAAGGTTCGGGCGCACCTCCATCCTTGCGGAAGATGTGGCCCAGGTCATCATGTCAGGGGCATCTGCAGTACGGTTCCGCAGGGAACGTGAGTCGAGGACCGCCGGTGAAACAGAGAGGCACGGAGGACAATGAAGGTGCTGGACCCACGCGGGTTCGCAGCAGTGTGCGCGGCAACGGCGGTCGTGGTCGGCCTGACCATCGCCGGTTGCGCGAAACACGTTGACGGCGTTGCCAATCCGAATGCCTCGGAGCTAGCGTCCTACAAGACCGAGGCGGCCTCTTCCTCCGCGGCGGCGACCTCCTCGCGCAAGGCCGCGGCACAGGCCCAGGCGATCAGCGACAATTGCGGTCAATTCCCCACAACCACGGGTGTCGGCGTTTCGAAGTACAACGAATTCGTCGATGCCCACGATGCGAACGCCGCAGACTACAACGCCAAGCGCGATACCGCCGCCCAAACCCTCGAAGACGCCGCGACCAAGGTCGAGACCGGGGTGAACAACGCCAACGGCGCACTGCCCCCGGACCTGCAGGCCAAATTCGCCGAATACGTCGCTGCCGCACGACAGCTCGCCGCGGAGACCCGCAAGATGACCTACACCGCCCCCGTCGGCGCGCTCAACGAGGCGAGCAAGCGGGTCAACGACGCACGCAATGCGGTCAAGGACGCCTGCCCCAAACGCTGAATTCGTCCCACGAACCGGGGGCCGGTGGCGAAAATCGGCCAACGACACGAGGTTGTCATACGACATTCCATGGGTATTTCGTCCGATCAGCTTGCGCTCGAGGCGATAACCATGTTCGCTTGCAACTACCTATTGTCTGGAGTTGAGGAGGACACCACCGTGGTCGCCGCGGCGGACGCGCAGAACTACGCTCAGAAGCTTGGCATTACACACGGCATGGTTGTCCAGGAGCTGGGCTGGGACGAGGACACCGATGACGACCTGCGGGCCGACGTCGAAGAGGCCAGCGGTGGGGAGATGGTCGACGAAGACTCCGACGAGGTAGTCGACGCTGTCCTGCTGTGGTGGCGAGAAGGCGACGGCGACCTAGCGGATGAACTGATGGAAGTCATCAGTCCGCTGGCCGACGAAGGCTTCATTTGGGTGCTCACTCCCAAGACCGGGCAACCTGGTCATGTCGATCCGAGCGATATCGCCGAAGCGGCACCCACGGCGGGTTTGACGCAAACATCGGCGATCAGCCTCGGTGCCTGGTCCGGCAGCCGCCTCGTGCAGCCCAAGGCACCCTCGAAACAGCGCTGACCGCTTTCGCTATGGTTTCGCCGGGCGGTGTTTCACCGCCCGGTGAAGCCCGACACGATGGAGGATCAGTGATGCCAGTCGAGCTCGGCCCGCTGGAAGTCGGCACGCTCGCGCCGGATTTCACACTCAAGGATCAGAACAACCAGGACGTCACGCTCTCGGACTACCGCGGCAAGAAGAACGTGCTGATCGTGTTCTATCCGCTCGCCTTCACCGGCATCTGCCAGGGTGAGCTGTGCAAGGTCCGCGACGAGTTGCCCAAATTCCAGAACGACGCCGCCGAAATCCTCGCCATCTCGGTCGGCCCGCCACCCACCCACAAGATCTGGGCAGCCGAACAGGGCTACATCTTCCCGCTCCTGTCCGACTTCTGGCCACACGGCGCCGTCGCCCAGTCCTACGGCGTCTTCAACCAGAAATCCGGCTACCCCAACCGCGGCACCTTCGTCGTAGACCGCGACGGCATCATCCGCTTCGCCGAAATGAACGGCCCCGGAGAGCCCCGTGACCAGGCGGCTTGGGAGAAAGCGCTCGCCGCGCTAGAGTCCTAGACCGGCCCGTCGGTCACCCACCGACGGATCCCGGGCGTATAGCTCAGTGGTAGAGCTCTGGTTTTACACACCAGCGGTCGGGGGTTCGAACCCCTCTGCGCCCACAAAAGAAGATCGAGATCAGCTCTCACCAGGCACTACGCCAAATCCGTTGGTTTTCGGCGATTACTACCGGCACACCTGCTTGGGGGTCTCGCGCGGCACCTTCTAGAAGCACGTCCCCGGACTCCGCAGCGGCGGCCGGGTGGCCATCGAGAAGTGACCACCCTCTCGCGCGTCTGGCCCTTCGAGGACCAGGTGCCACGTAAGTTGAGCTCGTGGAAGACGAGACCTCTACGCCGAGGATTCCTCGAGAGTCCGCCGGTCCGGCCGAACCTTCGCTGCCAGCGTCCTCGTTCGACCTGGCAGCACTTCAGCGCGATCTGCGGATCGCGACACGGAACGGGCGATACGCACTGGTCACCGCAGTTGCTGCAGCTGTGATTTCGGCTGGAATATCAGCGTGGGCATCCACCAGTGTGAAGAGCACGGAGATGAACCGACAGGAGCACTTCGCCGCAGCGCAGGCGGTGCGGAAGGATCGTCGTGAGGTGTATGTGGAGTATGTCGCTTCTGTTATGGACCTCGCCGGCCAGCTGACGCTGATCAGTGCCTCGTTGAGCGCCCATCCACCCGACCGTGCAACTATCGCAGCGGGATTGAACAAGCTTCCAGAACCCATACAATCGCATTTGCGCGCGGAAGCCGCAGTGCGGATCGTGGGCAGCGAGATGGGCCCCTTCCTCGCCCGCCGGGACCGCGCGCTGACGGCTTTGATGTCTGAACCCGGCTCCTCCTTGGCGGTGGTCAAAAGCCACCTCGAGCATCATTCGGGCGCACTCACAGATGACGACGAGTGGCGCCGGGTCGCGACTGCGGGGATCACGGCGATCGAGAAGTTCCTGAAAGACACCAGCATCGACGAGATCGCCGAACGGGCGCGGGCAGACCTGGGGTCTGGATGATCCGATGGCGACGACGCGATGAAGGCGTTAGCCGGATTCGTCGGCCTACCGCGACAACTGCGAACGGATAGCTGCGGGCCGCCGCCATTCTTCCCGCGATACCCATAGAGGAACTGCTACCTACCGCTCCGCTGCGCCAACGCTTGCCCGGCCCTGACCGCCGACAACATAGGTCATCGGCGGTCAGAACCGTATCGGGACCCCGAGAGTCGTGCCGCGGAAACTCTGGCAACGGAAAGGTGTCGGTCAGGCGACCGCGAGTTCGATAGCTCGCGGCGGCAACGCATAGCCCTCCAGGACGATGAACAGAAGCAGTGCATTGTTCGGCGGATGGTGACCAGACGGGACACCATGGGCGCGGGGTTCGAATGGAGCTAGATGTGGTGGGCTCGTGACGTTGGTTCCACAATGGCGATTCGAGGACGAGTTGTTCGGGTGGACGGATCGCTGGTTCACGCACCAACGAAGTACCGCAGCAGGCGACCGCTGACACCAATCTCATGAGACAACACAAATAGAATGACCAGGTGCAGCGAGCTGCAGCGAGAGATTCTTCGCGGGTCGTGGTGCTCGGGTCCGGGTTTGCGGGTCTGTGGGCGGCGCTCGGGGCGGCGCGGCGGCTTGATGAGCTCGGTGTGGCGGTCGGAACCGTTGAGATCACAATGATCAGTTCCACGCCGTACCACGACATCCGCGTGCGCGATTATGAGACCGATCTGAGCACCTGCCGCATCCCTCTGAGCGCTCTTCTCGATCCGGTCGGAATCACGCACATTATCGGCGAAGTGACGGCGATTGATGCTCTGGCGCGGGTTGTGGAATCCACCGCGGGGACTCATGGCTACGACCGACTGGTGCTCGCGTTGGGCAGCCAGGTGGTCAAGCCCGATATCCCTGGCCTGCGGGAGTTCGGTTTCGACATCGACACCCATGATGCGGCGATCGGACTGCAAGCCCACCTGCGGCGGCTCGGAAAGGGCCCCGCTGACGCGGCGGCCGCGACAGTAGTCGTCGTCGGTGCGGGTTTGACCGGAATTGAAGAAGCGACTGGGCTGCCCGCGATGCTCGCCGACGCCTTCGCGACACGCGCTGTCGCACCGCGGGTCATTCTGATCGACCACAACCCCTTCGTCGGCTCGGACATGGGCGCGTCGGCGCGACCGGTCATCGAGGCTGCGCTGGCTCGCATCGGGATCGAGACCAAGTTGGGCGTCAGGGTCGTCGCCATCGACGAGCGCGGCGTGACGCTCTCCTCGGGTGAAGTGGTGACCGCTGCCACCGTCGTCTGGTGTGCCGGCATGCGGGCCAACCCGCTGACGGCGGACTTCGGAATCGACCGCGACCGGCTGGGTCGACTACCCGTCGACGATTATCTGCGGGTCTGCGGTGTGCCAGGGGTATTCGCCGCCGGTGACGTCGCCACCGCGAAAATGGACGACGAGCATATGTCGGTGATGTCCTGCCAACACAGCCGCCCGATGGGTCGATGGGCGGGATACAACGTCATCGGCGATCTTCTGGGCAAGCCCATGAAGCCGTTGCGGATCCCTTGGTATGTAACGGTTCTCGATCTGGGACCGGCAGGCGCGGTATACACCGAGGGCTGGGAGCGCCACGTGGTCGCCTGCGGTGCGGAGGCCAAAGACACCAAGCGCGCCATCAACACCCGGCGTATCTATCCTCCATTGAGCCGCGACCGCGACGCATTGCTGGCCGCCGCCGCGCCCGAACTGCAGGCCGCGCCCGAGCACGGACCCGAGTCCACCCATTGACGACCAATCGCGCTGAAGGATAAAGAATCCGACAGAAGAGGCAACGATCTCGGTGGTGACGGCTGCCTTCCGCGCAGCACGTGTCTTGCCCCCGCGCTCGAAAACCGAAGGTTCTTACAAATACATCGCCGACCGACCGCACCCGATGCCCGCATGTGTGGGTGCGGACCACCCACTGTGAACGTGCCGACCACGCCCGACCGAGCTCCGCGGTTCAGCTACAGACGCCGAGTGCGCCGGTCCAGCTGGCGGTGTCGATACCGGCGCGCCTGGCCAGTGCGAACATGGCGGCGAGGTCGTTGTCGGTGCGCGGTTCGGGATCGGTCTCGGGGTACTGCTGCGCCTGCAATCGCACCATGGCCTCGGCGAAGGATCGAAGTCCGTTGTCGGTGAGAACGCCACGCTCGGCGTCGTCGAGCAGTTGGTCACACAACTCCCGCATACCGGCGTCGGTGGCATAGAACTCCAGCCGTTCGGCGATCTCGCCGACCGCGCCCGCCCGTGTCGTCAAAGCTGATATGCCGCAGTCGAGTCCGTCGTCGGCCAGATCGTCCGGGTAGGGCACCCGGTGCCAGGCCCCCTCGTCGAACCAGTAGATGCAGCCGACCATATAGTCATCGATCAGGCCCTGCAGGTAGTGCCGTGGCACCCATTCCGGCGCGCCGGCCAGGAGGTCGATCGCGGGCTCGTACCGCTTGACCTCGCTCGATTCGTCCTCCCCGACGAGCACCGCGCGGCCGTCGCCGAACCACTTCAGCACCCACCAGGTGCAACCGCAGTCGTCCCAGTGCAGGCCGTCGTCGTCGATCCAGTATCCCGAACGATGTTGCGGCAGCTCGCGCTCCTCGTCACGGTCGTAGGTCGCGATCGCTACGGCTGCCCACCGCGCCCACAGCACTCGCGCGTCCGGCAGGTCGTCGGGGTGCCCGGGCCGGTGTAGCTTCGCCAATGTTGTTCTCCTGGTTCGGGGTTCCGTGTCAGCGTAGCCTTGGGGTAGGCCGATATGTCATGGGAGGCAGAGACGCAAACGCCATCGTCGTCGACGGCGGCCTATCGTCCGTCTTCGTCCTCTATGCGCTGCCGAATCGCCTGCACCGTGCGATCTTTCGGGATGCGCTCGGGCCAGAAGATCACCGCTAACACCACGGTCAGGGGCAGCCCGAGCACGATCACCCACCCGAGCATGATCCACATGTCGGCACTCATCGGCGCACTCCGCCGATGAGCGACCAGCGTGCGAAAGTCTCACGTGGGCAAGCGCATTCGATGTCGCACGTACCCATCAGTCGATTCAGTGTCGCCGCGTCGATATGGCCGCAACTCGGGCGCAAAACCACGTCGGTGCCCGATGCCTCAGCCTGTTCGGCCAGACTCAGCGCCGAACCCGTGTCGGCCCAGCGCAGCACGTACCCCAACCGGCGCGCCAAGCGGCGCACTTGGGCCGAGTCCCATTCGGGTACCGGCGAACACGGGTCTATCCAGCCGAGCGCGTCCATGCCGCAGCCCTCCTGTCGTTGGCAAGCTCCCACCGCCGAGGACTTCGCATCACCCGGCAGCGGGGCTGAAAAAGACGCTAGGCGTGCGGCTTTGGGGAATGGAGTACTTCGACGGCTACAAGCGTCTACAGCCGGACTACGCACGTTAGGCTGGTCTTATGGACGAGTCGGACGCCGTTACCGGTGCCCGGCTGCGCGCTGCGCGCGAGGCGGCGAGGCTCAGCCTGTCCGCGCTGGCGGCGCGAACTCACTACTCCAAGGCATTGCTCGGCCTGTTGGAGACCGGGCAGCGTCAGGTCAGACCGGAACACGTCCGCGCCTACGCCGATGCCTTGGGGATCGGATCAGCGCTGTTCATCGAACCATCCGATGGGGAGCAGGCAGCGGCGGAATGGATTCATCGGGTTGCCGCGTCAGACCTCGGTGGAGACACTTTGGACCGCCTGGAGCTGGCGGTGGACGACTTGGCGGCGGGGTACCCGACGACTCCGCCGGGCGAACTGCTCATACGCATCCGGCAACATCTCGGCTATGCCGGACGCCTGATGGACAGCCGCAAGACCCTGACCCAGCACCGCCGGTTACTGGTCGCGGTCGGCTGGCTGTCGCTGCTGGGCAGCACCTGCCACATCGACCTGGGCGAAACCTCCGCCGCAGCGGCGCGGGGACACCTCGCCTGGAGGCTCGCGGACGAAGCGGGAAACCGTGAGATCGCGGCATGGTGCCTGGAAACACGGGCATGGCAGCAACTGACCGGCGGTGAGTTCACGGCAGCGGCCGAGTTATCGCGCGCCGCACAGTCCCTTGCCCCGGAAAACAGTTCGGCGTTCATCCAGGCGACTGCTCAGGAGGGCCGTGCTCTGGCGCGGCTCGGGGACGGCAAAGGCACCTACGGGGCGCTGCGCAAGGTCGCCAGGATGGTATCCGGGCTGAGCACGCCAGATCGACCCGAACACCATTTCCGCTACGACCCAGCGAAATCGGATGCCTATGTGGCCACCACGCTGGCGTGGCTCGGTGATCCGGCGGCGGAGTCCTACGCTCGGCACGTACTCGCCGATTTGGCGGGGGCCGCATCCGCCCGCCCGCGTCGCATCGCGATGGCGAACCTTGACCTGGGTCTGGCGCTGGCCGCCGCCGACAAGCCTGATGAGGCGGCGGACGTGGCGCTGGCCGTGGTGACCTCGGGCAACCTGGTGCCCTCCCACTACTGGCGCATATCCGAGGTGATCTCTGGTATCGAACACCGGAATGTCGCGGACGCGGCTATGGTGCGTGAAGCGTTCCGCGACACCTACGCCGTGTAGCAACCGCAGATTCGCGTACGTTTTCTACGCCCGAGCTGCTGCTCCATTGCGCATTCGATGGAGCACGTGACCATTCCGGCCAAGCCGCCTGCCACGGGGCCGCGCCACCGCCCGCTGCCATCCCAGATTCCGAGCACTCACACATCCGCTCGCACAGCGAAGTATTTGTCATGCACCACTCCAGTTCGGAGTGTTGCGACGACCACTAGAACGGGGTTCAGCCGATCGAGAGTTTCACCACCGGATTGGAGCCCAGGTCGGTGACGTATACGTTGCCCTCCGTATCGACCGCCACACCCTGGGGATTCTTCAGGCCGGTGAATGGCAGCGGGGTCGGCGTCGACGCGCCCGCCGCCACTCTCACCACCCATTTGCTGCCCCAGTCGACGACGTATAAGTCTCCCGCCGCGTCGACCGCCATACCCTGGGGATCTTTGAGCCCAGTGACCGGCAACGTGGTCGGCGCCGACGCGCCCGCCGCCAACATCAGCACCCGCTCGGTACTCAATTCGGTGACGTATACGTTCCCCGCTGCGTCGATCGCCACCCCCTGGGGATCGTGGAGCCCCGTGAACGGCAGCGTCGTCGGCGTCGACGCGCCCGCCGCCAACATCAGCACCCGATCATTACCCCGGTCGCCGACGTACACGTCTCCCGCCGCGTCGACCGCCACACCCTGGGGATCTTTGAGCCCGGTGAACGGCAGCGGGGTCGGCGTCGACGCGCCCGCCGCCAATTTCACCACCCGATCGTTACTCGTGTCGGTGACGTATACGTTGCCCGCCGTGTCGATCGCCACCCCCTGGGGATTATTCAGGCCGGTGAACGGCAGCGGGGTCGGCGTCGACGCGCCCGCCGCCAATTCCACCACCCGATCGTTACCCATGTCGGTGACGAATACGTTGCCCGCCGCGTCGACCGCCACATCGGTGAGCAGGCTGACGCCGGAGAACGGCAGCGCAGTCTGCGACGAATAGCCCGAGCCGATAGGTGTGGGCGAGTTGCCACTGCCGCCTGATTCTCGTTGGAAACCGATGAAGACAGCCACGGCGGCCGCCACCGTAACCGCGACCGCGGCGGCGAGCAGCCCGGCGGTCTTGGGCGACAATCTGATTCGCCGCGTGTGGCGCGCAGCCACGCCCCCGGTGGTGCTGACCGCGGAACCGTCCACCACGGCGCAGGCCGCCGCTGCCAGCTCGCGCACGGTCTGGTAACGATCGTCGGGGTTTTTGGCCATTCCCTTGGCGATGACCGCATCGAACTCAGGCGGTAGATCGGGTTTAGCGGTGCTGGGACGCGGCGGCGGGGTGTGCAGGTGATGGGCGATCACACCCTGCACCCCCGCTGAGCTCGCAAACGGCGGCCGGCCGGTCAGGCACTCGTACAACACGCACGTCAACGCGTATACGTCCACTCGGGCATCGGCCTTGATCTCCGAGCCGATCTCCTCCGGCGCCATGTAGGCGATGGTGCCGATGGTCTCGCCGATCGTGGTCAGCGTACGGTCGTCGGCGGCGTGGGCGATCCCGAAGTCGATCAGGGAGGCGAACTCATCGGCCCCCAGCAGGATGTTGGTGGGTTTGACATCGCGGTGGACCAGCCCGGCGTCGTGGGCCGCCTGCAGCGCGCCGGCCACCTGGGCGATGATCGCCACTGCTCGCCGCGGCGACAATGCCCCTTCTTGCGTGATTACCTTGCGCAGGTCGGTGCCCTCGATCAAGCGCATATTCAGATAGAGCCGACCGTCGATGTCGCCGAAGTCGTGGATGGGGATCACATGCGGCTCGGTCAACTGCGCTACCGCCCGGCACTCCCGGCGGAACCGCTCGCGCAGCTGCTCGTCATCGGCGAAGCGCTCGGGCAACACCTTGAGCGCCACCACCCGGTTGGTCAGCGAATCGTGCGCCCGCCACACCTGGCCCATGCCGCCCTGCCCCAGCAGCGACAGCAGCCGATAGCGTCCGAACACCTCCGCTGGCCCCCGAGTGCCGTTCCCGCCACTCACTACCGTGTCATCCATTGTGCCGTCCCATGACCACCCGACTAAAACGGTGTACTTGCTCGCATTCCCCCTGCCCGCGAGCGGGTGGCCCCATTAGTTGATTTAGCCAGGCCGACAGTCGAGTCGGCGCTCGTATTTCCCAGCCATGCTCGAGGCGGCAAGTACGCGGCCCGGCACTGGCCGGTGCGAGTGCGCGGATCGTGTCCGGAAATCCGCCAACAAACCTGTAGCAACTCCAGCGTACCTCTGAGCCATTCGACCAACTTCGTGAATTCGGCCGTCCAACACCACTCGGATGCCGAGCCATCTCGCATAAAACGCCGGTCCGACAGCGAACCGATCACGATGCCCAGGCGCTCGAACCGCCGCACTTCTTGCCCACGCCGAGGTCTACGGTCGCGCCGAACCGCCCTACCCGGCCGCGCTGCGGCAACTACTCCACAACGACGGGCTACTGCGTCGCGCCAACGAACTCGGTGCCGGCACCGGACTGGCAACCGAGCCGATGCTTCAGACCGACGCCATCGTCACCGCGGTTGTGCCCGGCCCAGCCCTTGCCGCCCCGCCTGAGCCGGTTCTCCATCAGCCCCGCGATCGTGGTGATCACCGCCCACTCGCGGCGGACGCCGTTGCCCGCTTCTTGATGGATGCCGACGCACAGCATCGATCTTCGTACAGATCGAGGAACGCCGAGGGGTTTGTGTTGACTACCGACCATCTCGAGCGCTGGAACGCTCACGAGGCTTCGACGGAGGCGATGATTCCGATCCATGAATTCGTTGGGAATCGGTGAGGCCGCAATATGGTCCGGCTCGCGTGCCTAATCGATCAGTGACGAAGAGGCCCGGAACGGCGGCCTCGGCTCCACGGATCGTTGGTATCCCCGAGAAAGCAGCGAAACCTCTCTTGCCACTTCACTGAATGCCTGGATCTTCGCGGTTGTGTTGTCCGCTCGCCAGAGCAGTCCCCACTCCACCGGCTCCGCGTCGCGGAAGGGAATGTAAGAGATCTCGGGCCGAGCGTAGTACTTCGCCGCGCTCATACCGACCGGCAGGACACCCCGTCCAGCACCGATCAATATCAGGAGCTCCTGGAACGTCGCGGCTGAAGGACCGAAGCTGATCGGCCGCCCGGCAGGCGTGGCGGACGGAATGCGTTCGTCGCGGAAGGATTTCGGCAGGGTCTCCGGTAACCGCAGCACGTCGACACCGGCCAGTTCCTCGACAGAGACGGAGTCCCGGCTCGCAAGCCGATGTGCCGATGACACAGCAAGCAGGCGAGGCTCGGTGATGAGGGTAGGTCCGGCGACGATCCCCTCTTCCCGCACGGGAAATGCGGAGAATGCGATGTCTACTTCGTTTTCGCGAAGCCAGGGCATGATCTCGTAGAGTTGGGCGTCCCGAATCCGAACAGCGCAATCCGGTTGCCGTTCATGGAACAGCTCCGCCGCCGCGGCAAGTAGCGTTCCACCTGCGGCGTTGACGAACGCGACGCGCAGCGTGCCCGTCACACCGCGAGCGGCTTCGACAGCCCGCTGGAAGGCGATGATCGTCTGGTTCCACGCGGGGCGAAGATCCTTGTCGAATTGCCGCCCGATGGGAGTGAGTTCCACTCGTCGGCTTGTGCGAGTGAACAGGTCCGCACCGACACTCCGCTCCAGTTTCCTGATCGTTTGACTGACCCGAGTCGTCGACACTCGCATACGCTCTGCCGTCCGACCGAAATGCAACTCCTCGGCTAGCGTCAGAAAGGCTTCCACCTCATGCCGCTCCAGCATGCTCCCACTCTCCGATCACCTCGCGGCTCCCAGCCCAGCATGTCCCGACCCAGGCCAAGCAACAACCCGGCACCCCTCGCCTGCATCTCGGCAAACCGCTTCGAATCGGCCGCTGTGCCTGGAGACATCCGGCAACCCGAAACACGCATGCGCGAACCCGTAACAGGGCCGCAAGCCACGCACCATCCCAGACGTCAGGTATTCGCCGTCCGGCGCAACGCCACCCGCGAATCTCGGAGGGCAAGCGGTGGGTGGTCCCCCTGCTGGTTCCGCCGCGATCGCGATCAGCTTCGACGGCCGAAATCTATTGCGCGGTGGCATTATCGACTGCTGAATTGCACCGAACGCGGCGCTAGGTGACGGCAACACGATCGCCGTTCCGCCTCGGATTAATGCACGCAGTGGGTGGAAACAGCGCACCGAACAAACGGCTTGTGACGCCGCCCAATTCAAGGCACGCCGTCGACCTCCCGATCCAGTCGCGTTCGCGGTGGCCGTGCAGGCCCGATCGTGGCTCGAGCAGTTCAGCCGCCTATTTCCATTTTGCCGCGCAACCGAGTCGTAGTGTTCGATATCGATCCTCGACCATCGTCAGTGATCTCCGACTGGACGCCTGAATGGCTCTCTGTGAGACCGGTGCTCACCGTGCAGGTCGCCGCTGGAAGCGCAAATCCCGGTGACCGATGTGAAGGCCACCTCCATCTCGGCCCAGCAGGGTCTTCATGTAGACCGGGCCAAGGCAGCGCGTTTGCCCCGAGTTCGGTTGGTTGACGGGTTCCTGACCGCTTCAGTTGCTGCTTTCGAGTGCTGTGGCCAGGGTCGGCCAGGATCGGGCTAGCTCGTCGGCCCAGTAGGGCCAGGAGTGGGTGCCGGCGAGCCGGAGGTTTTTGGTGGCTGGGATGTCGAGTTGGGTGAGTCGATCGGCGAATTGACGGGTGCAGGTGTTGGCGCCTGCTTCGAGTGGTCCGCCGTAGAAGACCGCATCACGCAGTTCAGGGTTGCCCGGCACATCGTGTTCGCCGGGCAGGCCGCTACCGGTCGAGAGATAGATCGCGGTGCCGCGCAGCGCCTCCGCGTGCACCGCCGGGTCGTGGGCGCGCCACTCCGGGTCGTCACGTTTGCCGAACATGTTGTCCGGATCGCCACCCCAGGTTTGCACTATCGCGCGGGCCTGCGTCTGCCCGAGCTCGGAGCTCAGCAGATAGCAGCCGCTGTGGGCGGCGACCGCCTTGTAGAGCCCGGGTGTCCGCGTCGCCAGCATCATCGCGGCTTCGGCGCCCATCGAGGTACCTTCGATCGCGTTGCGGCCGTTGCCGTTGAAGCGCGCGTCGATCACCGGTGGCAGTTCCCGGGTCAGGAACGTCTCCCATTTGTTGGTGCCGAGCACGCGGTCGGGGTGCTGCCAGTCGGTGTAGTAGCTGGCAGCGCCGCCGGTTGTCAGTACCACGTTCACGTCTTTGTCCGCGAAGAATCCCACCGCGCCGCCGTGCTGGGTCCAGCCGTTGTTGCCTGGCTCCGCGTTACGGCCATCGAGCATGTACACCGTCGGCCGAGGTTTGCTCTGATCGGTGGGCAGCAGCACCTGCACCTGCACGAGACGGCCCATCGCCGGTGATCGCACATACACCCGAAGCCAGCGATCGAGGATCGGCTCGATATGGTCGATCGCTGCCGGGCCCGGCAGGTATGCGCTCTGCGGTGGCAGCTCGGAATTTTCCGAAGACCCGGAACTCGGTGGTGGTGTCAGCGGTTCCGCGCCCGCAGGCGAGGGCGCGACCACCGCCACGCACAGCAGTGCTGTGGTGGTTATGACGATGTCGACGACCCGGTGCCGCGATCGACCGCGAGCACTGAATCGGACACGAGATTGTGGCGCGGTCAAACCTGCTCCCAGAACTATAGATCATGCCGCTGAACAACGGCCCGTTATCTAACGTAAGTATAGGCGCAGGTCGAATCAACACGATTTTGGGAGATGATCGTGAAGAGATATTCCACGATCCGGCTGAGATGGTCTTGAAGCTGAAGGCCGCCATGGCGGCCTGGACGGGCACCGGCGGAGATGACGCGTCACCTCGTCTTGTCGTCGAGTACGCCATGCGCGCTGAGCGTGGGGTCGGTATCGATGAACGCCACATCCGCCGAGATCAGCGGTACCGATGCTGCCGGAGGCACGCCGCGATCTTGCTCAGCTTTCGACTCGAGCCGCGACTGCTCCGAGGGAGCAAGGCTCGCGGTGAGCATTCCGTCCCAGGGGTCGGCGGCGTCGCAGCGATGCCGCTGCCAGTGCCCGAACACGAGCAGCAGATCCCGCCACGACACACTCGGGTGCAACTCGCCATGCCGGCCAACAACATGCGGTTGTTGGCGAGTTGCGGCCCACGCGCCGTGAAGTATTCCTGCACGATCGTAAAGCGGACTCGACTTGATTCAGTGCGCAGTGCGATCAAAGATCGTCTAGGGACCGGCTCGACAAATTGATTAATTGGTTTCCGATCAGTACCTTATGAGCACTAAAAGGAGAATTCAGGTTTTGAAGCATAGCTTGCCGAACATGCGGCCGCCGCGTCCGCGGATGCTATCACAATAGGCGCTGCCCAGTTCGCGTTTATGGACCCAGTAATGGTCGGGTATGCGATGCGGATACGAATATCGGACGGATGAGTTACCTATTCCGGGTTCTCCGAAATCCGAATGTAAGGAGACCGATGTACGCGGATCTGGATCGGCTCGGGCGTGGCAGCAATCACACCGGTGAGGCAGCTGATCATGTGCACGTGGCGCGCAATCATTTACGGTCGGTCGAGATGACCGTGGGTATGTTCGGTCGGACCGAGGTCGCCGCGAATGCCGAGGTCCTCGTATCCCGAGCCCACGAACGGCATGTCCGAGCGCTCGACGATCACCATCGAAGCCTGACGTGGATCGGTGAGAACACGGCCGGAGCCGCGACCGCGCTAGATGAGGCGGACCAGGCAGGCGCCGATGCCGTGCGCCGCGGGAACGCCTCCCACCGACAAGCGTGAATACGCCGAAATTGGTCGTTCTCTCGGTGTCCGAGCTGACGAAAGCCGCTGGAGGCGATCCGTGGCAGTTGCAGGATCAATTATTGGCGGGCAAGCCGTTTCGGATCAGCAAGATGGCCGAGGCATTCCATCGAGGCGGGTCGCATGCCGGGCAGGCGGACAGTGCATTCGAACGGGCTCGTAAGCATTTTCAGGATGCGTACACCTCCGGGGACCGATCCAATGTGATCGACGATTCCGCTGTCGTGAAGGACGCCAAGGCCAGGCTGGGTGGTTCGTCGAACACACTCCGCACCATCGGCACCCACCTGGAGGAAATCGCGGCAGCCCTCGCCGACGCTCAGAACATTACGCACCATCCGATCGATGCCCTCAATCATTCGCTGACCGAACTCGAATCGGAATACTTGAAGTTTCCGCGGTTCGGGCGAGCAGACATCCAGGCTATGCGGCGCCAGCAGCTCCAGTCGATAAAGAAGGCGGCGGTCGCCGCAGTGGCCGCGACCTATCGGCAGCTGAAGGGCACCGTCGCCGGCTACGAGAACCTTCTCGACGCGCGGATGAAAGAGCTCGAAAAAACCGGCTACCTCCCGCCGGTGCAGCTCGACGACGCCGCCTCGAACAACGACCCGAAAGCCGTGTACGAATGGTGGAATCTGCTCACTCCTGCTGAGCAACAAGCGTTGATCACCGAGCATCCGGATGTGATCGGGAATCTCAATGGAATACCGGTCGCCGATCGCAGCGCCGCGAACATGCAGGTCATGAACGCTGACATCCACCGGGTCGAGGCAATGGCGAAGGCCAAGGGCGTGTCGGTCGCAGCGATCCAGAAAGACCCGACGAAATACGGCCTGACAGCCGATGATCTCACGCGCTACCACAATGCGATCAACGTCAAGGCCGGCCTGGACGCCTACAGCGGTCGGAAAAAGCCCGGTCAGTTCGGGCCGTATCTGCCGACCTACCTGTATGCGTACCAGCCGCTCGCGTTCGATGGAAAGGGCAGGGCCGCAATCGCAATCGGCAATCCCGACACCTCACCCAATACCGCGGTCCTTGTACCGGGAGCGAGTCAGAGCGTTCGTGCCAGCGACGCATCCGACAAGGGATGGTTCGCCGTGCAAAGCGAACAAGCGCAGAATCTGTACGCCGAATCGAACAGAGCGGACCCGAGCCATCCGACCGCGGTCCTCGCCTGGATGGGCTACGACTCGCCGACCAACGGGATCACCGCTGTGCTGAGCGGCGACCCCACCGCCGAACGTGCCGGC
The DNA here is from genome assembly GCF_044457245.1 of Nocardia sp. NPDC050630. Lineage (NCBI taxonomy): Bacteria > Bacillati > Actinomycetota > Actinomycetes > Mycobacteriales > Nocardiaceae > Nocardia > Nocardia sp. NPDC050630. The sequence goes on from NZ_JBITGN010000018.1 coordinate 135,418, forward strand.
GGAGAACTCCTGGCCCGGGACGTCAACGGGCTGAATGCGACCCATCAGGGCGGTCCGTCGCATTCGCACATGACCGTGGTGGGGTACTCCGCCGGGGCCATAGTCACCGCCGACGCGGCAGCCGCGAGTCACATGCACGCCGACGACGTGGTCTTGCTCGGACCAGTCAGTACCGACCAAGCGCACCACGCGGCCGACTTCCACTTGAACGACGGCGGACATGTGTACGTCGGCGAGGCATCCAACGACCTGAACGCGCACGGTGGGCATGCGATTTTGGATGCGCGCAGCCACTTGAGCGGGCAGGGCGGTGATGCCGATCCCACCGCACCGGAGTATGGCGCGACCCGCATCAAGGCCGAGACCCCGCCGAGCTATTCCTCGCCGCTCTACTACAGCGGACAGGCCCATCTGCACTACTTCACCGCCGGCAGCGAATCACTATATGCCACAGCCGATATCACGTCCGGGAACGCCGACCAGCTCGATGACCACGATATGCTGGCCACTCCCGACAAGAAGGTCCCGGCCCCGGGCCGAGCCGGATGGGAGGGCCTGGAAACGGTGCAGGAAGGCGAGACGACAGACGGCGTCGAGGATGACCATTACCACGACCTGAGATAAGTGCTTCGTCAGGCGATCGATCCGGCGCTCACGCCTTTCCCTTGAGTACGCCATCCGGCAGCTGTCCGCTTCTCGACAGATGCCGACCTCACAGCGGGGTAGCGGGGCCTTGTGATAGCGCGGCCACGGATAGCATCGATCTTCGTACAGATCGAGGAACGCCGAGGGGCTTGTGTTGACTACCGACCATCTTGACCGCTGGAACGCTCACGAGGCTTCGGCGGAGGCGATGATTCCGATCATTGGCAGGCTGTACCGCGAGAAGGGGGTGACCATCCTTCTGCACAGCCGGTCGCTGGTGAACAAGTCGGTGATCAGCATTCTGCGGACGCATCGGTTCGCGCGGCAGATCGAGGGTGAGGAACTTTCGGTCGAGGAGACGCTGCCGTTCCTCGAAGTGCTCAGTGGACTGGATCTGGGAGCATGCAAGATCGACCTCGGCCGGTTGGTGATGGCCTATCGCGCCGACGATCGCGGGCTGTCGATCCCCGAGTTCACCGCAACAGTGCTGGCCGATGTCACCGATGGCAATAAGGCCGAACCACAGGGACCCCGCGACGTGGTGCTCTATGGATTCGGCCGCATCGGCCGTCTGGTCACTCGTCTGCTCATCGAGAAGGTCGGCTCCGGCAATGGGCTGAACCTGCGGGCCGTGGTGGTGCGCAAGGGCGGCGAGGGTGATCTGGCCAAGCGTGCGTCACTGCTGCGGCGGGATTCGGTGCACGGGCAGTTCAACGGAACGATCAAGGTCGACACCGAGAACGACACGATCATCGCGAACGGCAATGTCATCAAGTTCATCTACAGCGATGATCCGACGACGATCGACTACACCGAGTTCGGGATCAACGAGGCGATCCTGATCGACAACACCGGTACATGGCGTGACCGTCATGGCCTGTCGCAGCACCTGCGTCCCGGCATCGCGAAGGTCGTTCTCACCGCGCCCGGCAAGGGCAACGTGCCGAATATCGTGCACGGGGTCAACCATCGCGACCTGGATCTCTCGGAGCAGATCTACTCGTGCGCTTCATGCACGACCAACGCGATCGTGCCGCCGCTCAAGGCGATGGATGACGAGTTCGGCATTGTCCGCGGTCACGTGGAGACGGTGCACTCGTTCACCAACGACCAGAACCTGCTGGACAACTTCCACAAGGCCGACCGTCGCGGGCGTTCCGCGCCGTTCAACCTCGTGCTCACCGAAACCGGCGCCCAGTCCGCAGTGGCGAAGGCGATGCCGGACTTCAAGGCTAAGATCACCGGCAGCTCGATTCGCGTTCCCACCCCGGACGTTTCGGTCGCGATACTCAACCTGCAGCTCCAGCGGGAGACCACAAAGACCGAGGTGCTCGAGTATCTGCGTCAGGTATCGCTGTCCGGACCATTGAGCCGCAACCTCGACTACACCGCCGCCACCGACGTGGTTTCCAGCGACTTCATCGGCTCCCGCGCGGCCTCCATCGTCGACGCCAACGCCACCATCGTCGACGGCGACACCGCGATCCTGTACCTCTGGTACGACAACGAATTCGGCTATTCGTGCCAGGTTGTGCGGACGGTGCAATACATCTCGGGCATCGAGTATCCGACCTACCCGCAGCTGGGCACAGATCGCGCCGACGACATCCCCACACCGGCCGCGACAGCCGCGGGGTGATTCGCCAACCTGCGCGGTAAACCGAAATCGGTCGGCCGTCGCAAGAGTCGGCATGCCAGGGCGATCAGCTCAGGAATTCGCGGACCGCCTGGAGCCATTGGTGCGGCTGATCGATGTGCGCCATGTGGCCTGCTTCTTCGATCACGACCGCCCGTGCGGCGGGAATCAGGGCAGCGGCCTCGGTGGTAAGTGTCGAGGGGAAGATCATGTCTTGTCGGCCGTGTAGCAGTAACAACGGCACGTCGAGTTCGGCCAGTCGCTGCGCCGCGTTCTCGTATCGGGGTGATGGCAATGTGCCTGCCAACATTGGCCGGATCCATTCGGCAGAGAATCGGATGGCCGCGAGACGCCGCAGGTAGTCGGGTAGGGCCGCTGGTCGCCAGATATTGGCCGAAGCCCCGGCCAGGGCTGCTGCGTGAGTAAGTCCGGCTCCGGCGAGCGAGCGGTCGGACCACACCTGCGCCTCCCTGGCTCGGCGCTCGTCCCGGACCCGCCATCCGGCGAAGGCGTCGGCGGGCACCGGCAGAATGCTGCTGGACGCAATGATCAGCCGTCGTACCCTGTCGGGCGCATGCAAGGCGAGACGTTGGGCGATCAGGCCGCCGTATGAGAAGCCCAGCACGTCGGCTCCGGCGACACCGTATGCATCGAGCAGCGCCGTCAGATCGCCGACAACAGTGTCCGGGGTGTATTCATCATCTCGAAGTCCCTGCGTCGAACGGCCACAGCCGCGCAGGTCCGGCAATATCAGCCGATGCGTCCCGGCCAACTCTACGAGCGGTTCGCGCAGATAACTGTGGTCCCAATCCGGCCCACCATGAATAACCAACAGCGTGCGCTGCGCTGGACCGGCAGAGTGTGCGACAAAGAGCATCACCTCGGGATCAGCGGACACCAGCACCCTCTGCTCGACAAACACTCCGCTCAGTCTTCCATCCGATTGCACGACAACAGTGCCGCACTCGCGCGAACCGCACCCCCGGTCGTCATGTCGCGAACCAGCCGCGCCACCCAACGTGGCGAGAACTTCGTCGAAAGTGCGGGTGCCGAGACACGCCTCGACGTGAGCGATCACAACTTACGAAACGAGTGACTCCTTGACACGGACCAAATGTTCGCGCTAACAATGTTTGCGTTAACATTGTTAGGAGCGTCACAGTGGCGGACACGTATGTGGTTGGTGTCGACTTCGGCACGTTGTCCGGGCGGGCAGTTGTTGTCAGGGTGCGGGATGGGGCTGAGTTCGCCAGCGCGGTAAGTGAATACCGACATGGGGTCATCGATCGGGCCCTGCCTGTGACGGGCGTTGAGCTGCCGCCGGATTGGGCGTTGCAGGATCCTGAGGATTACCTCGATGTACTGCGGACGGCGGTGCCCGAGGCGCTGGCCCATTCGGGGGTCAACCCCGCGGATGTCATCGGGATCGCTACGGATTTCACGGCGTGTACGGTGCTGCCGACGCTTGCCGACGGCACGCCGTTGTGTCAGATTCCGGAGTTGGCGGAGCGTCCGCACGCCTATCCGAAGTTGTGGAAGCACCATGCGGCACAGGCGCAGGCGGATCGGATCAATACCCTCGCCCACGAACGAGCCGAACCGTGGATCAATCGGTATGGGGGCAAGATTTCGGCGGAGTGGGAGTTCGCCAAGGCACTGCAGATGCTGGAAGACGATCCCGAGATCTACTCCAGGGCTGAGCGTTTCATCGAAGCCGCGGACTGGATCGTCTGGCAGCTGTGCGGTAGCGAGACCCGCAACGTCTGCACGGCCGGTTACAAGGGAATTCACCAGGACGGTAGCTGGCCGAGCAGCGACTACCTGGCTGCGCTGAATCCGGACTTCGCCGACTTCGCGGTCGGCAAGCTGGTCCACCCGCTGTCCCCGCTCGGAGGCCGTGCCGGAGGCCTGACCGAGCGGGCAGCGGGGTGGACGGGGCTGCGGCCCGGGATCGCGGTCGCGGTCGGCAATGTCGACGCGCATGTCACCGCGCCCGCCGCGCAGGCTGTCGAGAATGGGCAGTTGCTCGCGGTGATGGGCACGTCGACCTGCCATGTCATGAATAGCGATCACCTCGCCGAGGTGCCTGGCATGTGTGGCGTGGTCGACGGCGGAATCATCAGTGGCAGTTGGGGATACGAGGCGGGGCAGAGTGGGGTCGGCGACATTTTCGCGTGGGTTGTCGACTCGTCGCTGCCGGGGCGCTACCACGCCGAGGCGGCCGCGCGCGGCATGGACGCACATTCCTACTTGAGTGAGCTGGCGCAGCGGCAGCGGGTCGGTGAACACGGGCTGGTCGCGTTGGACTGGCACAGCGGAAATCGCTCGGTGCTCGTCGACCACGACCTGTCCGGAGTGCTGGTCGGCCTCACGCTCGCGACGAAACCCGAGGACATCTATCGCGCATTGCTGGAGGCCACCGCCTTCGGCACCCGCACCATCATCGAAACCTTCGATGCCGCAGGCGTTCCCGTTCGTGAACTGGTGATTGCCGGTGGCCTGCTGAAGAACTCGTTGCTGATGCAGATCTACGCCGATGTGACGCGGTTACCGCTGTCGATCATCGGCTCGGATCAGGGCCCGGCGCTCGGCTCGGCCATCCACGCCGCTGTCGCCGCCGGGGCCTACCCGGATGTCCGTGCCGCGGCCAAGTCGATGGGCCGGGTGCACCGCAACGCCTATCTTCCCGATCCCGACCGCGCCGCCGCATACGACGCCATCTACGCCGAATACCAAGCCCTACACGACCATTTCGGCCGCGGCGGCACCGAGGCGCTGCACCGGCTGCGACGCATCCGTAACGACGCACGAAGGGAAGTCGCCACCGCATGAGCGAGCGCAGCGAGCGAACGAATACACAGCCGAGCCGCTCGCGAACAGTGGGCACAGCTGAGCGAGCCGTCATTACCGGGCTGCGTGAGCAACTGGTCGATCTGCATCGAGAACTACTGCGCTGGGGTCTGGTGGTGTGGACCGCGGGCAATGTCTCCGCCCGGGTGCCCGGCGAGGAATTGCTGGTCATCAAGCCGAGCGGGGTGTCCTATGACGAACTCACCCCGAATTCGATGGTGGTCTGCGATTTCGACGGCAAGCTTGTCGAGGGCGATCTGGCACCGTCCAGCGATACCGCCGCGCACGCCTATATCTACCGGGCGATGCCCGAGGTGGGCGGTGTGGTGCATACCCATTCGACATACGCGAGCGCGTGGGCCGCACGCGCGGAACCGATTCCGTGTGCGCTGACCGCGATGGCCGATGAGTTCGGCGGCGAAATTCCGGTCGGCCCCTTCGCGCTCATCGGCAACGACGATATCGGCCGAGGCGTGGTCGCGACGCTGACGGGCCACCGCTCCCCCGCCGTCCTGATGCGCAATCACGGTGTCTTCGCGGTCGGGCGCGATGCGCGTGCCGCGGTGAAGGCGGCCGTCATGTGCGAGGACGTGGCTCGCACCGTGCATATCGCGCGCCAGCTCGGTGAACCGATCCCCATCGCGCAGGCCGATGTGGACAGCCTGCACGACCGCTACCAGAACGTATACGGCCAGCACTGAATTCCGGCCGCCGACAAAGGAGTACGTCCTCGATGAACCCGAAACCACGCATCGGCCTACTCGGCATCATGCAGGCCCTCTACGACGACATGATCCCGGGCATCGCCGAGCGCCAGGACCGCTACGCGCACGATATCGCCGAACAACTCGCCGATCTCGCCGACTGGACCGTGGGACGCCCGGTCAAGGACCGTCGTGACGCCGAGGCCGTCATGCGCGAATTCGTCAATGCCGATCTCGACGGCGTCATGGTGGTGATGCTCACCTATGGCCCGGCGATGCGGGTGGCCCGGTTGTTCAACGAGAATCGACTTCCGGTGCTACTGGCGAATATTCAACCCGAGCCGACCGTCACCCCGGCCTGGGATATGGCCGATATGACCTATAACCAGGGCATCCACGGCGCGCAGGACACCGCGAATGCGATGGTTCGTGCCGATCGGCCGTTCACCGTCGTCACCGACGACTGGAAAAGCCCGGAATTCGCTGTGCGCGTTGACCGTTGGGCACGGGCGGCACGCGCGGTAACGGCATGGCGGTCGCTGAAGGTCGGCGTATTCGGCTATGCCATGAACGATATGGGCGATATCCGCGTCGACGAGAACGCGCTATTGCGGGCGCTCGGCCCCGAGATCAGCTTCGTTGCACCCGGCGACCTCTACCGGGGCAGCCAGGCGGTGACCGATGACGAGGTGGCGGCGCTGATGGCTTGGGAGGACGGAGAATTCGCGATCGATCCGGCATTGACCGGCGTGGAACGCGAAGACCACGCCCGGATGCAGATCGCCATCGAACGCATTCTCACCGACCGCGGCTACGGTGCGTACTCGACGCACTTCGATGCGATCGGCGAGGACGGCCGTTTCCAGCGGCTGCCGCTGGCCGCGGCTTCGAGCCTGATGGCCAAGGGCTACGGCTATGGCGCAGAAGGCGATGCGATGGCCGCCGCCATGGTTTACGCGGGACATCAGCTGATCGGTGACGGCCATTTCACCGAAATGTATGCGATGGACTTCCCCTCCGACTCGATCTTGATGAGCCATATGGGCGAGGGGAATTGGCGCATCGCGCGCGACGATGAACCGGTCCGGCTGATCCGGCGCGAACTGGGCATCGGCAAGCTCGACGAACCGCCTACCTTCCTGTTCCGCTACCAGCCAGGGCCCGCGACACTGGCCTGTCTGGTTTCGCTCGGCGGCGAAAAGTTCCGAATGGTGGTGGCCGAGGGTGAGGTGCTCGACAGTCCGCAACTGCCCGCACTGGAGATGCCCTACGGCCAGTTCCGGCCCGCGAGCGGCGTGCGTGCCTGCATGGATGGCTGGCTCACCGCGGGCGGTCCGCACCACCAGGTCATGAATATCGGCTACCACGCCGCCGACTGGCAGGTCTTCTGTCAGCTCACCGGCATCGAGTTCGTCCAGGTCTAGTCAAGGAGTTGTGCCATGCCCACCATCAATCGACGCGGACTCTTCGCCGGCGCCGCCGGTGTCGCCGCGCTATTGGCCGCCGCCGCGTGTTCCGTTGAGGACAGCGGCAATTCGTCCGCGGCCGGCGGCATGATCGGCATCGCCATGCCGACGAAATCCTCCGAACGCTGGGTCGCCGACGGCAACAATATCGTCAAGCAGTTCAAGGACCTCGGCTATGACACCGATCTGCAATACGCCGAGGACGTCATCGAGACACAGGTCTCCCAGATCGAGAACATGATCACCCGTGGGGTCAAGGCGCTGGTGATCGCGGCGATCGACAACAAGTCACTCACCGGTGTCCTGCAGCAAGCCAAGACCAACAAGATCGCGGTGATCGCCTACGACCGGCTCATCCGCGACACCGTGAATGTCGACTATTACGCCACCTTCGACAACTTCAAAGTCGGTGTGCTGGAAGCCAATTACATCGTCGACCGGCTCGGTCTGCGCGATGGCAAGGGTCCGTTCTCGATCGAACTGTTCGCCGGTTCCCCCGATGACAACAACACCTACTATTTCTTCAACGGCGCCATGTCGGTGATCCGGCCCTATCTCGACTCCGGCAAGCTGGTGGTCCGCTCCGGACAGACCGCCGTCGATCAGGTGACCACCCTGCGCTGGGATGGCGCTACCGCCCAGTCCCGGATGGAGAACCTGCTCAGCGCCAATTATTCCACCTCGAATATCGATGCCGTGCTGTCTCCCTACGACGGCCTCAGCATCGGCATCGTCTCGGCCCTCAAGGCGGTCGGTTACGGCAGGGGCGATAAGAAGATGCCGGTCGTCACCGGTCAGGATGCCGAGAAGGCGTCGGTGAAGTCGATCATCGCGGGCGAGCAGACCATGACCGTGTTCAAGGACACCCGCGACCTCGCCAAACGCGCCGTGCAGATGGTCAATGCGATCTTGACCAGCGGCACACCGGAAACCAATGACACCACCTCCTACGACAACGGCGCGAAGAAGGTGCCGTCGTATCTGCTGCAGCCGGTGTCGGTCGATAAGGACAACTACCGGAAGGTACTCATCGACTCCGGCTACTACTCCGAGCGCGACTTCGCCTGACGACCGGAAGGCCCCGCATGGCCGAGTCAGGGCCCGGAGGAGGCAGCCTGCGTAACCACGGAGGACCCCTCGGGTATGCACAGAAGGACACAGCATGACCAAGCACATTCTCGAAATGCGCGCGATCACCATGGAATTCCCGGGTGTGAAGGCGCTCGACGCGGTGGATTTCGCGGTGGCCGATGGCGAAATCCACGCGCTGGTCGGCGAGAACGGCGCGGGCAAATCCACGCTCATGAAGGTGGTCAGCGGCGTTTACCCGCACGGCTCCTACACCGGACAGATCCGCATGGACGGTACCGATGTGACGTTCAAGGATATTCGCGGTAGCGAGGCCGCCGGTATCGCGATCATCCACCAGGAATTGGCGCTGGTGCCGCAGCTTTCGATCGCGGAGAACATCTTTCTCGGCAATGAACGGCTGCGCGGCTTGACCGTCGACTGGCAGGAGACCAATCGGCAGGCGATGCTGCTGATGCGGCAGGTCGGTCTCGTCGAGGATCCCGAAACCCTGGTCGCCGCTCTGGGTGTCGGGAAACAGCAGCTCGTGGAAATCGCCAAGGCGCTGTCCAAACAGGTGCGATTGCTGATTCTCGATGAACCGACCGCCGCGCTCAATGAGACCGACAGTGCGAGCCTGCTGGCACTGCTACGGCAACTGCGCGAGCAGGGCATCACCTCGATCCTGATCTCGCACAAGCTCAATGAGGTTTTGGCTGTCGCGGATTCGATCACCGTGCTGCGCGACGGCCGGACCATCGAGACCCTCGATGCGAAGGCCACAGAAGTCACCGAGGATCGCATTATCAAGGGGATGGTCGGGCGCGATCTCGACCATCGGTTTCCGCCGCGGGAGGATCCGCGGATCGGCGAGGTGTTCTTCGAGATCGCCGATTGGAATGTCGACCACCCGACCATTGCCGATCGCCGGATCGTGCGGGATGCGGCGCTGAATGTGCGGCGCGGTGAGATCGTCGGTATCGCCGGGTTGATGGGTGCCGGGCGTACCGAGTTGGCGATGAGTGTTTTCGGCCGGTCCTACGGTCGCAATATTCGCGGCACGATTCGCAAAGATGGTGCGATACTGAAGCTTTCGTCGGTGCATGACGCCATCGGCGCGGGGATCGCCTATGTCTCGGAGGACCGTAAGCAATACGGATTGATCCTCGATGAGGACATCCGGCGCAATATGACCCTCGCCAATCTGCCAGCGGTATCTCGGCACGCCGTCATCGATACCCACCGCGAAATCGTTGAAGCCGAGCGCTTGCGTACCCGACTGACGGTGAAGACGCCGACGGTATTCCAGAAGGTGGGCAACCTCTCCGGCGGGAACCAGCAAAAGGTCGTGCTCGGTAAATGGATATTCACCGAACCCGATCTGCTGATCCTCGACGAGCCCACCCGCGGTATCGACGTCGGCGCCAAATACGAAATCTATCTGATCGTTCAGCAGCTCGCCGCCGACGGAAAAGGCGTGCTGATCATCTCCTCGGAACTGCCGGAACTACTCGGGCTGTGTGACCGCGTCTACGCGATGAGCCAGGGCCGCATCACCGGTGAATTACCGAAACACGAAGCCACACAGGAGGCTGTCATGAAACTGATGACACGCGGAACCGCCGCAGCCGAGGCGGTACCCGAATGACATTGCTGGACAAGCTCGAAGACGACGACTCCACCGAGGTCATCGCAAAGGCGGTCGAGCAGAAACAGGTCGGCGCGCTCGCGGCCCTTCGCCGCACCCTGCGCGGCAATGTGCGCCAATACGGCATGATCGTGGCGCTCGTGGTGATCACGCTGCTGTTCCAAATCCTCACCACGGCGAAACTTTCCGACGGCGTCAGCCTATTGACGCCGCTCAATGTCACGAATGTCATCCTGCAGAACGGCTACATCCTGGTGCTCGCCATCGGGATGATGCTGGTGATCATCAACGGGCACATCGACCTATCGGTTGGATCACTGTGCGCACTGGTCGGCGCGGTTACCGGTATCGCCATCGTGCAGTGGCACTGGCCGTGGCCGCTTGTCGTGCTGGCGGCCGTGGCGATGGGCGCGGCCATCGGTGCGTGGCAAGGGTATTGGATCGCCTACGTCAAGATTCCGGCATTCATCGTCACGCTCGGCGGCATGCTGCTGTTCCGTGGTCTGGCGCAGCTGGTGCTCGAGGGCCAGTCGATCGGCCCGTTCCCGCAGGGCTTCGTGAATATCGCGGCCGGTTACCTCCCGAATTGGCTGCCGCTGCATGCCGTTCAATTCGCGGGGTTCAACGGGATCGCTATCCGGCTGCGTGTCGGTGAGCTGAATGGATTGACATTGCTCATCGGCGTGCTCGCGGTGGCCGCCCTGGTGTGGTCGCAATGGCGGGTGCGGCAACGCCGTCGTTCCTACGGTCTGCCTGCCGGACCGCGCTCGCTGTTCATCGCGAAGTCGGCGGCGCTCGGTGCGGTCATTCTGGCATTCAGCTTCGTATTAGCGTCCTACAACGGGATTCCGATTATCGGCGTTATCTTGATCGTGTTGATCGTGCTGTATTCGTTCGTGATGAACCGCTCGGTGATCGGGCGTCGGATCTACGCCGTCGGCGGCAATGAGAAAGCCGCACAGCTGTCCGGGGTGAATACCAAGGCCAATACGTTCTGGGTTTTCGTGAATATGGGTGTGCTCGCGGCGCTTGCGGGTGTCATCTTCGCGGCCCGGCTCGGCGCGGCGACGCCGAAGGCTGGACAGAACTTCGAACTCGATGCTATTGCCGCGGCATTCGTCGGTGGCGCGTCGGCCAGCGGCGGTATCGGCACGGTCGTCGGCGCGATCGTCGGGGCGCTGGTGATGGGTGTGATGAACAACGGCATGTCGATGCTCGGCGTCGGCAGCGACTGGCAGTTGGTCATCAAGGGCCTGGTGCTGCTGGCCGCGGTGGCATTCGACGTCTACAACAAGAAACGCGCGGCGGCCTGAGCCCGCATCACCGCTGGGCCGGTGCCGCCGTACTGTCGCGCGTGACCAGCGTCGGCAGCACCGACGGCGATGCCGGTTCGGCGGTGGCACCGTCGAATTCCAACAGCCGCAACAACATCTGCATACTGCGGCGACCCACCTCGTCGAAGTCCTGCCGGATGGTCGTCAACGGCGGCGAGAGGTAGGCGGCCTCCGGAATATCGTCGAAGCCGACCACGGAGATGTCGGCGGGTACCCGGATGCCGCGTTCGGTGAAGGCGCGCAGCATGCCGAGCGCCATCTGGTCATTGGCCGCGAATACCGCGGTCACATCGGGTTGCGCGGCGAGCAGTAGGCCGGCTTCATAGCCGGAGTGGGCACTCCAATCACCGCCGATCAACGGGGGAATCGGTGCCCCCGCGGCCTCCAGCGTGCTACGCCAGCCTTCGGTTCGGTCGCGTGCCTCCAGCCAGTCGCTGGGACCGGCGACCTGCCATACCGTGCGGTGCCCCAGATCGAGCAGGTGTTGCACGGCCAGCCTGGCACCCTCGACCTGATCAACCGAAACCGACGGCAAGCCGCTGTCCTGGCCGGCCTCGACCGCGACGGCCAGCAGGCGTTCGGGCAGATTGTGCAGTGCCGCCGCGGCGGCCATCTGCGGGGCGATGACGATGATCCCGTCTACGCCCTGATCGGCCAGACTGTTCGCGGCCGCCAATACACTGGAGCGGTCCACCGTCTCCAAGGCGAAGATGCTGACACCGTAACCCGCTGTGCGAGCGGCACGTTCGATGCCGAGCAGGGTGCACGCAGGTCCGTACAGAATGGTGTCGAAACTGACCACGCCGAGCATATTCGAGCGCCTGCTGACCAGCCCCCTTGCCATGGCATTGGGGCGGTAGCCGAGTTGTTCGACGGCGCGCAGCACCCGCTCACGGGTCTCCGGACGCACATTCGCGCTGCCGTTGAGCACCCGCGAGACGGTCTGATGGGACACTCCAGCGAGTTTGGCGACATCGGTCATCACCGCCGGGCGCGCAGCCGTCGGCCGAACCGCCGTTGAGGTATCCCCGGCGGCAAATCCGTCCCTGTCCCTCACATCCACCTTCCAAGCGTCGCGCCGAATATGTTGTCCCGGTTCCCCCAGGTTAACGCTCACACCGCCGATGACCGCAGCATGACCCGAACTGCCGCGCCGACCACGGCAACCGATATCCGGTAGTCGCCACCAGATTACGGACGCCAGAGCTCTTGACTAGAAGAATGTGAGCGCTAACACTATCAGGACTACCGCACCTCGGTGCAACACGTTTCACAATGCAAGGGAGAGCCTGATCGTGTTGAAGAGGCTTCTGATCACCGCCAGCGCACTTGTTATCACCGCAGCAACCGCCGTCGGCTGCGGCAGCTCGGGAAGCGACCAAACCGTACTCGGGTTCTCCCAGGTAGGCGCCGAAAGTGGTTGGCGCACCGCGAATACGAAATCCATCCAGGACGCCGCGGCCGCGGCTGGCATCCAGCTGAAATTCGCCGACGCCCAACAGAAACAGGAAAACCAGATCAAGGCGATCCGCACCTTCATCCAGCAGCGTGTGGACGTCATCGCCTTCTCCCCGGTCGTCGCATCCGGATGGGACACCGTCCTGAAGGAGGCCAAGGACGCCAAGATTCCGGTGATCCTCACCGACCGCGCGGTCGACTCGGCCGATACCTCGCTGTATGTGACCTTCCTCGGCTCGGATTTCGTCGAAGAAGGCCGCAGGGCGGCGAATTGGCTCGTGGACGCGACCAAGAATTCGACTGACACCGTGAATATCGCGGAGTTGCAGGGCACCACCGGATCCGCGCCCGCGACCGATCGGAAGAAGGGTTTCCAGGAGGTTATCGGCGCCGACCCGAAGTTCAAGATCATCGCATCGCAGACCGCGGAATTCACCCGCGCCAAGGGCAAAGAGGTCATGCAGGCATTCCTGGCCGCGCATCGGGATATCAACGTGCTGTATGCGCACAACGACGATATGGCGCTCGGCGCGATTCAGGCGATCGAGGAGGCCGGGTTGAAGCCGGGTAAGGACATCAAGATCATCTCGATCGATGGCACGCGCGATGCCTTCCAGGCCATGGCCGACGGCAAGATCAACGTGGTCGTCGAATGCAATCCGCTGCTCGGCCCGAAGCTGATGGACATCACCAAGGATGTCGTGGCGGGGCGCCCGACGCCCAAGCGGATCGTCACCGATGAAGGCGTCTACACCCAGGACCAGGCCGCCGCCGCGCTGCCAACCCGGACATACTGAGCCGGAGCGAGTGCATGTCGGAACCCACTGCCACACCGGCACTTCGGATGTCGGGCATCGTCAAGCGTTTCGCCGGGGTCACCGCATTGTCCGAGGTGGGCCTGCGGCTGTTCCCCGGTGAAATACACGCGCTGGTCGGTGAGAACGGTGCGGGCAAATCCACCCTCATCAAGGTGCTCACCGGAATTCACGACGCCGATGCCGGAACCATCGAACTCGACGGTCGCCCAGTGCGTTTCACCGGCCCGCAACAGGCGCTGCGGGCCGGGGTGAGCACCGTCTATCAAGAGGTGAATCTGTGCCCGAATCTGTCGGTCGCGGAGAACATCTACATCGGACGGGAACCGCGACGGGCCGGTCTCATCCGATTCGCCGCGATGCGTCGCGATGCCGCCCGGCTGCTGGACAGACTGCATCTGAACATCGATGTGGCTGCCCCGCTCGGCTCGTATTCGCTCGCGGTGCAGCAGCTGATCGCCATCGCGCGGGCCGTCGATCTGGACGCCAAGGTTCTCATCCTGGACGAGCCGACATCTTCGCTCGACACCGGTGAGGTCGAGCAGCTGTTCGCGGTGATGCGCCGACTCGCCGCCGAAGGCGTGGCGATCGGATTCGTCACCCACTTCCTCGATCAGATCTTCGAGATCTGCGACCGGGCCACGGTACTGCGCAACGGCACCCTGGTCGGCGAATATCCGGTGGCACAACTGAGCCAAAAAGATCTCATCGCGCACATGCTCGGCACGGCGTTGCGCACACTCTACGAGATCGAGCACGAGAAGCCGGATCCCGCGGTGGTGGCGCGCCACGATCCGCTGCTGCAGGCCTCGGGGATCGGCGGCCGACGCAATTCCGTCGCGCCGTTCGATCTCACTGTCCGTGATGGCGAGGTGGTCGGGTTGGCCGGGTTGCTCGGCTCCGGCCGCACCGAGGTGGCGCGACTACTGTTCGGCGCCGACCGCGCGTCCACCGGGAATCTCCGCGTCGCTGGCACACCGACGGCGTTGCGCTCGCCGCGCGCCGCGATCGACCATCGGATCGCCTTCTGCCCCGAAGACCGTAAATCCCAGGGCCTGATCCTGGACCTGTCAGTGCGCGACAATATCGTGCTCGCGGTCCAGGCGGCGCGCGGCTGGGCCCGGCCGCTGTCGGCGCGCAAGCGCGACGAACTCGTCGCCGGATACATCACGTCACTGCGGATCGTCCCCGCCGATCCGGATACGCCGGTGAAATTCCTCAGCGGCGGCAACCAGCAGAAGGTGCTGCTGGCCCGCTGGCTGGCCACCCGGCCGAAACTGCTGATCCTCGACGAGCCGACCCGGGGTATCGATATCGGTGCCAAGGCGGAAATCCAGCGGCTGGTCATCTCGCTGTCCGAGGAGGGCATGTCGGTGCTGTTCATCTCCGCCGAACTCGAGGAAGTGCTGCGGCTCAGTCACAAGGTGGCGATCCTGCGCGATCGGCGGTTGGTCGCCGAACTGGTCAACGATGCCACCCTGACCATGGACCGACTCACCGAAACCATTGCGAGCGGGGCCATTTCATGACGATCTTCCGAAACCATCTGTTCTGGCCAGCGGCTGCGCTCATCGCACTGCTGATCGTCAACGTCGCGTTCACGCCCGGATTCCTCTCGATCCGCATCCAGGACGGGCACCTCTACGGCAGCCTGATCGATATCCTGCGCTACGGGGCGCCACTGGTGCTGATCTCGCTCGGCATGACGCTGGTCATCGCGACGCGCGGCATCGACCTATCGGTCGGCACGGTCGTGGCGATCGCGGGTGCGCTGGCCTGTCTGCACATCAGCAATATGCCGGACCAGGCCGATGCCGTTGGGGTTGCCGTCGCCGTGCTGATCGCGCTCGGCGTGGCGGTAGTGCTGGGATTATGGAACGGAGTGTTGGTGGCGCGCTTCGGGATTCAGCCGATCGTGGCGACCTTGATCCTGATGGTCGCCGGACGTGGTGTCGCACAGTTGATTACATCGGGCCAGATCATCACGATCAACAGTCCGCCGTACAAGGTGATCGGCGGCGGCTATCTGCTCGGCCTGCCGGTGCCCGTCCTGGTCGCGGCCGCGGTGTTCACCGGCCTCGCGGTTTTATTGCGGCGCAGTGCGCTCGGGCTGCTGCTGGAATCGGTGGGCGGCAATGCCGAGGCGGCGCGTCTGGTCGGCATCCGGGCCGGTGGTC
The DNA here is from genome assembly GCF_044457245.1 of Nocardia sp. NPDC050630. NCBI lineage: Bacteria > Bacillati > Actinomycetota > Actinomycetes > Mycobacteriales > Nocardiaceae > Nocardia > Nocardia sp. NPDC050630. Next base: position 151,219 of record NZ_JBITGN010000018.1, read on the forward strand.
TGATCGTCGCCGTATACGCGGTCTGCGCCTGCTGTGCGGCCATCGCGGGACTGATGATCAGCTCGAATGTCTCTGCGGCCGACGGCAATAACGCCGGCTTGTGGATCGAACTCGATGCGATTCTCGCGGTCGTCATCGGTGGTACCGCATTGACCGGTGGGCGATTTCAGCTCGGCGGCACCGTTCTCGGGGCGCTGGTGATCCAGACGCTCACCACTACGATCTACACCGTCGGGGTGCCACCGGAGACGACGCTGGTTTCCAAAGCGGTCGTGGTGATCGCGGTATGCCTGGTTCAGTCACCGGCGTTCCGCGCCAAGGTATTTCGCCGTCGCGGCCAATCTGTCGGCATCCCATCGACATCAACGGAGGCGACCGTATGAACGCGCTGACCGCGACCGCGGCCAAGGCCCCTGTATTGCGCCGAGCAACGATTCGCGGACACCGCAGCCGGTACATCCCGGTACTGGCCACCGCGGCATTGTTCGCCGTCATCTACGGCGTCGGAGTGATCCGTTATCCGGCATTCGGCTACCCACAGGTTTTCGTGAACCTGTTCATAGACAACGCCTTTCTGCTCGTCCTGGCCGTCGGAACGACCTTCGTGATTCTCACCGGCGGCATCGACCTGTCCGTCGGTGCGGTGCTGGCTCTGTCCACGGTGGTCTCGGCGTGGCTGGTAACCGTGCACGGGTGGCCGCCGCTGCTGGTCATGCCGCTGATGTTGGTCGGCGGCACGCTCTTCGGGGCCGCGATGGGCGCGGTAATCCACTACTTCGAGATCCAGCCGTTCATCGTGACGCTGGCCGGCATGTTCCTCGCGCGCGGGCTGGCCTATGTCATCAGTACGGATTCGATCACGATCACCGACCCGGTGTACACCGACCTGGCGCAGCGGCGATTCCGGCTCGGCGGGGACGTATTCCTGACGGTGGGCATGATCGTCGCGCTGGTGATCGTCGCCGCGGCCTTCGTCGTCCTGCATTACACCCGGCTGGGTCGTACCGCGTATGCGATCGGCGGCAACGAACAGTCGGCGCTCATGATGGGCCTACCGGTGGCCAGGACCAAGGTCGCCGTTTACGCGATCAGCGGCTTCTGCTCGGCACTCGCGGGCATCCTGTTCACCCTCTACACCCTGTCCGGCTGGAGCCTGCACGCCGTCGGCATGGAACTCGACGCCATCGCCGCGGTCGTCATCGGCGGCACCCTGCTCACCGGCGGCTCCGGATTCGTCCTCGGCTCGGTACTCGGCGTACTGACCCTCGGCGTAATCCAGACCATCATCAGCTTCGAGGGCACCCTGAGTTCATGGTGGACCAAGATCTTCATCGGCGTCCTACTACTCGCCTTCATCCTGCTGCAACGCACCATCGGAACGCGCGACGGATAGGAACTCGCGACATGACTCCACAGCGGTGCCCAGGTTTCGTGCAGGTCGTGTCGAACCACCGCTCACTGCAGGCCGCCGTCGACGTCGATCACCTGTCCGGTGATCCATCCGGCATCGTCGGAGGCGAGGAAGGCGATTACCTTGGCGATGTCACGAGGCCGGCCGATGCGGCCGAGGGCTGTCGCCGCGATCAGCGCCGCACGTTCCGGCGTAGTAAGGATGTCGGCCAACATCGCGGTGTCGACGATGCCTGGGGCGACGGCGTTCACGGTTATACCGCGCGAACCGAATTCGGCGGACTGGCAGCGGGTCGCTGCTTCGACGGCCGCCTTGCTGGCGGCGTATGCGGTACTGGTCGCCGCGATGCGGCGGGCCAGGCCGGAGGAGACGTAGACGATTCGACCGCCGTCGCTCAAGTGCTCGGCCGCGACCACGGTGGTGAGGATGCCGCCCTCGACATTGGTTTCGAAATGCTCGGCGAGATGGTCGGCGTCGATGTCCTCGGTCAGCCCGCGTCGATAAACTCCCGCGTTGTTCACCAGGATGTCCAGTCGGCCGGTGTGCCGTGCCGCCGTGTCGACCAGCTGTCGGCGCTGGTCGGCATCCCGTAGGTCGGCCTGCACTAGGTAGGCGGATCCACCACTGGATTCGATGGCGGCGGTGACGGTTTCGGCCTCATCCCGATATTTTTCGGACTGATAATTCACGATGACGGTGGCACCGCGTCCGGCCAATTCCACCGCGGTGGCCGCCCCGATGCCGCGGGACGCCCCGGTAACGATGGCGACTTTCTGCTCGAGCCTCATTGACCGGCCTCCGGGGGGATATTGCGATTGAAGCGGAACATGTTGGCGGGATCGTAGATTCGCTTCAGCGACCGCAAGCGCGGATATGCGGCACCGTACGCACCGGGAATGCGATGGTCCTCATCGTCGTCGAGGTAGTTGACATAGGCGCCGGGCGCCGCGTGTGGTGCGACGGCGGCACCGAACGCCCGGGTCCACGCCACCTGCGCGAGATCGTCCTGTGCGGCATCCCAGCCGTTGACGACGAGAAACGAATAACGAGCGGTACGTCCGCCGAATGCGGTGTCGCGCTCGGGTACTCGCCCCACGGCACCGCCCAGGTGTTCCAGGAAGATCTGGGTAAACGGGGCACTGAGCGTGCGGCACTGCTCGACGATCACGTCGATGACCTGGTCGCTCAGCTCGGACAGATAGTGTCCGCGCAGGTGGTAGCGAGCGCCGGGTGGTGTGCTGCTGTCATGAACCACCTGCAACTCCGCGGTCCCCATATCCCGCACGGAGTCGTGCTGTGGGATTCCGAGCGGCGCGAGCGGTGCCAGGATGTTTGCCATGGCGTCCGCGGCTCCACTGTGGCACAACCCGATTCCGGCGCTGTGGCTGCCGTCCGGGTTACCGGAGTAGTAGAAGTGGGTGACCAGTTCGTCACCGGCGCGGGCGGTGATCTCGCGATAGGCCTGCAGGACGGCGCGGGCCTTCGCGGCCGGGTAGAGCATGACACCGGCCACTACTCGGTCGACCGGATGTAGCCGCAACGTCAGCGCGGTCACCACGCCGAAATTCGATCCGGCTCCGCGCACCGCCCAGAACAGATCGGGCTCGGTGTCGGTGTCGACGGTGCGCAGTCGTCCGTCGGCGGTCACCATCTGCACGGCCTGGACGTTGTCGCACGCGGTCCCGTAGCGGCGCATCAACCAGCCGAGACCGCCGTGCAGGGCGAATCCGGCGACGCCGACGGTCGCGACCGAGGCGCCGGTGGTGGCCAGCCCATAGCGGGCCGCCGCGGAGACGAGACTGCCCCAGCGCACTCCGGCCCCGACCCGGGCGAGGCGGCGGTCCGGGTCGATACTGATGCCCGACATAGCCCCGGTGGATGCGACGAGCGCATTGTCAGGCATCGACCGGGCCGCCACATCGTGACCGGCGCCCACGACCGCGAGCGGGATGCCGGCGCCGGCGGCGAAGTCGACGACGCAGCGGACATCGGTGGCGTCGGCGCAGTCGGCGATGAGGGCGGGATACCGACTCAGCCCCTTCCATATCCGTCGCCTGTCGTTGTAGGCCGGGTGGGTCGGATCGACGATGCGGCCCCGGAAGAATGCGGTCAGTTCGGCCGCACGGACGGTCATGGGGCCTCCACGGGTGCGGGAGAGCGGTGGTGAACTACTGCCGCCCAGTTGTCGTGTTCGCGATGCCACAGCGTCGAGCAGTACAGCGTGCGGTGCCGATAGGTGATCAGCTGTGTGATGTCGCTCAGTGGCAAAACCGTTGCCTCGGTCACGCTGGCTGGTATGTCGGGTGCGGATCGGTCACCCGGCCAGGTGTCCAGGGTGTGGCATCCCTGCGCCGTGACCAGCAGTGCGTCGGGAGCGAGCAAATCGCCGGAATCCGCGTGACCGAGCAGCTCGAGCAGGCGCCGCTCCCGCTCGACGATCATGAGATCCGCGGCGCGCTGGGTGATGCCCGGGGGCTTTCGGCGGATGAACGCGGCCGCCTGCTGCGCCGTGGCCAGCGAACTCCACATCGCTGCCGGGTCATCGAAGTTGTCGAGGAACGCATCGGCGAGGTCCTGGCTGTCCGCGGCCGCCCGGAGCACATCGATGACATGGTCCGGTGGTGGACCGAGCGCCGATCCCGTCCATTCGGTGACATCACGGGCAAGGTCCAAGAGCCGCTCCTCCCATCGATGACAGAACTGCTCGTCGAATATGGTGTCGGCGTCGATCATCCGGCCGAGTTCCCACGCCGCGGCCACGGCGAGGTTTGCTCCCTGCCCGGTGACCGGATCATTGAGTACCGCGGCATCACCGACCGCGATCGCGAAGCGGTGGGTGCCCAATCGGGTCCAGGGCCTGCGGACCGTCGGTGTGATCGCCCCTTGCAGCAGATCCAGCGGGCGAGTGAGGGCGAACCTACGAGTATCAAGGCGTCCGAGAATCTCGGAATCGACCTCGCGTAGTAGCTCTAATACCACCCGCGCGCACCCCGACGGGTCGTCGTAGTACCGCGGGCGCAGGCGGTTCGCCCACGGGCCGTCGCAGATGGCCTCGAAGGTGATACCGGCAACCCGGCCGGCCACGGAGTGCACCGGTGTCTGGAAGATCTCGCCGGCTCCGGGCACGATCTCGAAATGCATACCCAGCGGATCCGTATGCGCCACACCGTGGAACAGCCCGGCGAGGATCAGTCGAGCTGGATGCTCGGCGGAGCGGGATGCGATACGTGGAAACAGGGAATCCACGCTCCGGTGGCCGGTGGCAACCACCGTCGAGCCGTGTTCGGACGCGGAACGGGACACCGCCACCTCTGGGTCCGGAACCGGCACGATCGTGCCGCCGCGTTCCTGATAGTCGGCCAGCAGCCGTGGCAGGTAGAGGCGGAAGTCGACGTAACTGGCCTGGTGGGAAAGGTTCCCGCAGAAGGCGATCGGCGGATCGGTGTGTACGCGCACGTGCGCGCAATTCATGCCGAAGTCGGGAAAGTTCCAATGATCGACGCCGAGCGTCTGCTCGCGGGCCCTGGTCCGGCCGAACCGGCAGACGTTGTTGGGCAGCCGCCCCGCCCGGATCTGTTCGGGGCTCTTGTCGGCATAGAGCGTGGTCGAGATGCCGCGCTGCTGGAGTTGCAGGGCCAGATGCAGCGCGGATATTCCGGTGCCGACTATGCCGATGCCGTACATGGCGACTCCTCCCCCTGCTCGGCACCGACCAGTTGGGTGTAGGCATTCGCCAGCATCCGGGTGAGGATGCCGTCGGCGTGAAAGGCAGTGTCGCGGAACCAGCCGACCGAACGTACGCCGACCGCGGTTCCGGTCACGAACACCTCGTCGGCGATCACCAGATCGTTCGGGGTCAGCCGAATCTCGCGCGTCACGATGCCGTTCCGTGCGGCCAGCCGGAGCACGGTTTGCCGGGTGATTCCGTTGAGGAACGTGTGCGCCGGCGGCGTTAGCAGTTCACCTCGGTGCACGAGAAAGATATTGGAACCCGTGGTTTCGGCGATCCCGCCCGTATGATCGAGCAGCAGCGCGTCGTCGAATCCGCCGGCCCGGGCTTCGGCCAGCGCCAGTGATCCGACGAGGTAATTCGCCGAGGTCTTCGCCTGCACCGGCGCCATGGTGGGGGTCGGCCGGGTCCATCGAGACAGGCCGAGCCGCAGCGGTTTTCCGTCGTCCAGCGCCTGCTTCGGCCATGCCAGCACAGCGATGGCGAGATGCACGGTGGTGCCGGTCGGATCGATGCCGATCACTTCGTCCCCACGCCAGACCACGGGCCGGATATACGCCTCCGCGAAGTCGGCAGCAGCGACGGCGGTTTCGATCGCGTCCGCTATCTCCGTCGAGTCCCAGGGCAGTGCGATCCCGATCGCCTCGGCCGAAGTGCGCAGGCGGTTCACATGGGCCGACAGCGCGAAGGGGCGGCCGCCGAAACTCCGGATCCCCTCGAAGACGCAGGCCGCATTGTGCAGACCGAAGCTCAGCACCGGCAGATGCGCCGCGGCGGGGTCTACCAGCGCCCCGTCCATCCAGACAGCGCCGACCCGGCCCGCAGTGGTCAATCCACTCATACCCGTGCCTCACCAACGCTTCCTTGCGCCAACAGCACGGTGCGCACGCCGTGGCGATCGATGGCGGCGCGCAGCACGGCGACGGCCGTGCCGATCGAGGCCTGCGCCGCCGCGCGCACCGCGTCGAATTCCCTTGTCGGTGTTCCAGCAACGGATCCGATGTGGTTGCTGACCACATGGAAGCGGTTCGCGCCCAGCTTCAGCTTCGTCAGCTGCGCACCACGGCCGAGGTTGAACCGGTTGACGCCGTGCGCCGAACCCCAGTGATAAATCCGATACAGCGCCGTGGCATACAGATTCTGCGCCGCCGGCAGTGCCGCATGATCGATGCCTTGGACCAAGGCTTCCACGGTATTCGACTCGGGATGGTGCAGCGCGAGCACGGCCTGTACAGGTGTACCGTCGCGGCGGCGGTGCAGGAATACGCACATCCGTTCGCCGAGTGAAGATTTGGCGAGGTTGCGCAGGATCGGTAGGGCGAAGTGATTGCGGGTGTGCCCGTACTTCGCCAGATTCATCCGGTGCAGCCGATCGAAGGCCATCAGAATGTCCTCGTCGATCGCCGAACCGGTCACCACGTCCCACTCGAACTGCTCGTCCGCGCGTCGGACCAATCGGCGCAGTTCCCGAAAACGTGTCCCGCCCAGTAGCTTTCGCAGATCGTGATCGATGTCGTCGGCGGCGACGAACTCCGCTTCGATGAACCACGGCAGGTCGACGAAGTCGTGCCGAGCCAGCACCTGGCCGGCGTCGTCATCGCGAACCACCGGGTACAGCAACCATCGGGCGCCACCGGCGGCGGCCTCGTGACGGGCGGCGTCGAGTTCGGACTCGCTGGGAGCGGACGTATGCGGGCGGTAGAAATAGCCGCCGGTGAGCAGCGTGGCGTCGGCCGTCGATTCGATGCCCAGTGCCTCGACCACGGCCCGCCAGTGCAGGATCTCTCCCAGCGGAACAACGAGATTCGGCGTCTCATAGAGCTGGCATGCCGCCTGCCGCCACGGTCGAGTGTCGGCGCAGGGCTGCTCGGTGCTGACCCATCCTGCCGAACCATGCACGAGGGAGCGGGTCATGTTGACTCGCCCTGTTCGCTATCGCCAGGCGCCCGTGGCGTTTCGTGATGAAACACCGCCTGCCAACGACCCTGTTCGAGGCGCCACACGCTGCTGCAGTACACGACTCCCGGCAGCGGTTTGCCGTCGAATTCGCCCCATTGCCGCAGGCGATAGGTCAATGCCGCGACGTTCCCACCAGCCGGCACGACCCGAAGCTCGTCGACCATGAAACCTGCGCCATGGTCGAGCGCATCGAGGGCGTCGATGAGATCCCGTTGCCGCACCAGGCCCATCGTGGCGTCGAATCCGAAGCCATCCGGATGCATCAGCTCGGACAGGGTCGCCTTATCCCGGCCGAATACCGCCGCGAGCACGCGGAGTTCGCGCTCCTCGAACCGGCTGCGCAATTCGTAGTGGGTATCAGGCATGGCCGACCAGAGCCGCGCGCTGTGCGCACTCGGCGATCCGTTCGCCCAGCAACTCCATCATCTGCCATCCTTTTCGCAACATCTCGCCGACCTCGTCGGGAGTCCAGTCCCGTTGCTCGGCCAAGACCCGATAGCCCATGTCCATGTGTTCGGCGTCCGCACCGTCGTGCAGCTGGAAATACCGGCTGTCCGGGAACGACGACAGCCCGGCGGCGTGGAAGACCAGCCCGCTGCCTTCGAGCACCAGATGCGACAGGACCGAGCGCTCCACACTGGATGCCGAGGTCATGCGGTCGAGGAACCAGGAGGAGATCGCGGCAATCACCGGGTCCCAGCTGGCCGGGCGGTTGTCACGCAAGCGCGCCAAAAGTCGGTTGTGCCCGATCTCCTCACCGAGATGTTCGTCCGCGAGTGCACGCCCAGGGCCGTCACCCTCGCCGACCACCCGGGCGGCGATCACCCGTTGGAATGCGTCCGACCAGCCCTGCAGATGGTCCAGCAGGCGGTCACGCACCTGCGGCGGGTGCGCGCCGATCTCGCTGATCAGGCGCACCAGCGCATTGTTCTCGAAGGTCCGCAAATGCGCATCGTTTCCGGCGCGCACGGCCGCGATATCCGGGCGGTCGCCCGCGAACGACACCCGCGGATCGTCCGGATTCTCGTACAAGCCCGCGCCTTCGAATTGGATCGACAACGCCCAGAACCCGGTCGGCGGGGTGCCGATGAAGCCGTGCCGTGCGCCCGAAGGCACCACGACGATATCCCCGGCGTGGATCTCGGCACTGATATCGCCCAGCGTCCGGCCGGTTCCTTCCGCGATGACGATCATGCTCTTGGTCGGGTGCTGGTGCACAGACAGCTCTTCACCCGGCTGCAGCCGGACCCAACTCAGTGACAGCCGGGAGAATTCGGGGACGAATTTCCGCAGTGCGGGATTCCGATGGAAATCCTTGAGCAGGCCTATGTCATGGACCGTGCCGTCGACGACCACGGATGTGATTTCGGGTATCGCCTCACGCGCGACAACTTCCATGTAATTCCTATTCCACACTGCGCGGCAATCCCGGCAGAAATCTGCCGCGGGCGGGTGGGCCCGAGTCCGCGACGCCGACTTCCCTCATACTGTGTCGTTGTCGGTCGCGCCGGACCGTACCGATTCCGGCTGACGGTGAATTTAGGACGGCTGCTCGCGGGGAACATCCGCCAATCGGTACGGGAATATCCGCATTGTGTGGGGTGCACCACCGCGTGGGTTGATGTCCGTGCGAGCGATCGTTTCTCTGCGAGGAACATTTCGTTACAGGAACATTACAGAGCTACGGCTTTCCGTATCTGCCACAGAGCCGCTGACCCGATGTTCAGAGCGACTCCCATCAAATCTCGTCTCGAACGCGGTTGGCTTCCCCAATTCTGTACCGAGATTGCGGTCCGCAGCCGAAGGTGCGGATGTTTCTGCTCGATCTGGCGGATGTTCTGCGAGCACATCCGCCATAACGTGCCAAGCGTCGGGCGGCGGGCGATACACGCTCCAAAAGTGCGTGCATCGAAGGTCGTCGAACAGGTGCCATCGCCCCAGGGCAGAGTAACGACACATTAAACTGGAGGATCTTCCGGCATAAGGATAATACACACAGCTTCTCCGGCAGGTCGTTACGGCATTAACTCCGGAGTTGATCTTCCGCGCATACGACAGTCTTCGAACAGGTGCTGGAGAAGAAGATGGGTGTCGAGAAAAGTCAGCGCAAGGGACTTTCGGAAAAGGTTGTCGCAGTCGGTGTCGAGCGAATTCGTATTTCGGGGACCATCCGGGTCGGTGGGGTGAGTTCCCGGCACCTCGGCGTGCTGGCGCAGCTGCCCGGTCCATTGCCGCCGATCGTGGTGCACCGCGCGACGATGGAGGTGATCGACGGCGTCCACCGTCTGGTGGTCGCCCGCCGACGGAAGGCGGTGTCGATCGATGTCATCTTCTTCGATGGCGCACCGCAGGAAGCGTTCGTGCTCGCGATCGAACTCAACAGCGCTCGCGGACTCCCGTTGTCGCTTGCGGACCGCAAAGCCGCAGCCGGACGGATGCTCGCGGATTTTCCGGAATGGTCGAACCGGCGGCTGGCTGAGCTGGCCGGATTGTCCGACAAGACCATCGCCTCGCTGCGGCGTGGGGGGGGGGGGGGGGGCGCCCCCCCCCCCCCCCCGGGGGGGGGGGGGGGCCGCGCCCCCCCCCCCCGCCCCCGCCCCCCCCCCCCCCCCCCCCCCGCGCCGCGCCCCCCCGGGGCCCCCCCCCCACCGCGAACACCCCCCACC
>NZ_JBITGN010000019.1:0-158757 GCF_044457245.1 Nocardia sp. NPDC050630
CCGGTCGGGGGGGGGGGGATGTGGTCTTCCGGATGCGCGGTCACCCGGGCCGTGGGGGGTTGTGGGGTGGGGGGGGGTGGGGGGCGCTAAACCCCTTTTTGCGCCCCCACCACCAGAGAACTGCGCTGCAAGAAACCACCGTGCCCGAAGGATCGGGCCCAAGGGTTCCTGTTTCGTCGTAAAGCGCACGCGTGGGCCTCCTCCGATCCTACTCAAGGAAGGTTCACCTAAGTCAGCGGGCGGCTGAGCGGGAGAAACGGTACGAGCAGTTGCAGTCGACAATGGCTCGGCCAGTGTATGTACCAAGCCCTGGACGGAAGCGGCACCTGAAGCAAGCGGAAGTTGATGAGATCGTGGCGCGGTACCGAGCCGGCAGGCACTCAACTCAACTTGCCAAGGAGCACGGGTTGGCGAAGGAGACCGTCCTGAAGCTGCTGCGCGCCAACGGAGTGAAGATACGCCGCCAGGGGCTATCGCCCGAGCAGGCCGCAGAAGCCGAGTGGTTGTATACCTGAGGTTCACCCCGAACCGGGGACAGTGTGGCATCAGTTGCGGAAGCGTGGGGTAAGGATGCGGGATTCGCATGGGAGGGAGAAGTAGCCGGATCGCAGCCCGGTGCCATGGGCCGTCAGCCGATCACCTCGTCAAGCCAAGCTCCGAAATGCGGGAAGGTACGCGCAGGGGACTGCGGTAGCACAAGCGCTAACTCGCAAGAGCTACTTTGGAACGATCCGCCAGGAGCGGCTTCACCAGGCTCAACAACCCCTCTGCGGAACAATCGTCGGTGGTCACAGACTTTTCGAGATCGTCCTCAAGGTACAGGCCGGCTCGCCATCCCTGGTGGTCCGCGCGCTCCCAGGCGAGAAGTTCGTCCTTGTCGGTGGCAAGCACGCGATGATCATCGTCAATAATGATTTCGATGGCTTCGCAGCCGCCACCTGTGTCAGCAATTCCAGCGACGTAGCCGTGGTTGGCGAGCAGTTCCAGGGCATCCGCGTATTGGGCTTCAGCAGTCTTTGAGTCGTCTACTTTTGGTGTTTCTATATGGGTTTGAGGGTTGATCATGTTGCGTATCTCCGCTTACCATTTATCTAATCTTATTATAAGAGAAAGCCATCTATTTTGCTATAGTTTGACCGAAAAAGATGTAGTAGAAATAGCTACGCGATTTAATTTATCAACCTTAACATCAGCGCATGGAGTAGCTGCTCAGCAGCCTCGAACGTAGACACTCCCTGTCAGTAAGCTGGAAAATGACCGTCGAACAGCTGATCCCAATAGTAAAACGCAAGAGAGTTGTTGCCACTCTTGTGCGCCGAAGCCGCGTTCGTTGCCCGCACGGAAGCAGTACCGAGCTTCGATAGAGCGTCGGCTTTACTCGCGTCACTAGAACACGGATGAATCCGCCCGGTTGTGCCAGTCGGATCGTTCATAGCCGCGAGGTCGTCACCTAGGAGCCTACTCAGAAATATGGCCAGATCATAAGCATATATAACAGTGGACTGCTCCCTAGTATATTTCGCCGCACGCATCTCAAGGTAAAACGACGAAATTGGGACGTTGCGATAGTACTTCCACGCCTTGATCAGCCTGGCGAAAGACTTAGCATACCCCTCACTCGGTGTCTGATTGCACTCATTGACGTACTTGAGATGCGCTTCGGGCGTAGATTCGAGCCATTCAGTGGTCAAGCCCGGGATGAGAAACTTCATCTCGCCTTCTCGAACCGTCTCCTTCGGAAAAGCTGGAATTACCTCGCACGTCTCATATCCAGAACCAAATTTCACCACAACTGCTGGGCGTCGCACTTGTACGACAGTGTTCGGAAATCGCAGGATCAAGGCATCTCGGACCGCGGTCAGGGTGCTCGACGAGTACTGAGGCGGGGTTGTTTTTAGCGATGTGAAATAGTCGACATCGCTGAAACCCTTTACCCCGGTGCCATGATTAAACGAGCCGCTCTCAAACATTCGGTACAGACCGAACGATGAATCCATCTTGTTGTAAATAGACTGACGATGGGATGATGCTACTGATCTATCTGCCGCGCTTGGCGTCAGTTGGCCGATGAAGGTCTTGAATGCCGCCGCTGGATCAGTTGCCATTTCTTTCCCCATCATCGTCTGCCGCATAACTCTGTCCACCGTCTGAAATATTTCGGCTGCCACGCCAGTGTGCGTATCGCGATGGTATATCGGCAGTCTTATTAATCTCATCGCGGCGAGCAGTCAGCTCTTGCAATTCGGCACGAACGTCGTCGTAGGATTTCACCGAAAGGTCGATTTCGCGCAGCTGTCGGGCAGCAGTTTGCACTTCGAGGTAAGCGTTTGCGGCTCCATGAGCCTGCTGCGTCCGGCGATTACCATTGAGTAGAGTCACAAGAGCGCCTAGTCCAGCCGAGCCGAGTGCCAAGTAGGCGGCCATAATACGATTAGCTGCATCAGCAAGGCCAGTGGCTCCGGAAACTGCTGCCAGAACAGCGGCGGGCACTCCAACCAACAAATTGATGCCGCGCCACAATTTCGCCTGCTCGAACTGTCCTTGAGTACTATACATGGCGCTCTCCTCCAGTCGATGCAGCTCCTTTTCGATGGCAGTCTTGGATGCCGACTCTTCTTGGGTGCTCATCGCTCGACAGTCTCAACCCCAAAAGGCGTCCCCAAGAGAAATGTTCTGCGCTGATGCGTAGTGGTGTGCGCCATAATTGAGACCTTCCTTACAACTTAGTTAACAGCGAGCCAAAATTAAAGTCAACTTCAAGATATCCCATCCCCCCAAAAACATTTCTCGGTAGTCGGTCAGGCGTTGCCTAACTCAACGCGCGCCAACCTGACCATGGCCGTGGTCCACAATCACTACGAATGCAAGCCAACCGATGAGCAGCCTGCTCCCGGTCCTTCGGATTTTCAGTTGCACTCTGAGCGGCCATCGTCGTCATCCGGAACTCCCGGATATCACGAAGAAGCCCGAAACCCACCCAATCCGTGACGTCATACCCATATACATCGCAGAACTCGGCATACTGTTTCGCACTGATCCAGCCGAACGACGTCTGCTTGATCGCCGTATGCACCAAATCCCACTCCGGCGGCCCGATCGAGGTTCGCTCCAGATCGAGCAGGATCACCCGGCCGTCGTTCGTCGAGACGACGTTGCCAACCCACGCATCACCATGAATCACGCACCACGGCAAGCCCTCTGGCAGCTCGTCCCACCGCTGGCGCAGCTCCGCCAGGTATTCGCGCATCCACTGCCGATCGCCATCGGACAGGATCGAAGCGGCCTCGATCCGCTCTTCCAACCGGACGAACGGCGCCAGCTCGCCAAGCGTGAAATCCGCCGGCGGTGCCAGGGCATGCAGCTGCTTGAGCGCGGCAGCTACCTGGGCAGGTGTCCCGTGCTGATGGGGTGGCAACTCGCGCCAAAACGTCACTGACCGGCCATCGACCTCCACCGGCTGTTCGATATGAGGGATCACCTGGACAGCCTGAATGCCGGAATTCTCCAGCCATCGGGCTACATCAACCTCACGCCGGGCGGCCGTCCGTTGCCCTGTCCGGCTGATACGTACCACTACGTCACCGGGCAGTTTGTAGATGGCGTTCTCACTGAGGCCCAGCAATTCAGCGCCCTCAGGATCGAGTCCAACCGCCAGACACGCAGTACGCAGCACCGACAACACTTCGTTGTCTGCCAGCTCCGCGGTCATACGCTCGCCAAGGTCGAGCCGATGCGAGATCGAAGCTCCTCGACTTCCGTTGCCCCACTGTGCGAGTCGGCAAAGCTGGCCAACTCGCGAAGGTCATCAGCAGCCCGCCGCGATCGGATATGTCCAGCATCGACAAGGGCCGCGGTGCCGAAACTCGCAGCTTCGGCGGGATCACCTTTCGCCATGGTCAGTGACGCCAGCTTGATACCCGAGATCGCCCGCGATCGGACATATGACTCGGTGTGCCCATCTACCGCCGCTTGCAGCCTCGAACGAGCCTCGCTGACGAACCGCCCGCCAAGGGCCAGATCGAACAGCGAGTGGCCAGTATCGCCCGAGTGCTGTGCTGCGTCGTAGTACGCCATCCAAGGCGGATCGTCCTCGGGTGAGGCGTGTGAAAACTCCTCGTCCGCCTGTCCAACTGCCCTGATCGCTTCCTCGACCCGTTGCAGCTTCGCGAGTGCCCGTGCTCGTGCAGCGTTCAGCATGGCGCGCTCGGTGGCCGTCAGCCGATCAGAGCGCACCATTGCCAGCTCGATGAAGGTCAGTCCGGCGTCGGGATCACCGCACCAGATCGCCTGACGAGCCATCGACGAGAGCACCTTGCCCCGGAGGTGCCAATCGCCGGCCTCTTCGGCGCAGGTCCACGCCAACCGAAACATACTGCGAGCATCACCGTGCGCGTAGGCGTCGAAGGCCATGAAACCCGCGGTATGGCCAAGGAAGCCAACCGCGCTTTGAAGGTCAGCCCGATACTTCTCCGCGCATCGAGCGTTGAGCAGACTCACGGCATACCGCAGTTGCGCACCCACGGCTTCACGCACCAACCCGCCACCGTAGGTGTGGTCCCAAGTGCTGAACTCGCGGGCCGCCGTACGGATCTGCTCAATCTCGGCCGCGCCAACCAGCGACGGCACGGGAGTGGGCTCGATGGTTCTCAGCAGCTCGATCAACGGTGCAGCAGCGCCGGTCGCCGTGACGCCGAGAGCCGCACGGAGAAAGTCCTGGCGTTTCACATCATCGAGCGTAGCGACGTCACTGCCTGGCAGTGAGTGGGTGGCGTTCTGCGACCGCCTGAATGAGGCTGCGCCCGAATACAAGACACGGATCTGGTACCAGCCGACGTATGCCCGACGCGACCAGATGGAGCGCTACGCCGCCGAGGGCTACCAGGGATGCATCGGCCGGACGCTGGATCGGATCTCAATCTTTCCGGATGGTCGCTGCTACGTCTGCTCGTATCTGTTCGACACCGATCTGTACTTCGCCCAGATGGTCGACGGCCAGGTCCAGCTGAACCACGGCGCCAACGAGTTCGATCTGTTCACCAACGTGCTCAGCGAAAGCTCCTGCGGGGGCTGCAAATCGGCCGGTTGCATGGGCGGCTGCCCGGCCGAAGAGGTCGTCATGGGCGAATCGTCCTGCGCGGCCTACGAGGACATCGTGCCCGTCTGCCGTCTGTGGAAATCCAGCGCCAAGCCTGAGGAGTGAACCGAAATGGACGATATGGACCGCGTGGTCGAGGAACTGTGCTGGATCGACTGGGACGACATCGACGAAGTGGAGCAGACGACTCGGGCGGTACTGGACGAGCTGGCGGCGAATCCGAGCGTTATCCGGGGCCGGCTGAACGACTTAGCGAACCGGCCGGAGCTGATGGGCCTCTGCGAGCACTACGACATCCTGGACAAGATCGTGCTGGCCAGTGAGGACGATCCGGGGGTACGGGTCCGGCTGCACGTGTTCTTGCCGGGGTACTTCGACCGGCCGCACAACCACCGTTGGAGCTACGCGAGCCGGATTCTGTGTGGCCACTACCGGCATTACCTGTTTGGCAACACAGAGCTGGACGAGCAGGTGGAGCCGAGCAAGCTGCCGGTGCTGCATGTTCGGGAGGAGCCGGTGGGCGCGACGTACGCCCTGCACCACTCGATGGTGCATGCGGTGGTGGCCGAGCCGTTTACGGTGAGCCTTGTGGTCCGCGGGCCTGCGGTCAAGGACAAGTTCCTGGTGATGGACGGGCACACGAACGAGGCGTGGTGGCAGTACGGGGCGAAAGATGAATCCGACGTGGAGGCCAAGGCGAAGCAGATGAACCGAAGGCGGTTCGCGGAAGTGACTGGGTGGTTGGAGAAGTGGGGAGTGTTCTAGCGAGTGCCGTTGGCTACCGCTGCGCCCTGCCGGACTGAGAACCGGCCGGGCGCAGCCGCAGGCACCACCGAGTCGAGCTCGCTACCCCTCATCGGCCGGTAGCTTATTCTCCATCAAAGCTACGAGGGTGTTGAGCATATCCGTGATCCGCTGTACTACTGACTCGAATGCCTGAAGGTTCGTCATGGCCACAATTCCGAGATCGTGTCGCGCTTTCGGCGCATCCGCTCCGGCGAGATGCGCAACTCCGCCTTTCGATCGAAACTCCCAAAGATGTCGAAGGATGGCAGTGCAATTTTCTTCGTCACCCAGCTTTTCTGCAAATCGTTGAAGCAGGCTGAGCGAGCGTTCACCTTTCTCCGCTCCTTCGAGGTAGGTTTTAAGTGGCGCTGGGTCAACCGCGTCGATCATGGTGATGGGCAAAATGAGTAGGGATTTTCCCAGCGATATAGGGTCCTTATTCAGGGGCCCGATCATTGATTCCCACTCTGCAGCAGTGTCGCCAGTCAACTCCCGCCAGAGAGGTTTGCCAAGCAACTTTTCCGATATGCGCGTTGCCTTTTCTCGGGCGCGGCGAAGGTCGCCGGGTATGTCTTTGGAATTCGCCCATTGATTCAGGAAATCCCTCCTGAAACGTCCCTCTTCCATTTCTCCTTCGGGCTCGACGTTGTGCCTCAGCCAATGCGCCCACTCGTCCGAGGGCACGCTTCGCCCAAGGTCGCCAAGATACACCTCCACCAATCCCACAGTATTAAAGCTGATATCGACACCCCACAAGCTCAGGCAAGTGAGACGAGTTGCGGTGATCCTTTAGGTGTTCGGCTCAGCGGCGTATGGTTGCAGAACTTCGCGATTGAAATAGATGGGCGTCAAATAGTGCAGTCGTTCACCGTCGCGGTCGAAATATGTCCCTAGCTTATCTGGATCGCACGTGTGTTTAAGTGGAGTATGCGTTTCTGGGGCGACGCCGTAGATAAACGAGGGATAGTCGCTGTCCTGTTCGCGGTCTTCAAATCTTGGTACGCGCGGTTTACGCAATCCAGTGAGTATGTATCGGCCCATCGCGAATGAAAAGGACGGACGGCTCAGCATGCGATCGGTCAACGCACCGAAGTGCATATGCGCCCACTCGTTCTTGAACGTATCATCAACCCGTTCAAATTCCGGCCCGTCAGCATACCGCATGAATTCGACCTGCATTACAGCGCTTTTTCCAGACGCGGCAAGATATTGCCTAAATTCCAGTGCTCGTACCTCGATAGTCCATCTGTCCGCCGTGAACTCATAGCGGATGAGATCACACTTTCGACCCGCGCTGTTCAGATACTCCCAGCTCGTTATTAACTGGATGTGCATCCCAGTACCAGAGGAAGGGATATGCGACTTCGACTACTGGAAGTCCTGCCCCCGTTGGCAGCCGTGCCTGCACAAAAAATTCAAGGTCCACGTCGTTTTCGCTCTTGAAGAGACCCGTGTCGAATCCGCCATTCGCCCAGACCTCGATGCTTCCGAGATAGCGTCCAACCCATTGGGTGTCTTCGAGCGCGTCCGGGGCATGATCAGGTGCCACCAAGACACACCCGCGCCCCTCCCGAATGTCGGCGTTAGACGTGAGCTGCTCGATCGTCAGCCATCCGGTGGGCTGCGTCGTCACCGTCTGTAGCGCATCAGCAGGCCACAGGGCTGCAGGGTATTCGCCAGCGGGTTTCGTCCACAGATCGGCGAGGGTGTCGTTGCGGGGCCGCTCCGTAAATCCGCGGATGGATGGCATGCTCACTCGCTCAGCTTATGCAGTGGCACCGACAAACAGCGTCAGGCTTCAAACACTCGATGTCACCACTGCGGCAACAGGTTTGCTTGGCGCACCATTTCGTGAAGTTCGTCCAGGTTAGGCAACGGGGCACCCTGGGACCGGTAGCACCGCAGTGCCCCACTCGCCGACCCGGACGTCATGCTGCGCCCCATCGACCAACCATCCCGTAGGCCATAGAGTAGCCCCGCCGAGAACGCGGCCCCCGCACAGTGCGTATGCCGAACCTCTACCGGAAACGCCAGCACGGCAACTACTTCCGAATGGCTTACTGCCACCGCGCCGAAGGAACCAGCCGTCACGATCACCCAGTCCGCGCCCGTCTGCTCTCGCAGCGTGGCTGCGACGGCCGGGGCCTCCAGGTGCTCGGCGTCATCGACGTTGGTCTGGATAAAGAGGTGCGGGTAGCCGGCCACGGCCGCCGCTACAGGCTCGGAAAGGTTGGAGCCGCCAAGGTTGAGGAGCAACGGCAACTTGGCCGCGTGGCCAGCTTCGATCACGCGCAGAACTGCGTGCTCGATGATTTCGTAGCCATCGACGTACAAGAACGAGGCTGTGGCGATCGGCGCCAGGTCCACGTGCTCCAGGCTGGCAACGACATCGGGCAGATGGGCGAACCATGTGCGGGAGTGAGCATCGTCGGCAGCCACGACGATCCGCGGTGTGGTGGCTCCTGGAGTACCGGCAGGAGGCGTCACGTGATGCTCGGTGAGCCACTGCCGTACGAAGTGGCCGTACTCGTCGTCTCCGATCTCGTTGGAAAGGAGGCGAACTGGCGCTCCCATCGAGGCGAGCGCCGCCGCTGCCATGGGTCCGTCTGCTGCCACGGATCGTTCGATACTGCTGATGGGTGCCCCGTGGTTGACCCGTGGGAACTGGGGCACGGTCCATAGCTCCGCCAGCGCCAGGTAGCTGACACACACCACCGGACCGGACCGGAGCGTCATCGTGCTACCAGCTGTAAACCGAGAAGGGCTGGCTCTTGGCGATGTGCTGCATGGCCACCCGGCAGTAGTCGATCATGTGATCGGGCAACGCATCGGTCGAAAACCATTCCAGCGCAGCACATTTATCCGGCTCGCGGTTGTCGGGCTCGCCCTGCCAATTCTGCACGGTGAAGAAGAACGCTATCCGGCCGCCGGACGAGGAGTTGTGCATGATGTGCGAGAAGTGAACGTCTTCGGGCTTAATGCTGACGCCGATCTCTTCTTCGGCTTCGCGGATCAGGGCAGTGATGACGGATTCGTCGGCTTCGAGATGGCCGGAGGGCAGATGCCACGCGCCATCCTCGAAGCCGGTGTTTTGGCGCTGGCCGAAGAGCACTTCGTTGCCGCGGCGCAGCACAAGGTGAACATCGCCAGTGACCTTGTGGCGGCGGGTATCTGAGCCGTGAGCTTGCTTGGTGACTGTGTCAGTCATGAAGTGAAAATCCCCTCTTTCCATAGTAGTTGAGCTGGGGGTTTGCAACAAGGAACGAGCGAGCGAGGCCAGCCTAATGCCCACGGTGGTGGGGGAATATACGCCGGACGTATACCGGGCCACCGCATCGGCACATGGACCCGTTGACGCGCCCGATTCACCCTCGTACCAGGCAATTTGGCCAACAACCGAAACGGGATGGCGGATATGCGGAATCCGCGCCACATTCGGATCGAATCCGGTGAGCTGAAGAAGGACTACCAAGCATCAGCGGAGCAGGCGCAAAGCGTGGCCGATGAGCTGACGCAGGGATCGCCTGGAGTTGTTGTCACGGTTGACGACTACGTGACGGAGGACCTCCCGACGTTGCCGTGCGCCCGTCTTTGGGAGTGATCCATGTCGATGTCAGATCGCGCGAACTATAGGACGTTTGTGCAGGCGGATGGCCGGTTGGCCGAGTTCATGTGCCAGGTGTACCTCATGGACTTGACGGTCGAGCGAGCTCGGGAGCTTCGGTATATTCACCGCTTCCGCTGTCCGGACGACTGCGTTGTTCACCTGGAGGCGGCGTACCTCTTGCTGCTGGACGAGGACGATCTGTAGCCGGATGTTGCTACTGGGATTGATTCTGTGGCCTGCGTCGGTGTTCCTCACGGCGGCACTGAGCTTTTGGATGGGGATGTCGCGGGGAAAGATTCATACACTGGGCAGGCATTCGGTCGAGCACTTCGAGCGTCGCAGTGGCGGTGACGACGCGTACCCCGCGGAGGACGACATTTACCTTCGGTCCAGGCCGGCGGTGGCGCCAGAGGTCAGGGGCGTGCGTGGGCGAGGCGAACGGAAACCTCGCCGCTCGCCGCGGGCTGAGGCGGATACTGAAGTACTGCCACGGATACAGGACATCTGGCCTCCGCTGCGGCAGACGCCGATTCGACGACCACCGTGGGTTGGGATGAGCGATACCGACCCTAATTCAGAACAGCAATAGCAAGCCCGCAGGACCGGAGCCCTCAGCTACCGATTCAGCCAGCATCAGTCTGTCGTCACGAGCAACTTTGCTTAGCGCAGCATGCGCGGTCGACCTCGCTTCTTCAATACTCTCTGTCGACCGCCGCCAGATTATTTCCGCCGCGTACGCTGTATTCAATGCGTCAGCATACCAATAATGACAGCTCGCTTTCGCGAATACTTTCGAGAGTTGACGAGCGCGTTTTGCCACCTCTTCGGCGGCTGAATGGTCAATTGCATCCAGCATCATCTTGAGCATGGATAGTTGATTTACAGCACGTCCTATCGGGTACATGCAAACAGATGCTAGCTTATTATATCTTTCCACAAGGAAACCGCCGATATCGGGAATGAGCACCTGAGACTTCAAACCGCAGAACATTGACTCAAACCAGGCAACCTGAAGGTCCGACGCAAACAGGTCTGTCGCCACATCTTGAAATGATTCACCTAACTCGTCAGGATCATCGAATGATCTTTCTTTATACCGACGTAGGCGTATTTCCATGTCGGTGATTTTCAACCACCGAATAAACTTCTCGACGAACCATACATCGAGAGCGCCAGATGTCCATGTCGATTCGGGATGCTCCTCCAGAAGATCCGAACCGTACTCGATATATTCTGCGGAAAGAAACACATCGTTGCTGAATACTCCAACCTCTACTAACCGCTGGACCGGCGCAAGTTTCATAGAGGACAAAGCTTCTTTTCCGTCGACTACATCACATAAGCGCAAAACTGGCTTCGAAGCTCTCCCGAGCCGTCGCCCATTGGCTTAGCTGCAAATCCTCAACGCCACTATAGTGATATGAAAGATATTGATCGTAACAATCGTCCGAAATACGCTCGCCGTGCTGCGGTACGGCATTGGAAACATCGGCAGCTTCAAGTGGTCGGACAAAGCTGGCGCTCATTAGCTCATGTTTCCGTAGATCAGGATAGCGCTTCTTGGCCTTTTTCGGAGTCGAATTGCCGAGGAATCCAATTTCGAGAGATTCACATATTAGCGGCCGCGGCCAGGTTCTCTTCTTATCGTTCTTCAAATCATGCTGGATGACACTATCAACCCACATCGGCATTTCCCGTGCCGCCAGATCCCCGTAATCGAAATACTTGGATGAGGACGGCGTGGTGGCCGACAGCCTCAAGCCACCATTCGACGACTTTCTGCGGGCCGCGAGGCGGCATCGAACGGGTCGCCAGGAAACGGCACTCGCGCCTGTGCTGTCGCTCAGTGCACGACGTACAGAGAAGGGCCTAGAGGCAGACACAAACCAGAGCCTCCGCGATGCGAAGGCCCTGGAAGGTCAACGGACAGATGAGCCTACGCTAACCGGCGTCTATTCGGACGTCGGTTTGAGTAAGACCACTGTGGTGGTGCTCAGAGGAATCCGAACAGCTGGCCTGCGACCCGCCGCATTTGGACTTCCTCGGCGCCTTCGGTGATCCGGTACCGGCGGTGATGGCGGTAGATGTGCTCGAACGGTTCGTGACGTGAGTAGCCGATGCCGCCGTGAACCTGCATCGCGCGGTCGGCGGCTTCGCAGACGAGCCTGTTGCTCCGGTAGTTGCACATCGAGACCATGTGGCCGATCGAGACTGCCGGCAGTCCCTCGGCCTTGCGCTCGTCGAGGTCGGCGGCCGTGCGGCGGATCAGCGTCCGGCACATCTCGGCTTCGGTGTGCAGCTCCACCAGGGGCCACTGGATCGCCTGCCGAGTGGACAGGGGTCGGCCGAAGGTGTGCCGCTGGTTGGCGTAGGCGACGGCGCGGTCGATGCAGTACTGCGCCGCCCCGACGCTGGCCGCGGCCTGCCGGATCCTGTTCTCGTGCAAGAAGGTCTGCGCGATGGACAAGGCCTCGTCTGCCGGGCCGAGAATCGCCGACGCAGGCACACGCACGTCGCGGAGCAGGACCTCCCCGTGGTCGGTGGGCATGTTCAGCGTCCACCAGTAGAAGGGGACCTCGAAGCCCGGTGCGTCGGTGGGGACGAGGAAGGCGGTGATCCCCTTCGCCGAGCCGGGCTCGCCGGAGGTCCGGGCGAAGATGAGAGCGTGGGTGGCCGTATGGATCCCGGTATTCCACCGCTTGGCCCCGTTGATGACCCAGTCGCCCCCGACCCGACGGGCAGTCGTCTCCAACCAGGTCGCGTCGCTGCCGTGTTCCGGCTCGGTCAACCCGAACGTCAGGCCCTTGCCGCCGGTGATCAGACCTTCGACGAGTTCCTCGCGTTGCGCCTCGGTGCCGAAGAGGTGGACCAGGTGCGCGAAAACGAGGTTGCCGACGACCGAGTGTTCGTTCTGCAGATCATTGTGTAATCCGAGACCCCGATGGGCGAGATGTTCTCGGACGGCGGCCATGGCGGTGTCGGAGCCGTCGCTGCCGCCCAGCTCCTTCGGCAGCGCATAGCGGTAGAAGCCGGCCACATCCGCCCGCCTGCGGACATCGGCGAGGAGCTCCTCCCACTCGGGACGGGGGAGGCCGTCGTTCTCGAAATCGGTGCGGGCCCACTCCCGGCGGTGGTCGAAGAAGCGGCGGTTGTCGTCTTGCTCTTCCATCGGGGTGATCTCGGTGTCGATGAATACGTCGAGCCGGTGGAGGAGGTTGGTCACGTCCGGCGGCAGTCCGTTGCTCATACCTGCCACCCGGTCTCGCGTCGGCTGGCCTGGATGCCCGTGGGATCGGTAGTCATCAGTCGTCCTCTTCCGTCTCTTCGGTGCCAATTCATTGAACGAGCGTTTGAAACAAAATATGGCGGTCTAGCTGGACTGTCAATGCTTTGTTAAACGATTGGTCGAAGAAGCTATGGTGTATACCCATGATTAGTGTCGAACAAGAGAGGGGGCGTCATGTTCTCGATGACGGCCGCCGAAGACGTCCTGTCCAGCACGCTCGAACGCGTGGCGGGTGCTTCGATCACGGGCCTGCGTCGGCTTTCGGCCGGGGCCAGCCGTGAGACGTGGGCGTTGGACGCCGGGGGGCGCGGGCTGATACTGCGTCGCGACCCACCCGAAGCGCCGGACGCCGCGGGAATGGCGCGGGAGGCCGACTGCTTCCGCGCGTGTGCGGGAGCGGGCGTCCCCGTTCCTGCCCTGGTGGCCCACGGCGACGGCTCGGACGGCATGGGCAGTCCCTACTTGCTGATGGAACGGCTCGACGGCGAGACGCTTCCGCACCGGCTGCTCAAGGATGACCACTGGGCTGCGGTCCGGCCGAAACTGGTGAGCCAGTTCGGCGAGATCCTCGGCCGCATCCATGCGATCGAACCCGCGCAGGTACCCCGGCTCGAGGAGCACCGCGACCCGCTCGCCCGTCTGCGCGAAAGTCACGCGGCCTTCGGTGAGGACCGGCCCGCGATGGAACTGATCTTCCGCAGGCTTGCCCGGACTCGCCCGGAGCCGGTCTCGTTCACGCTGGTCCACGGCGACTTCCGCAACGGCAATCTGCTCATCGACGACGGTGGGGTAGCGGCCGTGCTCGACTGGGAGCTCGCCCATATCGGCGACCCGCGCGAGGATCTCGGCTGGTTGTGTGCGCGTGCCTGGCGGTTCGGCATGGAGCCCGAGGTCGGCGGGTTCGGGTCCTACGACGAGTTGCTCGAGAGCTACGGACGGGCGACGGGGAACATCCCGGATCCCGAGGCGGTGCGCTGGTGGGAGGCCCTTGCCTGCGCCAAATGGGCTGTGTTCTGTCGCATGCAGGCCGAACGGCACCTCGGGGGGACCGAGCAATCGGTGGAGATGGCCGTGCTGGGCAGGCGGATGGCGGAGGCGGAACACGACGCTCTGCTCGCTCTCGGTCTCACCGACGCGACGGTGGTCGTGGACCCGCTCCGCGAGTCTGTCGCCGCCGAACATCCCGCCGTGTACGACCGCCCGACCGTCGACGAACTGCTCGACGCCGTCACCAGCTTCCTGCGGGTGGAGCTGAGAATCGAAGACCCGCGCAGCGTCTACCTCGCCAAGGTCGCCGCGAACGCGCTCACCATCGTCCGCCGGGAATTGCGGCTAGGACCGGGGGAGAGGGCCGCGCACCGTGCCCGGCTGGCCGCTGTCGGCTGTGCGGACGACGGTGAGCTGGCCGCCCGCATCCGCAATGGTGCGGTGTCGGACGAGGACCCCAATGTCCTTGCGGCGGTGCGGAGTTCGATCACGGCGCAAGTAGCTGTCGCGAACCCGCGCTACCTCGCGCCCGCTGGCCGCGGCCGCGGAATGTGACGCCTACCTGGTCTCTCGCGGCGCACTGGTGTTCCGCGGCAGCCGGGTCTCTCGATCGGTGAACGGTCCTATCGGTGGTATCGCACCGCGTCGAGGGCGATTTCCTGGTATCGCCGGACGATCTCGTCCGGAA
Organism: Nocardia sp. NPDC050630; assembly: GCF_044457245.1. Lineage (NCBI taxonomy): Bacteria > Bacillati > Actinomycetota > Actinomycetes > Mycobacteriales > Nocardiaceae > Nocardia > Nocardia sp. NPDC050630. Next base: position 14,450 of record NZ_JBITGN010000019.1, read on the forward strand.
CCAGTGGCCCGTCCGGTCGGTACCAGGTCGCGACGGCAGTGCAAGCCGTGGTCACGAATCGAGCCGCATCCTCGGGGTGTGGGGCCGTGAACACCCCGCGGCGCACGCCGTCGCGCACCACCCGTTCGAAGATTCGCTGCTGAACGTCCCGCTTGGCCACCACGACGCGCAGTGAACCGGGGTCGAGCGAGCGCAGCTCGCTGTTGCCCAGCATGCTCTCCCGCTGCGCTTCCAGATGCATCCGCACATGGGCATCGACGATCGCTCGAAGCCGGTCGGCCGGATCGTCTCCGGCGAGATCGAGTGCCTGCTCGGTGGCCATGACGAGCATGTCGAGCCCGCGGTCGAGCAGGATCGCGAGCAGCTCCTGCTTCGAGCCGAAATGGTGGTACAGGATCGCCGCGCTGGTACCGGCCGCGGCGGCGATGTCGCGCACCGAGGTGCCGTGGTAGCCCTGTGTCGCCATCACCTCGACGGCGGCGGTGATCAATGCGGCAGCGGTCGGCTCATCGCTCGGCAGCGTGAGAGTGGTGGATGGAAGCCCGGAGCCCGGGCGTGACTTCTCCGCGTTGACCATGCTGCTCACCCTAGGCGATCTGAACGATCGTTCGAAGGTCGGGCAGGGTGCACCGCCGATCGCTCTGGCTTGCGTTGAAAAGGCGTTCGATACCGACCGTCGGCGGCCAGATCGTCGATGCCACGTTTACGACCGGCGCGGCGCAGCGCAGCAGCGATTCGGGCCTTGGTGAGCCGGATCGCGTGCGCCGGCGTGGGCGCGATGGCGAGGATCGTGCGGGCCTCCGATTTGGCCAGGTTCATCCCACACCAGCCGAGGACCCGCGCTGTAGGTGACTCTTTGGTCATCGACCTCTAGCCCAACCTGCTGCGCGCGGCCGCGCGGTAATGGAACAGGACGGGCGGACAGGGTGGGGGCTACGGGTGGTTGACGAGCCGACCGTATGCGGGATACCGTCATACAAATCATGCGTCTGCGGAGGTGACACGACTCGATGTGGTTGATCCCCCGGACAGTGAGGTAAGGCGTGGCGGACCTCAACGATGCGGTAATCGTGGTCACCGGCGGTGCTGCGGGAATCGGTGTGTGTGATGCGAGTGCCTGCCACTTTTGTCGGTGGGCGTTAGCCGCAAAGGGACGCAGGCCGCTGTTTTGAATCAACGAGGATCGTAAGGAACGCGTTATGGGTCGTGTGGTTTTCGTCCAGCCGGACGGGTCGAAGCAGGAGGTCGAGGCCGTTGACGGCCAGTCGGTGATGCAGGTGGCACGGGCGAATCTGGTGCCGGGGATTGTGGCGGAATGCGGGGGTGAGTTGTCTTGTGCGACTTGCCATGTGTTCGTGGACGAGACGTGGGCGGGGCTCCTCCCGGAGCGGTCGGATGACGAGGTGGACATGCTCGAGGTGGCCGCGGAGGAACCCACGGAGTGCAGCAGGCTCTCCTGCCAGGTCAAGTTCGACGTCGCCCTGGACGGGATGGTTGTGACCATTCCCAAGACTCAGTAGTCGATCGGTCCCGAGCACGATGACGATTGGGCAGTCACATCCGGATGACCGCGTGGTAATCGTGGGCGGCGAGCGTGTCGTCCCCGCTCCATCGGCAACTCGCTGGCCGATCTCAAGGTGCGGCTCCGGATCGGGGAGCTGACACCGTCGCTCAGCCGATCTCGAGCACGCTGGCGAGTCGCAGCGGGATCCAGCAGGTGGATCGATCAGCTCTTCGCCGTGTCCGGGAGGTCGTCTGAGTGGTTTGTCCAGATGTGGGCGGGTCGGGGCCCGCCGGTTCCAAACTAGGAGAACGATGACGTCCCTGCGACCGCCGAGCAGTAACCAGCACTGGCTCGACCAGATCGACCGACACGCACACCTGACGCCGGACCGACCCGCGCTCGTGTTCGAGGGCATAACCACGACCTGGGCGGATCTACGCAGACGGGTGTCCGCCCTCGCGGGCGCCCTCGCGGACCGGGGGGTCGGGCGCGGGGACCGGGTCGCAGTGCTGATGAGCAACCGCCCCGAGTTCCTGGAGACCGTGTTGGCCGCCAACGCGCTTGGGGCGATCGCCGTGCCGGTCAACTTCCGGTTGTCCGCGGACGAGGTGCGGTTCATCCTCCGTGACAGCGGGGCGGTCGCGCTGGCCACGGACGCGGACCTCGCCGCGTTGGGCGCTGAGGTTCGCCATGCGCTGGCCGAGCCGGCGATCCTGCTGGTCAGCGGAGTCGAGGACGGGGAATTCGACGCACTGGCCGCGGGGCCGGCTCGCGAGCGCACCGTCGAGGTCGGCGAGCTCGACCCGGCGTTGCTCATGTACACGTCCGGGACGACCGGCCGTCCCAAAGGGGCGGTGCTCACCCACCTGAACCTGGCCGTGCAGACCCAGACGCTGGTCCGGTGCTGGCGGCTCTACCGCGGGGACGAGATCAACCTGTGTGCCTCGCCGATGTTCCACATCGCCGCGATCGCCGGCATCGTGCCGATGATCGCGACGGGCGCAACCACGGTGGTCATGCCGAGCGGCCGGTTCGATTCCGAGATCATGCTGGACACCCTGGAGCGCGAGCGGGTCACACATGTGTTCATGGTGCCGGCGCAGTGGCAGGCGGTGGTGGACGTGCCGGATGCGGGCAAGCGGGCCGCCCGCCTGCGGGTGATGTGCTGGGGTGCGGCGCCGGCGAGCGTTACGCTGCTGGAGCGAATGGCCGCGACCTTTCCCGGCGTGCCGAATGTCTGCACCTTCGGCCAGACCGAGATGTCCCCCGTTGCAGCCGTGCTCGACGGTGAGGACGCGATCCGCAAGATCGGCTCGATCGGTCGCCCGGTCCCGGCTGTGGACATCCGCATCGTGGACGCGGAGATGAACGACGTCCCCCGCGGCGCGGTCGGCGAGATCGTCTACCGGGGTCCCAGCGTCATGCAGGGTTACTGGAACCTGCCAGAGGCGACCGCGGACGCCTTCGCGGGTGGCTGGTTCCACTCCGGGGATCTTGTGCGCGAGGACGAGGACGGATTTCTGTATGTCGTCGACCGCAAGAAGGACATGATCATCTCCGGTGGGGAGAGCATCTACTGCGCCGAGGTGGAGAACGTGCTGGCCGCGCATCCCGCGATCGCGGATGTCGCGGTGGTCGCCGCGCCGCACGAGAAGTGGGGCGAGACCCCGGTCGCCGTGGTCGTCCCGCTGGATCCCGCGGCCCCGCCGTCGCTCGGCGAGATCACCGAGTGGTGCCGGCCGCGGCTGGCCGCGTATAAGAAGCCGACCCAGCTGCTGCTGCTCGACGCCCTGCCGCGCAACGCCTCGGGCAAGGTCCTCAAACCGGCGCTGCGCCAACAGGTGGCGGAGCACGTCGTCGCTATGGAGAGCACGTAACTCGCCGCCTCGTTGTTTGCCAGCCGAGCTGAGACCGAACTCAGTGTCATCAAGTTGTCCAGGAAGGACTCCGAATGGATTTCGAACCGAGCCAGCGGGCGCGGGATTATCTCGAACGCGTCGATGCGTTCATCGACGGTCGAGTCGCCCCCGCGGAGGCCCGTTACGAGCAGCAGCGGGCCGAGCTCACGGCTGCGGGTACCCCTCATGCGGTGCCGGGCGTTCTCGAGGAACTCAAGGCTGAGGCCCGCGCGCGCGGGCTGTGGAACCTGTTCCTGCCGCACTCGGCCGAGCCCGCTCACGGCCTGTCCGTCCTCGACTACGCCCCCCTCGCCGAGCGGTCGGGCTGGTACCCGCAGCTCGCGCCGGAGGCGATGAACTGCTCCGCGCCGGATACCGGCAACATGGAGCTGCTCGACCTCTTCGCGACCGATGCCCAGCGCGAGCGCTGGTTGGCGCCGCTGCTGCGAGGAGACATCCGCAGCGCCTTCGCCATGACCGAGCCCGACGTCGCGAGTAGCGACGCGAGCAACATCGGCACCAGCATCCGGATCGAGGGAGACGAAGTCGTCGTCAACGGGCGCAAGTGGTGGACCACCGGAGCGCTCGACCCGCGCACCGCGTTCTACATCGTCATGGGCGTCAGCAATCCCGAGGCCGACCGGTCGAGGCGGCACTCGTTCGTGATTGTGCCCGTCGATACTCCCGGTGTGTCGGTGGTCCGGGATCTGAGCTACTACGGATATACCGACCAGAACGGCCACGGCGAGGTCCGCTTCGACGACGTGCGCGTCCCCATCGCGAACCTGATCGGTGAGCCGGGAGCCGGGTTCGCCATGGCTCAGGCGCGACTCGGACCGGGGCGCATCCACCACTGCATGCGAGCGATCGGTATGGCGGAGCGCGGGATCTCCCTGATGAAGGAGCGGGCAAGGGAGCGGGTCACGTTCGGCCGCCCCCTCGCGAGCCAGGGCGTGGTCGGCGAGTGGATCGCCAACGCGCGCATCACCATCGAGCAGCTGCGGCTCCTTGTACTGAAGACGGCGTGGCTGATCGACCAACACGGGGCGAGCGCGGCGCGCACGGAGATCTCGGCGATCAAGGTGGCGGTACCGCGAGGGGTGAGTCGCATCCTTGACGACGCGGTGCAGCTCTATGGTGGCGCTGGCGTGAGCGGAGACACTCCGCTGGCGCTGCTCTGGGCGACGGCACGAGCGATGCGGATCGCGGATGGGCCCGACGAGGTGCACCTTCGGTCGATCGCTCGGACCGAGCTGGAGAAGTCATGAGTACTGATGCGTCGAGCGCGGCGGCTTCCGGAATGATCGGTCTGGAGCAGGAAGCCGTCGAGAAGTGGTTCGGGAGCGCGGTACCGGACGCGATGCCACCGCTGTCGTTCGAGTTGCTCGCGGGCGGATATTCGAATCTCACCTACCGGGTCGTCGATCAGCGCGGCCGATCCTGGGTCCTCCGCCGACCACCCGTCGGGCCGCTGCGCCCTGGCGCCCACAGCATGGAACGCGAGTGGCGCATCCTCACTGCCCTGCAGGCGAGCGCTGTTCCCGTCCCGCCGACGGCCGCGTTCTGCGCCGATCCGGGCGTGACCGGCGCCGAGTTCTACGTCATGGACCATGTCGAAGGGATCGTGATCGACAGCGCGGACAAGGCGGCAGCTCTCACAGCAAACGCGCGGCAGCGACTCTCCGACGAGTCCGTCGCCACCCTGGTGCAACTGCACCGAGTCGATCCCGGCGTGGTCGGGCGGCGGCCCGGTGTGCAGTCCGACTCCTATGTCAGCAAGCAACTAGAGCTGTGGATGCACCAGATTGCTGGTGCGGGCGCCCCCCGTACACAGGAGATCGTCGACGTCCACAGCATTCTCAGCGAGCGCAGGCTCCCACAGAGGTGGACCGGGTTGACCCACGGTGACTTCCGCCTGGGCAACATGCTGGTGTCGGCGGCCGGAAGGATCGAAGCTGTCCTCGACTGGGAGCTCTGGACAGTGGGCGATCCACTCGCCGACCTCGGCTGGCTTGCGGCGTGGTGGACCCTCGACGCCGATGACGGCTGGTCGCCAGGCCGCGCCGACGGGTTCCGCACCGCGGCGGAACTCGCCGCCGACTACCAGCGACTGACCGGCCGCGATACATCCGATGTCTCGTACTACATCGGCTTCGCGCTGTGGCGACTCGCGTGCATCAGTGAGGGCGTGTACGAGCGTTACGCGGCGGGAATGATGGGGACCCCACAGACATCGCTCGACGCGCTCGCCGCCCGACCACGGGAGCTGGCCGTAGCCGCGCGAGCGGCGCTGCTTTGACGGCAGACCTCGAGACTGCACCATCCGCCGAGCGGCGGCACCTGACCGTCTGCCGGGCAATGCGCCTCTCATTGCGGACACCACGCTGCGTTCGAACCGCGGTGATCATGGATCCAAGGGCCAGATCGACGGGATGGTCGACGATCTGCTGGGCGCGCCATCCCACTGGCGGCGAGTTCGCGCCACTGCCCTACCTGTCTACGGTGCGCATCGCTCGCTTGCATGGTCGACCGCTTCGCCCACGACTTCGGCCTCACCGGCAAGGGACTACCACGATGGCAGGTGATTGAGGTACTCGCCATGATCTGGGTGTGCACTCGGAATTCGCGACGATGCCGAGCCGCCGGACCCTCCCGACGGGACCTCAGACTCGCGGTCCTCATGCCCAGGCGCCGCTGCGGGACGGAACCGCGTCCGCCCCAGCCATGGGGCGGGACAGGAACCCGCGCCGCCAGGTGCCTGAGCTACCAAAGCATGTATCGACAGCGTCCACGGCTTGTGTTGGAAGTGGAGGCTGATCACTTGGGATGTCGTGCGCTCACTCCCGGCGACTGCGCCGTGTGAGGCAGGACTCGATCGCCTAGTTGTCGAGATTGCCTGGCTGTCATGTGAGCTAGGGCCCAATTCTTAGTTGACGAGCCTACCGTGTGCGGGATACCGTCATACAAAGCCTTGGTCCATTGAAGGCTGCGGTGATAAGCGGGTCACGGGTGATCCGCAGGACAGAGAGGCAAAGGCGTGACGGATCTCAAAGATGCGGTGGTCGTGGTCACCGGCGGTGCTACGGGCATCGGTCTGGCCCTTACCCGCGAGGCTGTGCGGCGTGGCGCCCGGGTGATGATCGTGGACGTCAACGACGCCGGTGAGACGGTCGCGGCTCTGCGTCAGGAAGGCGCCACCGTCGAGTCGACGATCGCGGATGTCACCGACGTGGCCGCCGTCCGGCGGGCAGCAGCCGAGACCGTTGAGCGCTTCGGTGGCGTCAATGTCGTGTGCAACAACGCGGGCACCGGGGTGTTCGGCCGACTGCAGGAAATCGCGCCGGAGGACGCGAGCCGCGTTCTACGAGTCAACGTGGAAGGTGCTTTCCACGTGATCCATGCTTTCGCCTCGGCCTTGCAGAAGTCCGCTGCCGCCGGTCGGCCCGCCTACCTGCTGAATACGGGGTCCGAGCACTCGCTGGGGGTCCCGCCGTACGTCGAGCCGATCAGCATCTACACGGTGAGCAAATATGCCGTGCTCGGCCTGACGATGACCGCGCACCGCGATCTCGGTCCCGCAGGCATCGGTGTCTCGCTGCTCGCTCCCGGCTGGACCCTCACCGAGAACGTCCGAGGCTGGGTCGATGCGGATCCTGAGGCCGCGGCAGCGATCACGCCGTACGCGCAGGAGCCTGCGGAGGTAGCTTCGATGGCCTTCGGTGGTCTGCTGGCAGGGACCAGGGTCATCGCTACCAACCCCCACAGCCGGGCGTTCGCAATGGAGCATGCGCGCAACCTCATGATCGACATTCAGCAGCTCCCCGTCGTCGAGGCTCCGTACGGCCACGTTCATGACGGCTCGGGTGACGCCAGTACCTGCCCGGTTGTCGGCGGGCGTTAGCTGCAAAAAGACGCGGTGGGCCGCTGTCGTGAATCAAATCGTAAGGAACGTGAACATGGGTCGTGTCGTTTTCGTCCAGCCGGACGGATCGAAGCAGGAGGTCGAGGCCGTTGACGGCCAGTCGGTGATGCAGGTGGCACGGGCGAACCTGGTGCCGGGGATCGTGGCCGAATGCGGGGGCGAGCTGTCGTGCGCGACCTGTCACGTCTTCGTCGACGAGCAGTGGGCGGGGCTGCTCCCGGACCAGTCGGACGACGAGGCGGACATGCTCGAGGTGGCTGCGGAGGAACCGACGGAGTGCAGCAGGCTTTCCTGCCAGGTCCATTTCGACGCGTCCTTGGACGGGATCGTTGTCACCATTCCCAAGACACAGTAGTCGAGCGGCCCGATTCTGATGACGATTGAGCAGCCACATCCCGACGACCGGGTAGTGATCGTGGGCGGCGGGCAGGCGGGCGCGGAGTGCGCGGCGTCCCTGCGGATGGCGGGGCACTGCGGCCCGGTGACGATCCTCGCCGAGGAGCCGACCTACCCGTACGCGCGCCCGCCGCTATCCAAGGCCTACTTGTCCGGTGCCGCGCTGGTCGAGGATCTGTACATCCGACCACCGGCCACCTACGTCCAGCAGGACCTCGACGTCCGACTCGGCACCCGGGTCACGGCTATCGACCGTGTGGATCGGTACGTACGGGTCGAGACCGGGCCGGACGTACCGTATGACCGACTGGTGCTCGCCACCGGGGGCCGGGCCCGCACGCTTCCGCTGCCCGGCGCCGAGTCGGCGCCGAATATCCACACTTTGCGGGGTCTCGCCGACATCGACGCGATGCGCGAACAGTTCAAGCCCGGCGCCCGTCTGGTGGTCGTCGGGGGAGGTTACGTCGGCCTAGAGGTGGCCGCGGTGGCGCGTAAGGCGGGCCTGCAGGTCACCGTTCTGGAGGCGGCGCCCCGGGTGCTGGCACGGGTGACCGCGGCGGTGGTGAGCGAATTTTACGAGCGGGTTCATACTGAGCAGGGTGTCGACGTGCGGACCGGTTGCTGTGTCAGCGGTCTCGAGTACACACCGGACGGGTGGGCCACCGGAGTCACCCTCACGGACGGCACGAGCCTGCCCGCGGATCTGGTGGTCGTCGGCATCGGACTGGTCCCCAACACCGAGCTCGCCGAAGAGGCCGGTCTGCCCGTCGACGACGGCATTCTTGTCGACGAGTACTGCCGCACCGCCGATCCGCGTGTCCTGGCCATCGGGGACTGCACGCGACACCCTTGTGCCCAGCACGGTGGGTTCCGCCGCCTGGAGTCGGTGCCGAACGCCACCGAGCAGGCCCGGGTTGTGGCTGCTGTGCTGACTGGTGCCCCGCGCGTCTATGACGCGGTTCCGTGGTTCTGGTCCGACCAGTACGACGTGAAGCTGCAGACGGTCGGGCTCTCGGCCGGCCACGATGAGGTGGTGGTGCGGGGGAGTGCCGACGCCGGGCGGTCGTTCACGGTCTTCTACCTCGAGAGCGGTGAGGTTCGGGCGGCTGACGTGATCAACGGGCCCCGAGACTTCATGGTCGCCAAGAAGTTGGTCGCCACACGTGCCCGTGTCTCGAGCGATCGGCTGCGGGACCAGGCGACACCACTCAAGCAGTGCCTGTGAGCGGAGAATTACGAGTACCGAGGGGACTGCGCTCAACCGTAGGCGTGGGTCTACGCGGGCCCGGGAGTTGTCGGCTGCGCACGGGCGGTCGACCTGGAACACCTCGGCCCGCTCGCGGGGCAGGAGCGGGTTTATGAGCCGACTGGGCTTGACGATTCCGCTCGAAAGTACAGTGCTCACACGGCAGCGCGAGCACCTCGATGAGATCGAAGCGGGCGGATTCACCGATCTGTGGTCGGCGGAGGCATCAGGTGCCGACGGATTCACCCCGCTCGTGGCCGCCGCGGTCAGCCATCCCTCGTTCCGGCTCGGCACGGCGATCGTTCCCGCGTACACCCGCAGTCCCGCGCTGATGGCGATGTCGGCCGCGGCCTTGGCCGACGTTGCCGAAGGGGAAGTGGTACTGGGCATCGGCACCAGTTCCGACGTGATCGTCGCGAAGTGGAACGGGCTGAGTTTTCGCGCGCCCTATCAGCGGGTGCGCGATGTGGCGACCTTCGTACGCCGCGCCCTGTCCGGCGAGCGGGTCGACATGGTCTGTGACAGCTTCAGCGTCAACGGGTTTCGGCTCGACCGGACACCGCGTCGGCAGCCCAAGATCATGATTGCCGCGCTGCGGCCGGGCATGCTGCGCCTCGCGGGAACAGTCGGAGACGGAGCGATTGTCAACTGGCTATCTCCCGTCGACGTCCACCAGGTTGTCCCCTACGTTCTCGAGGCCAACCCGCAAGCAGACATCGTGGCGCGGCTTTTCGTCATTCCCAGTCGAGATCTGACCGCGGTGCGTGCGACCGCCCGGCGGGCCATCGCGGCCTACCTGAACGTGCCGGTATATGCGGAATTTCACCGCTGGCTGGGCCGGGGCGAACAGTTGGAGCCGATGTGGCGGGCATGGCAGGCCGGTGACCGCGCGGCCGCGCTGGCCGCGATTCCCGACAAGCTCATAGACGAACTATTCCTTTACGGCACTCCCGCTCAAATCAGTACTCGTATAAGGGATTACGTCGAAGCTGGCGTCACTACACCGATCCTCGCGATCATGCCGCCCGCCGGAGAAGCACCCTCTTCCACCGCATCCATTGCGGAAATCGGACGGGCCTACACCGAGGGTTGCTGATCGGCTTCCATCAGCTCCGTTCGTCGGCACGCTGCGGCGGCGGCATCAGGCGTGTTGCGGTGATTCTTCCGCTGCAATGGTCGCGGAGATGTGAGGGATCGGAAGGGCTTCTCGCCGTCGACCCAGGGCTTCCGAATACCTCAGCCGCCGATATTCATTGGGATATGCTCCTAATAACGAGGAGTTAACGCGCGTTGCCCGGTGCCGGGGACGTGCCAGCGGATGGTACACAGCCGATGGCCGAGGATGATCCTTTTCGGACAGTCCGTGACGTGTCCGAGCCGGTCACGGAGGACTTGAGCGCGGCCGGGTTTGCCGACGCCGAGGAGATCGGGCGGGGCGGTTTCGGTGTGGTATTCCGGTGCACGGAGACGGAGCTGGACCGAACGGTGGCGGTGAAGATCTTGACCGCCGAGCTGGACGCTGAGAATCGGGCGCGCTTTTTCCGGGAGCAGCAAGCGATGGGCAGGCTGACCGGACATCCGAATATCGTCACCATGCTGCACGTCGGTACCACTGGGAAGGGGCGCCCTTTTCTAGTGATGCCATATCACCCGCTGGGCGCTTTGGATACACAGATCCGCGAGCAGGGTCCGCTGTCTACCGAGGCCGTGTTATGGATCGGGGTGAAGATCGCCGGGGCGCTGGAGAGCGCGCATCGGTTGGGCATTGTGCATCGCGATGTGAAGCCGGCAAACATTCTGCTGACCGACTACGGCGAACCGGCATTGACCGATTTCGGTATCGCGCGGATCTCCGGGGGGTTCCATACAGCTTCGGGCATCTTGACCGGTTCGCCAGCGTTCACCGCTCCCGAGGTGCTCGAGGGGGAAGCTCCCACACCAGCCACGGATGTCTATGGGTTGGGCGCCACCATGTTTTGTGCGCTGACCGGCCATGCGGCATTCGAGCGGCGCAGCGGGGAGAACGTGGTGACCCAGTTCCTGCGGATCACGACACAACCGGTGCCGGACCTGCGGGACATCGGCATGGCCGAGGACGTGTCCGCGGTGGTGGCGACGGCGATGAGCCGGGATCCGCAGCAGCGGCCGTCGGCTGCGGCGCTCGGGGAGGCCATCCGTCAGGCACAGCGCCGCCACGGCTTTGCGGTCGAGGAGATGGCTCTGCAGGCCGACCCGAGCCTGCGTCGTCGAGATCGGAAGCCGCCTGGGCGTGGGTGGCGACCCCCTGCGGCGCCGCCGTCGGATCGCCGCAGCGCTGGCACTTTGCCGCTCGAGTTGACCAGCTTTGTCGACCGCCGCACCGAGGTGACGGAGGTGAAGAACTTACTGGCCTCGGTGCGGCTGGTGACGTTGACCGGGATCGGAGGTGTCGGCAAGACGCGGCTTGCGCTGCGGGCCGCATCCACGGTGCGCCGGGAGTTCGCCGACGGAATGTGGCTGGTCGAGCTGGCCGATGTGTCCGACCCTGCGCTGCTGGTCGCGGTAGTGGCGGCTGCATTGGGTTTGCGCGATGAGTCGGCGCGGCCGTTGCAGGAGGTAGTGATCGAGTTCCTGTCCGGCCGGGAGTCGCTGCTGGTGTTGGACAACTGCGAGCAGCTGGCGGCGGCGGTGGCTGGGCTGGTCGAGACCTGGTTGCAGGCCTGTCCGAACCTGCGGATCCTGGCTACCAGCCGCGAACCGCTGGATATTCCGGGAGAGGCGGTGCTGCGGGTGTCGCCGCTACCCCTGCCGGATCCGGATCAAGAGCCGTCCTTGCGGGGACTGCCCCGCTACGACGCAGTGACGTTGTTCGCTGACCGCTCGAGCGCGGTGGTGCCGGGTTTTGAGTTGACGGAGGATAACAAGGCCGCCGTGGTCCGGATCTGTACCCGGCTGGACGGATTGCCGCTGGCGATCGAGCTCGCCGCGGCGCGTATGCGCACGATGTCGCCCGAACAGATCCTGCAGCGCCTCGACGACCGGTACGCGCTGCTGACTCGCGCCAGCCGTACCGCGCCGACGCGGCAGCAGACCCTGCGGTGGTGTGTCGACTGGAGCTACCAGCTGTGCACCCCTGCCGAGCAGCGGCTGTGGGCTCGGTTGTCGGTGTTCGTCGGCGGCTTCGAAATCGACGCCGCCGAAGATGTCTGCGGTACGGACCTTGCCCCGAACACTCCACTCGATGTGTTGTCCTCGCTAGTGGACAAGTCGATCCTGATCCGGTTCGAGTCCGACGGTGTGGTGCGGTTCCGAATGCTGGAGACGCTGCGCGAATACGGCCGGCGGAAGCTGCGAGAGATCGGCGAATACGCCGACTTGGGTCGGCGGCACCGCGACTGGTACCAGCGTCTGGCGCTGGATGCGGAGGCGGAATGGATCAGTGACAGGCAACCGTACTGGGTCGCAAGGCTCGAGCGTGAACAACCAAACCTGCGCGAAGCACTCGAATACTGCCTGGCCGAGGATACCGAGCAGGCGGCGGCAGGCGGGCTACGGACCACCGCTGCACTCTTCATGTTCTGGAACTTCCGAGGCATGTACGGCGAAGCCCGATCGTGGATCGAACGGGTCCTGCACCATCCTGCCCGGCAATCCGCCCCCGACCGTGTCAAAGCGCTTTACGTCGGCTGTGTCATGGCGGCGATGCACGGCGACTTGGAGACGGCTGCCACCCTTCTGGAACAGGGGCGCGTGCTTGCCGAACAGGCCCCTACCCCGATGAACGAGGCGCTGATCGCCTACGGCGCCGCCACCGTGGAGTTCTATCGCGGTGAGCTTGCTACGGCTTCCGCCTCCCTCGAACGTGCCGTCGAGGTGTTCAGCTCGAATCGGGAAGGATATCTATACATCGTGATTTTGACCGCGCTCGGTTGGGTGCACGAAATGGCCGGTGATACCAAGAGGGCGATCGAGTATCACCAGCAAGTGCTTTCCATTACCGAGGCGTGTGGCGAGTCGCTTTTCCGGTCTGCCGCCTTACGGGACATGGGCGTTGCCGTCTGGCGGCAAGGTGAGCGTTCCCGGGCTATCAAGCTGGTCGAGAATGCATTGCGAGTCAACCGGCGACTACACAGTCCGGTTCTCGCCGCGTTGAGTCTCGAGTCGCTGGCCTGGATGGTTAGCGACGGCGGTGACGCCGAGCGCGCGGCGGTTCTGCTGGGAGCCGCGCAGGGGCTATGGCGCTCCCTCGGGAACCCCAAGAGCATCTTCCCAATGCCGCAATATCACGATGAAAGTGTGCGTCTGGCCCGGTCTGCCCTCGGGGCACGCGGGTTCGATTCGGCCTTTCGGCGCGGCCAAATGATGGGCCTGGACGAAGCCGTGTCTTACGCGCTCGGCGAGCAACCCACCGAGACAACACACGCGTCGCGTCCGCGGGCACCTCTCACCAGGCGAGAGCGGCAGGTCGCAGATCTCATCGCCCAAGGGTTCACCAATAAGCAGATCGCCGCCAAACTGGTTATCTCGCAACGCACCGCAGAGGGCCACGTGGAACATATCCTCACCAAGCTCGGCCTCACCTCCCGCACCCAGATCGCGGCTTGGATCGCGGAAGACGCCGAGCGGCGGAATTCTCGATCGTCCTGAGCTCATTCGTCAGGCTGCTGTCGAATTGCCTTCTGTTAACTGCACTTAGCCCGACCGTCCATGGTCGGCGACCGAAAGAGGTTGGTGCGTGCAGGATTTGCGAAGGCAGCTGATGGAGGGTCAAGTCGCACCCGATCGGATCGGAGAAGTCCTCCAAGTCGACGCGAGGTTCCCGCCCTACCTCGTACTGGACCGGCACAAGAACCCGGTCGAGCCCGCCACCCAGTACTTGCGGGGTCTGGCGTTGAGCGACAGACGTCCTCTCTCGTGCCGAAGCTACGGCTACGACCTGCTGCGGTGGTTCAGGATCTTGTGGGCACTTGATGTCCGGTGGGACCACGCCACTGGATCGGAAGTCGATGTTCTTGTCGGCTGGCTGAAGACGTCGCCCAATACGCAACGGCGACGGTCACCGCACTCCGCAACCACACCCGGGATGGTCAACCGCCGCACCGGGAAACCCACTCTGCCCGAGGGCTATTCGCCTCGGACGATCAACCACACGCTCAGCGCGGTCTATGGCTTTTATGCTTTTCATGCCCATTGCGGCCGAGGCCCGGTAACGAATCCGGTCCCTTCGTCTCGGTCCCGTCGACCGGCGCTGGTGCATCGAAGTCCGCTTGAAGTCACGCCGCAGTTCAAGAGAGCCAGACTTCGGCAGCGTGTCACCGCCGCCTTGCCCCGGGCGATCACCGATGTGTTGTGGGATGAGTTGTTCGGCGCGATGACCTGCGACCGCGACCGCGCACTGTTGCTGTGCTACGTCTCCAGTGGTGCCCGAGCGGGCGAGTTGCTCGCCATCGGTATCGCGGACGTCGACTGGGCTGGTTGCCGAGTCTATGTGGTGTCCAAGGGCACTTGGCTGCGTCAGGCGATACCGGTGTCGCCGGAAGCGCTGCGTTATCTCGCCTGCTATCTCGATGCCGACGGGCTTCCAGACGCTGGAGATCCGTTGTGGCGCACTCGCCGTGGTACGAAACGAGCAGTTAGCTACTGGGCGATGCGGCGAGCACTGCAACGCGCCAACGAAAAGCTCGCCACCAACTGGACATTGCACGACCTGCGTCATACTGCGGCAACCCGCATGGCCAATGATCCGAAACTGACACTGACCGATGTCCAGTCGATCTTGCGCCACGCGAACATCGAAACCACCGGCCGCTATACGACCGTGCGGGTGGAGGACATGTTCGACAGACTCCAAGAGCACTACAGCCGCTCCCGCCCAGCCCGGATCTACACCGCGGGATACGCCGCCGAGGACATCAGGGCGGTCTTCGGTGTCTGAGGGCTACACGATGCGCAACCGCCGTTCCGCCTCGTTGCGAGCCGGCGACGCCGAACGCACGACCCGGCGCTCACGGTTCGCGGTCGACGCGATCGCGCCACAACCTTCCCCACCGTCGGCACCGGTGACGCCATTCGGCGACCAGAGGCGAACCTCGATCGAGACTCTCGTGGCCCTAGCGTGCGAGGCGTCGTTGGGATCGACCGTGGAGGGGCAGACGGGCAAACGTCGCCGCAGCACTCGGGAGATGTTGAACTATCTCAGCCAGTTCGACGGCGAGACGTGGCAACAGCGCTGGGACGCCAGCGGACTCGACGACGGAACGGTGGCTGTCAGCGCTCTGGTTCAGGACAAATATCACGGTTACAACCTCACTACCAGTTTCAAATCACTGCTGCTGATGCGGGTCATCACGCCGTCGCTGGCGGCGTTTCGCGCAAATACCTTCAAGGACTATCCGCAGTACTTCCGCGACTCACAGCGAGATCCGCTGCTGCACAAATTCTTCGATGAGGCAGCGAAGGCACGCGCGACGCCCCGGCATCAGTGGCGAGCGTTGTTCGATGTGTGCTGCGCGCTAACCACCCAGGGCATCGCGTTGGCCGATCTCACTCCGCAGGGATTGCTGTACTACGCCGATCAGTGCCGCCAGCTCGATGTGGTCGTCGGCGCCCGCATCGGCAGTAACCGATTCGCCGGTCTACTGGCATGGGAGATCTTGCACGGCATGGGCCACTTCCCTCGTGACACACCCCCGACGCTTCGGAGTTTCATCTATAAGGGCAGCGGACTCCGGAGGAAATGGTTGACTACTACGCCGTTCGCGACCCTGAGATCAGGCAGCTGATCATCGACTATCTGATCCGCCGCCAAGGCGACACCGACTACGTCACCAGGGACGGTCTCGCCCGTAGCCTCGCCGGTGAATTCTGGTCGCGTATCGAATAACTCGATCCTCACCACCGGTGGCTGCACATCCCACCGCAGCTGTATGAGCAGTGGCGAGAACTGATGCGGCTGCGCCACGACGGCGCTCCCCGCGTCGACGGAGGAGCAGGCATCCTGCTGCCGGTGCGGGCGTTCTATATGGATATCCAGAGCTGGGCGCTGGAGGAGCCTGAACGGTGGGCTCAGTGGGCGGTGCCGTGCCCGATCCCACCATCGGACCTGCGAGGATTCGGCAAACGATGGCGCCGGATCAAGGAACGCATGTCCGACCGGATCCGGGAACGCCAGCCGCTGTTGCCTGCGCTCGTCGCTCATATCGAAACCCGCTACGCCGCGATACGGGCGCTGTATGAGATCGCCTGCGACACTGCACCGGGTGAGTTCTTCACCCACTCTGGCCGGACCTATACGCGACCTGACGAATTACAGGACCTCCGCACCCAAGATGACCCGCACCCGGTAGTCCGTGGTCGTGACCACGACACGGGTCGGATCCGCAAGATCCACGAAGAGTAGGAAAGCCGCGTTCTGGGACTGGGCACATCTGGAAGTGCTGCGCCACACAGGGATTCGAGCCGAGGAACTCGTCGAGCTCTCCCACACCAGCATTCGCCAGTATCAGCGGCCCAACGGGGAGGTCATCGCACTCCTGGTGATCGCCCCGTCCAAGACTGATCGGGAACGGGTCATCCCGATGTCGGCCGAGCTCTTTCACGTCGTAGCGAAGATCATCCTGCGCCAGACCGCACAAGGCACGATCCCGCTGCTGTCTCGCTATGACAGTCACGAGCGGATCTGGACCGCGCCGCTGCTGTATCTGTTGCAGCGCCAGATCGGTGAGATCCGGCGCGTCACCAGTACCGCAACGATTCTCAACAACCTCAAGAAGCAGTGCCAACTGCTCGCCGAGACCAATCCCGCCTTCGCCGGAATGCACTTCACACCGCACGACTTCCGAAGACCATTTGTCACCGAACTGGTGAACAACGGCCTGCCGATCCACATCGGCGCGGCGCTGCTCGGCCATCTCAATCTCCAGACGACCCAGGGCTACGCCAGAGACCTTTTTTCTTCGAAGAAGACGTCATCCGTTCCATCCAAGAGTTCATGGGGCGACGACGGGGCATGCGCCCCGAGGAGAAATACCGGCCCACGACAGATCAGGAGTGGGAGGAGTTCGAGGAACACTTCGACAAACGCAAGGTCGAACTCGGTTCGTGTGGACGACCGTACGGGACGCCCTGCCAGCACGAGAAGCCTGCATCCGCTGCCCTATGCTGCACATCAACCCGAAAATGCTGCCGCGCCTATACGAGATCGAACAGGATCTCCTCGCTGCCGCTGCCGCTGCCGCTGCCGCTGCCGCTGCCGCTGCCGCTGCCGCTGCCGCTGCCGCTGCCGCTGCCGCTGCCGCTGCCGCTGCCGCTGCCGTGCCGAGCAGGAAGCGTGGCGCGGTGAGATCGAGGGCATCGACCTCGCCTTGACTTACCTGCGACAAAAGCGCCAGCAGACCGAACGTCTGCCCCGCCCCGCATACCGCAGGCCAATAGAACTCACCCTCGAACCGCCGTCACCAAGGCTGGACTAACAGCCCCAGTCATCACTGGCCGCGGACCCCGTCGACGCCGGCATCGGGTCGGCGTCACCACGACCCGACCTCAGGCTGCGACTCTACCCTTACGGGAGGGTAGGGTTTCGGTTGCTGAGTCCTGGGTGACCATCACGTTCTCCGGATACCTGGCGCGGCCGCCGGGAACGAGCCCGTCGCGCTCAGCATCCTTGCATGACCTTTCATCGGTCAGTGTCGCTGCGCTGACCGGCGCGCCTGTGCGCGGTGATCAGCGAACATGGATTGTGGATGATGCCGATGATCCGATCGGGAAGTGCCGAGGGATCGGTGTTGGCGGCGTTGCATAGCCCGAAACAGTTGCGGGTGGAGGTGCTGGCCGGGCTCGTGGTGGCGTTGGCGTTGATCCCCGAGGCGATCTCGTTCTCCATCATCGCCGGTGTCGATCCGAGAGTGGGACTGTTCGCCTCGTTTACGATGGCGGTGACGATAGCTATCACCGGTGGCCGCCGCGCGATGATCTCCGCAGCCACCGGCGCGGTCGCGCTGGTCATCGCGCCGCTCGTGCGCACACACGGTCTGGACTATCTGATCGCTACGGTGATTCTGGCCGGGGTGTTCCAGATCGTGCTGAGTGTGGCCGGGGTGGCGAAGCTGATGCGGTTCGTGCCGCGCAGTGTGATGGTCGGATTCGTCAACGCTCTGGCGATCCTGATCTTCACTGCGCAACTGCCGCATCTGTTCGGAGTGGCGTGGCTGGTGTATCCGATGGTCGCCGCCGGGCTGCTGATCATGGTCTACCTGCCGAAACTGACCACGATCGTGCCCGCGCCGTTGATCGCGATCGTCGTGCTCACCGCGCTCACCGTGCTATTCACCCTCGATGTGCCCAACGTGGGCGACGAGGGCGCGTTGCCATCGAGCCTGCCGTCGCTGTTGTTGCCGCACATTCCGTTGACCTTCGAAACCCTGCGCGTCATCGCGCCTTTCGCGTTGGCCATGGCACTGGTCGGGTTGATGGAGTCGTTGATGACGGCGAAGCTGGTCGATGACATCACCGACTCTCATTCCGACAAGACCCGCGAAGGCTGGGGCCAAGGCCTCGCGAATATCGTCACCGGGTTCTTCGGCGGTATGGGTGGTTGCGCGATGATCGGCCAGACCATGATCAACGTGAAGGTCTCCGGCGCCCGCACCCGCATCTCCACTTTCTTGGCGGGCGTATTCCTGCTCATCCTGGTCGTCGGTCTCGGCGGACTTGTCGCGAAGATTCCGATGGCGGCTCTGGTCGCGGTGATGATCATGGTGTCGGCCGGGACGATGGACTGGCACTCCATCGCGCCGAAGACGTTGCGCCGCATGCCGATCGCGGAAACCACTGTCATGCTTGTGGCGGTCGCGGTCACCGTCGTCACCCGCAATCTCGCCATCGGCGTGGTCGTGGGCGTACTCACCGCCATGGTCGCGTTCGCTCATCGCGTCGCCCACTTCACCGAGGTCACCCCGATCCCCGAATCTGTTGGCACCAACGAACCGCAAGAGTCCGGCACGCAGGTCTACAAGGTCCGAGGCGAGTTGTTCTTCGCCTCCAGCAACGACCTGGTCTACCAATTCGACTACACCGGCGACCCCGGTCATATCGTGATCGACATGACCGACACCCATATCTGGGATGCCTCCACTGTCGCGGCTCTCGACGCTATCACCACCAAATACGCCGCCAAAGGCAAAACTGTGGAGATCATCGGCCTCAACCCGGCGTCCGAGGCACGCCACGACCTGCTCTCGGGCCACCTCACCGGAGCGCATTGATATGACTACCGGAGAGTACGCTCAGATCGGGCAGGTGGCCGAGCGAACCGAGTTGTCGCTCAAGACAATTCGCCACTACGATGAGGTCGATCTCGTTCAGCCCTCAGCGCGGTCGGCGGGCGGTTTCCGCCTCTACACAGACACCGACGTCGAACGACTGCTCACGATCCGACGCATGAAACCGCTAGGTTTCACCCTCGCCGAGATGAAGCAACTACTCGATTGCCTCGACATCCTCGACAACCCCGCCTCGAACGCGGAACAGCGCGCGAACGCCGATACCTATCTGCTCGAATGCCGCAACAAGACCCATGACAGCGCCGATCGGCTACGCCGCCACCTCGCCTACGCCGAGGAGTTCACCGCCCTGCTGACCACTCACACGACCGCGCCAGGCCGGTAGTGAGCAGTGCGAAAAGCCGCGGCTGCGGCTAGTCTGCTGGCAGCGAGATAGCCGGTGGTGATGCTGGCGGCGGCGAGGTGGCCGAGCAGTAGTGGTGAGCTGAACTGGTCAGCGCTGCGTCGGCGGTCGGACAGACCGGTGGCGATGCCGGTTTCCAGCCCGGCCCACATCCTGCAGCGACTGCTGCGCCGCATAGAGCACACCCTGCTCGACATCGACGGCCCAGCTACGCCCGCCCGCGAGCACTGACAGGCGTTCGTTCGGGTTCTCGCGAGGAACCATCGATGGGGTAGAGTCTTCGCGGAAACTATCCGCTCCCAATGAAAGTACGCCGCAAAGTCGGGAGCAAGCTGGCTCGCACAGCGCCGAGTCAGTAGCCGAAGGGTGGCACCAAGGATGTGTCATGCCTTCATATCGTTCTATTCATCGTGACGGCTCCTCGGAACCCGAGGCTGAACCCGCCCATCTCGGCACTCGCAGTGCCGCAACCCTGCAACCACCCGCAGCTGACCGGAAACGTTGGTTGATCCTCGCGGTCGTGCTGTGCGCGTCGGTGATGAACCAACTCGATGCGACGGTCACTATCGTGGCCGCCCCCTCGGTGCGAGCAAGCATCGGCGGCGGGGCCGCGATGATGCAGTGGCTGGCCACCGGTTACACCCTGTCGTATGCGGTCTTGCTGATCCCCGGTGGTCGTCTGGGTGACATCTACGGTCGCCGCCGAATGTTCCTGGTGGGCCTGGCCGGGTTCACCGCCGCATCGTTGGCGTGCGGATTCGCCTCGACCGCTACCGAACTGATCACCTTCCGCGTAATTCAGGGTATGTTCGCCGCGCTGCTGATCCCCCAGGGGCTCGGCATCATCAAGGCGGTGTTCCCGCCCCGCGAACTCGGGACCGCGTTCGCGGCGTTCGCACCGATAATGGGGCTGGCTTCGGTCAGTGGCCCGATCATCGCGGGTGCGTTGATCGACGTCGACCTTTGGGAAACCGGCTGGCGCAGTGTGTTTCTCATCAATCTGCCGATCGGAATCCTTGCGCTGATCGGGGCCGTGGTCTTGCTGCCACGCAAAGAGAGCCTGCACAAGATACGGCTGGATCTCATAGGTGTCGCGTTGATGAGCGTGGCGGCGGTGCTGATCATCGTCCCGCTCGTGCAGGGACGCGCACTGGGCTGGCCGCGGTGGACCTGGCTGATGCTCGTGGCAGGAGTTCTGCTGTTCGGGTTGTTCGCATTCTATGAACGCATCACCGACCGGGCTCCGATCATCGAGCCCAGCCTACTGCGCAACCGCACCTACGTCGGCGGATTGGCTGTTGTGGTCGTGTTTTTCGGAGCTGTGTCAAGCCAATCACTGATCCTCAGCCTCTACACCCAGACCTATCTGCACTTCACACCCATCCTCGCCGCGGCCTCAGGTGTCCCACTTTCGATCGGCATCGCCGCAGCCGGTGTGCTGGCCAACAAACTCACCGCTCGTTTCGGACGCGGAGGGATCCACGCGGGACTTCTCATGATGACCATCGGATTGGGCGCGCTGGCCGCAACGATCTATCACCTCGGGTCCACGGCCACGATCTGGGCGATGATCCCACCGAACGCGATCATCGGCGTCGCGATGGGCCTGGTGTTCGGCCCGCTGTTTCGTGCCATCCTCGCCAGTGTCAACGACAAGGAGGTCGGCTCCGCATCCGGAACACTCACCGCCACACAGCAATTCGGCGGCACTCTTGGTCTCGCCGCGATCACGACGATCTACTTCACTCTCGCCAGCAACCCCGCCGACGCCGTGAGCGGCACTGTGATCACCGTCGCCATCATCGCCGCGATCGTCGTCGCCGCTCTCGCGCTGGCGCTGCTGCTGCCTGCCCAGCAGCGCAACGACCGCTGAGCGACCAGTGATGTCGTCGGTGCGCCAGGAATCGGGCGTACCGACGACACAGGACCGAGGTGCCGATCAGATCGGCGTCACATGTAACGGCAAGCAGCCGACTTGCGTAGTGCAGAGAAGAAAGCATCATCTACCAGTGCTCCTCACCGACAATGTCCCTGCGCCACAAGCCAATACACGGGCGCGTAGTTGTCCGAGCAGCGAGTGAACTCCACGACGCAGCGGCGGATCTCGTCGCTGAAGGCGGCTCTCGGCTGCGCCGAATTCGGACTTGTCGAAGTCTGACCAGTCAACTTGCCCACGGCATTACGGGGGCTTGCTCAGGACCTCTTTGCGCTCCGCCAGTGGCGCCGTAAGAGTGCGTGCGGAAATGCGATCGGCGACCATCGTTTTCGCGACCTGAGACTGTCGTCCAAGTCGTCAGGCGAGACGACGTGAGCTGTGCGCCAGGTCTCGCTTTCATTGAGGTCCGCTGAGCGGATGAAATCGGCGATGGCTGCGCCGGCCCCCGATTCTTGATTGAGTAGAAGGTAATGGCCGCCCTCGAACACGAATATGCGTGCGTTCGGCAGGTTGGTGGCGAGAATCTGACTGTTGGCGAGGGGGAGCAGTCGGTCGTTGCTTGCTGCCACGACTAGGACGGGGTGCTCGATACTGGCCAGCCAGGGCAGACTTGTCCAAGTCCAGCCCGCGAGAAGCTGGTTGGAGTAACCGCGAATCGACGGTCGAGCGCGCAATCGCTCGGCGGCGAATGCGCGCAAGAGGTCGGCTTCGGCGTTGTGTCTTCCGGCGAGCAGGGGGACGGTGGCTGTGTACATGCGTTTGGACCACAGTCGGAAGGGTGTCAGCGCCATAAGAGCGCTCGGGAGTGTGCCTGGCACCCCGCCCCAACCACATGTTGTCGTGACGAGCGCTATGCGCCGGATCCGCTCGGGTGCCTGGTGCGCCAATTGTTGTGCGAGCGCGCCGCCGAACGAGTGGCCGACGACGTCGACGGTGTCGTAGCCGAGGGTGTCGAGCAGGCGAGTTACGAATTGTGCGAGGTCCGACATCGAATACACGTTGCGTGGCGTCGTCGATCGTCCGACCCCGGGCGCGTCGAAGCTGATGACCTCGAAATCCGTCAGATCGGGATGAAGCGCCTGCCACAATCCGAGGGTTCCGCCGAGCCCGTTGATAAGTAACACTGGCTGGCCGGAACCGCGTACGTCCACAGCAACGTGGAGTCCGCACACGTTGATTTGTGACGTCATTTTGGTTCCGGGACAGCGCGTTCGAGCGCTCCGATTGCCGTGGTCATGAGAACTCCTTGTGGGCTGAGTGTCGCTTCAGCCAGTCGATGATCGCGGGAATGCTGACCTTTGCTCCTTGCCTGCCAACGAGGAGGCCCGCATGCCCGGCGGGCACTCGTGCTTGCTCGATGTCTGCGCTACCGATCAAATCGAGCAAGGTGTCCGAGCATGCCGGGGGAACGAAATCGTCCAACTCGGCAACGACATGCAGGAGCGGAATGGTGATCTGGTCGAGCCGGACCGGTCGGCCCGAAATGCGTGCCGTCCCGTTCACCAACGCGTTGGGGCGCATGTAGTCGTCGATCATCTGACGGAACGCCGCCGCCGCGACGGGGATGTGGTCCCAGGCCCACTGGGACATGGCACGGTGACCCTCGACGTAGTCGTGGCGCCACAAGTTGTCCCAAAGGTCCACGTACTGCACGATTCTCGCGGTCGGTCGACGCAGTCTGAAGAAGGCCTTGAATACATCGGCCGGTACCGTTCCGGTCGGCTCGTCGATCAGGTCGTCAGGGGCGAGGCTTCCCTCGGCGATCGATCGCAACGGCTCCGGCACGTGGGTGAAGTCGACCGGTGCGGTGACGGAGATCAGATTCGCGACTGCGGCGTGTCGGCTGCCCAACAGCAGCAGAGCCAGCGTCGCTCCCATGCAGTACCCGAGAATGCTGAGTTCGGTGCCATCGGATGACTGGTGGATCGCTTCGAGTGCCGGTGCGAGGTAGTCGTCGACATAGGTATCGAGGGTGTGGTTTCCCTCGGCTGCGTCGGGAATCCCCCAATCGATGAGGTAGACGTCGAATCCTGCGTCCAACAACCGTTCGACGAAGGAGTTGCCCGGGCGCAGATCGAAAATGTAAGGGCGGGACATGAGTCCGATGAACAACACCACTGGCTCGCGAAACCGTAGTTTCTCGGACTGATAGCGCCAGACCCGGACCTTACCCCTGGACCAGACGAGTTCTTTCGGAGTTGTCCCGATGCGCGTCGGATTGACGCCAGCTACGATTTTGAGCGCGTTCAGCGCACGCGCTCGCGTGCGGTCCATTTCGATTCTCATCGACTCGAGAGGCTCTGCGCCAAGAAGCTCGGAAATCATCGGCCCGCCTTGTCGCCACGGCTACGAGCTTCGTATAGCTCCGCTTGGACATCACTGAGCTGACGTTGAATTGCGCTCAATTGACTCTGAAGCATCCGCACGTCGCGCTGGGACGGCAGATGCAGCTGATGTATACCCCACGATGCGAGCGCATCTACTTGCTGAAATATTGTGCGCGCAATTCGATCGGTCACGATGAGGATTGCCGCGGCGTCGGGCGAATTGGTCACCGACTCCAAGGGCCGCCCGACAACGACTTCCACCTGGTTGAACGCCTGCCGCCATGCCGGTGGCTCCGGTCGCCGACGCGGGAGTGCGACCGTTTGGCTGACGGGAGCAGCCGTTCCTGGTTCCTGGTGCGGGGTTTGTGCGGTCGTGTGCCCATGCAACGGCGTATTCATATTTCGGTCTCCGAGTTATTGGGATGGTCCAAAAGTGTTGCAGCACACGACGTTGTGTTCAGGAGAGGATTATTGGTTTTCGCTCTACACAGATCTGAGGACGTTACGCCGGATCTTCCCGGTCTCGGTGCGAGGTAGCGTTTCGACGAAATCGACAATGCGCGGATACGCGTGTCTGCCGAGCCCCTCCTTCACCGCGGCCTGGATGTCGCGTGTCAGGGTTGTCTGTGGAACCGTTCCGTCGGCGACAACGACGGCGCGCACCACGGCACCTCGTAATTGGTCCGGCGCGGCAACCACGGCAGCGTCGGCGACCCCAGGTCGGGCGAGGATGATGTTCTCCACCTCGGTCGGTCCGACGTTGTAACCGGAGGTGACGATCAGGTCATCGTCGCGGCCGACGAACCAATAGCGGCCCTTGTCGTCGCGTCGTGCCACGTCACCGGTGAGGAACCAATCGCCGCGCCAGCGCGCATCCCACTTCTGTTGTGCGTTGCGATACCCGATACTGCCGAGATACCGGGGTTTGCGCAGCGCGATTATCCCCTGTTCGGATTGCTCGTTGCCGTCCTCGTCGACGAGTCCGACCTCGAAGCCTGGGACAGTTGACGCCAGGGCGCCCGGTATGACCGGTTCATCGGGATATGCCAGGTTGGCCAGGACCATCGCAGCCTCGCTCTGGCCATAGCCGTCTTGAATATCGCCTACGTCTCGACCGCTCTGTCGGGCCAAAGCGCGCCAGGCCTCCACAAGCGGAGCCTCGAGAGGCTCGCCGGCGCTGGTTGCTCCGCGCAGCTGGCAGGGTAGGCCGTGCCGCTGAGCGGCTTTGACGAGTTGCCGGTACGCGCTGGGTGCGGCGGCCATGTAGGTCACACGTTCTTCGTTCAAGATGCTCAGCCAGACGGCAGGATCGAAGTCGCCGGTATATACGACTCGTGGCGATCCCTGCGCCATGACCGCGAAACCCGTCGTGTACAGGCCGTACGCCCAGCCGGGAGTTGCGCCCGTAAACAGCATGTCGTGCGGTTGCAGCGCAAACGTGTGACGCACGAACGGGATCAGCGTCAGAAGCATGCCGTGCGGCTGAATGCAGCCTTTCGGAGCACCAGTCGTGCCGCTCGTATAGATGAGGGTCGCCGGATCCGAAACCAACGTTTCGACCATTTCGTGATCATCCGAGTATCGATCGATTTCAGCCCACAAGCTGCGATCACCGGGCCTGGGCCCGCGCCCTTTGGGACCCGCGACGGTGTACACGACCGGATCGCAGGTGAGCGACACGCGAGCGGCCTCGAATGTGTCCCTATGGCGGTGGTCGACCACGACGGCAGCCGGTTCGCCGCCATTCAGCCGCTGCGCCAAGGCGTCTCGGCCGAAACCGACGAACAATGGCATATAGACCATGCCGGACCGCCACGCGGCCAGTGCGCAGATATACGCCTCGACGCCTTGGTTCAGCAGCCCTGCCAACCGGTCTCCGCGCTTCAGTCCGGCTTCCCGGAGTGCATTGGCCAGCCGTCGAGATGCTTCGGCCAGGTCGGCGAAAGTCCAGCGTTCGCCGCTGCCGTCAGGATGCCGAACGATCATGGCAAGCCGCGCGCGGTCACGAGCCCATCGGTCACAGGCCTCGTGCGCCGAGTTGAAGCCGTCCTCGATCGGACGGTCCAGGCGATTCTCCACCGCCGCCCAGTAGTCGTCGGCAGTCATCGACCGCTCGGCCAGCAGCTCGTCAATGGCGGTTCGCACCATGGCGTGATCTCCCCTTCACTCGCTTCGAGGTTCGCTCGAATATATTGAGTGCACACTATATTAAAATGGTGCCCCACGTGGGTCAAACCAGGAGCGAAACTGTACTTCCAGAGAGGAAAACTGCCGCTACAGGCGTTCGATTATGGTGACGTTGGCCAGTCCGCCGCCCTCGCACATGGTCTGTAGCCCGTAGCGGCCGCCGGTGCGTTCGAGTTCGTGCAGGAGGGTGATCATCAATCGTGTGCCGGAGGCGCCGAGGGGGTGTCCGAGTGCGATGGCGCCGCCGTTGACGTTGAGCTTGTCAGGGTCTGCACCGACGTGTTTCAGCCACGCCATCGGTACGCTTGCGAAGGCCTCGTTCACCTCATAGAGGTCGATGTCGGAGATCGTCATTCCCGCACGGCGCAAGGCATTTTCGGTGGCTGGCAGGGGAGCGGTGAGAATGTTGACCGCGTCGTCGCCGAGCACCGAGAGGTGGTGGATGCGTGCCCGCGGGGTCAGACTGTGGGTTTTGACGGCATGCTCCGAGGCGACCAGCACGGCCGAGGCGCCATCGGAGATCTGGCTGGAGACCGCCGCGGTGATCCGTCCCTGCGGGCGCAAGGTCCGCAGGCCTGCCATCTTCTCCAGGGTCGAGTTCGGGCGCGGACCTTCATCCGCGGTGATGCCCACAAATGGGCTGATCTCGCGATCGAAGTAGCCCCGTTGCTGCGCGAGAACCGCCCGCTGGTGGCTGAGCAGTGCGAATTCCTCCATGTCCAGCCGGGAAAAACCCCAGTCGGAGGCAATGCGTTCGGCACTGGCGAACTGGGAGACCTCACCGGGGCCGAAACGCTTGACCCAGCCCGGCGAACTGCTCCACGGATCGGTCGCCCCATAGGGTTCGCCCGCGGAGTAGGACGACCCGATCGGGTACTGGCTCATCTTCTGCACGCCGCCCGCGATGATCATGTCCGCCGTACCGCTCATGATCGCCTGGGCGGCGAAATGCACTGCCTGCTGCGAGGATCCACACTGCCGGTCGATGGTCACCCCCGGCACCGTCTGCGGCAGTCCTGCGACCATGGCGCAGGTGCGTGCGATGTTTCCTGCTTGTGCGCCGATGGTGTCGAGGCAGCCATAGATGACATCGTCGATCACGGCCGGGTCGACGTTATTGTGCTCGATGAGGGCGCGAATCGGGTGTGCGCCCAGATCGGCCGGATGAACGGCGGCAAAGCCGCCGGTGATTTTGCCGACGCCGACCGCTGTTCGGACAGCATCGACGATGTATGCCTCTGGCACGAGTAACCTCCGTAATAGTTGTGCAGAAGATTGCGAGGGGAAGTCCTCACAGGGCAGGGCCGGAAAGCCCGCTGTCTTTGCTCCCATATTTGTCGCGCAGAACGGTTTTCAGCACCTTTGCGCTCGCATTGCGAGGAAGCTGGTCAACGAAAACGAGATCCTTGGGGTGCTTGAACCGCGCGAGTCGCGGTCCGAGGAATTCAGCGAGTTCGTCGCGGCTGAGCGTTTGGTCTTCGTGCAAAGCCAGTACCGCTACGGCGATCTCGCCCCACCGTTCGTCGGCGCGTCCGATGACCGCGACCTCAGCTATGGCGGGGTGGTCCATCAGTGTGTTCTCGACTTCGGCGCAGTAGATGTTCTCTCCGCCGGAGATGATCATGTCTTTCTTCCGGTCCACGATGTACAGGAATCCGTCGTCATCCTGACGGCCGAGGTCGCCGGTGTGTAGCCAGCCTCCGGCGAACACCTCGTTCGTCGCGTCAGGGCGCTGCCAGTACCCGGCCATCACTGTGGGCCCTCGGAAGACGATCTCGCCGACTTCGCCGATCGGTACCTCACGCATTTCGTCATCGACGACGCGTACCTCGACCGCGGATGTCGCCACACCCACGGAGCCGAGTTTGCTAAGGCTATAGCGACCGTCGAGATAGCAAGCGAATCCGGTGCTTTCGGTCTGCCCGAAAACCGCCACCGTTTCCGCGTCGGGGAATGCGTCGCCCATCGCCCGCAGCACGGTGTCCGAGGCGGGGGCCGCGCCCCAGCTGAGCACTCGCAGACGCGTGTTGCGGGGTCGGCGCAGTTGGGCGTTCGCCACCGCCTGCCATTGGGCCGGGACCAGGAACACCCATGTCGTTCCCTCGTGCTCGAAAAGGTCGAGGGTGCGGTCGGCATCGAAATCCCCCATCGGATGGATCACCGCCGGACCACCGAAGTACAACTGCGGGAGCACCGACGCGATGCCGCCGATATGAAACAGCGGTACCGCGACCGAGACGACATCGCCACGTCGGCAGGACAGAGAATCGATGAATGCCATACAGATCGCGTTGAGGTTCGCGTGCGTGATCATCGCGCCCTTGGGCCTTCCCGTGGTGCCCGAGGTGTAGAGGATCAATGCGATCGAGTCATCGTGCACATCGATATCGGGTAGCTCGCCCATGGTGTCGGAGATCAACTGCTCGTAGCGCAACTGTCCCTGTTGTGAACCATCGACGCCGACAACGAACTCGATGTCAGGGCAGTCGGCTGCAACGGTGGCTGCCAACTCGGCCATCGCGTCGTCTGTAATGACCGCCTTCGCGCCGACGTCGGTGGCGATGAAGACCGCCTCGCCCGCACTCATTCTGATGTTGATCGGGACTGCGATCGCGCCGACGGCTGTGACCGCCAGGAGCGTTTCGAGATATTCGGGCCGATTGAGCATGACGGTCAGGACCCGATCACCCGGCTCGATTCCGCGCTGCCGAAGGGCACCCGCAAGCGCGCTCGACCGATCGTAAAGTTCTCTCCACGTCACAGTGCGGTCGAGAAACCGTAGCGCCGGGTGGTCGGGGATCATCAGGGCGTGGCGGCGAACCTGGTTGTTCCAATGGCGTCGGCGTGAACGTGCGGGTTCGATGCTCGCCTCCGTCGTCGCGTGCCGACCGGATGTCGTGATCATTGCTTCTCCACAGTGCCGTCGGCGCAACGGTAGGGCGAGGTGCGCCGCTACTCTTTCGCCGCTCTTGGGGTTCGTGTACTCAGCCAGCAGTGGCGGTGAGTAGCTCTGCGAATCGTTCCTGGGCTGCGGCTCGACGGGTGGGGACGTGTTCGGTGGGCACATCTCCGGCCGGGGGCGTGTAGGCGCGCAGGATCACCTTGGCAACACTGTCGCGGTGCACCTCGTCGGGACCGTCGTAGAAGCGGGCCGCACGCGCTGCCCGATACATTCCCTCCAGCGGAAGATCGGCGGAGTAGCCGAGTGAGCCGTGAGTCTGGATCGCGCGGTCGATCACATCGTGGAGCACCTTGGCGCCGAAATATTTGATGAACGCGATTTCCTTGCGCGCGGCGGCGGTGCCGTACTGATCGATCATCCATGCCGCGTTCAATGTCATCAGGCGGGCGGCCTGGATCTCGGCGGCCGAGTCGGCGATCCAGTTCTGGATGGTCTGTTTGTTCGCCAGCGTCCCATCGTGCAGTTCGCGGGAGACGGCGCGTTCGCACATCATCTCGAAGGCCCGCTTGGCTTGCCCGATCCAGCGCATGCAGTGGTGGATGCGGCCAGGTCCCAGCCGTTTCTGTGCGATGCGGAATCCGTCGCCGACGCCGCCGAGCAGCGCGGTAGCCGGTACCCGAACGTTGTCGAACAGCACCTCCGCGTGGGATGGATAGTGGTTCGGCTGGGTGATCGGATGCTCCATGGTGGCCAGGTCACGCAGGATCCGTACGCCGGGGGTATCGGCCGGGACGATGAATTGTGATGCGCGCCGGTGTTTTTCGGCTTCCGGGTCGGTCACGGCCACGACGATGATGAAGTCCGCTGTCGATGCGTTGGAAACAAACCACTTGTGGCCGTTGATGATCCACTCGTCGCCGTCGCGAACGGCCGTGGTGGACAGGCGAGTCGGGTCCGAACCGGCGTGACCCGGCTCCGTCAGTGCGAAGGCCGAATACATCTCACCGGCCAGCAGCGGCTGAAGCCACCGCCGGTGCTGTTCGGGACTGCCTGCGGCGGCGAGGATTTCGCTGTTGCCCGAATCCGGGGCTTGGTTGCCAAAGACCAGCGGTGCCAGCCAGCTGGATCCGATGATCTCGTGCATCAGTCCGAGCTTGACCTGGCCGTAGCCCTGTCCGCCCAGTTCCGGGTCCAAGTGTGCGGCCCACAGGTCCTGCTGTTTCACTTGCTCCTGCAGTGGCGCGATCGCGCGACGCAGCTGTGTCCAATCCAGCTCGAGTGTCTCCAGCGGAAGCACTTCGCTGCGGACGAAATCCCGGATCCAGTCCAGCTTCTTCTGGAATTCTGGATCGGTGGAGAAATCCCATGCCATTACGGTCCTCGAATCGTGAGTTCTATCAGTTGCGGTTGATCAGGTTGCGTGCCCGGGCGAACAAGGCCGCAGCGGTGTTGTGCAGGCGGTGCCCCACATCGGCTGGTGCGAGTCCGGCGCGGGACCGGGCGTGGGTGCCCTCCAGGATGATTCCGAGCTTGAAACAGGCCAGGACGGTGTACCAATCCGCGGCCGACACATCGAATCCCGTGCGTTCGCCGTAGCGCCGGACCAGCTCATGCGCGGGCGGTAGACCGCCAGCGTCCGCCAGCACGGTGCCGATGACGTCAGTCCGCTGACCGGGTTCCGGCCAGGTGGCCAGCAGCCATCCCAGATCCAGGAGTGGGTCGCCGATCGTGCACATTTCCCAGTCCACGATCGCCGCCACCTGCGGTCCGTCGGGTGCGAACATGACGTTGGCGAGGTGGTAGTCGCCGTGCATGATCCCGATCGGCCCATCGGCCGGACGGTTACGGGTCAGCCATTCGGACACCGACTCGACGGGTAGGCCGTGGCCGGGGTAATTGTCCAGCCGCGCGTACGAGTCGAGCTCGCCGAGCCAGCGCGGCACCTGGCGTTCGAGGAAACCCTCGGGCCGCCCGAAATCGGCCAGCCCAACTGCCTGGTAATCGACCGTGCTCAGAGTGGCCAGCGCGTCGACGACGGCGAGCCCCATTCCGTAGCGAATGCCTACGTCCAAGGTGTGCAGTGCCGGAAGTTCCATCGCGGCGTTGAAACCGTCCAACGGCTCCATGAGATAGAACACCGACTCGCCCAGCACAGATTCATCGGAGCAGCCGGCGATCAGCCTGGCATGTGGCACCGCGGTGCCGGCCAGTGCCGCCAGCAGTCGCATCTCCCGGCGCAGATTGTCATTGGTCGCCGCACGCGGATGCAGCGGGCCGCGGCGCAGTACGAATTCCCGTGTGCCGCGGGTGAATCGCAGCATGATGTTCTGGGTGCCGCCGCCGATGGCGCGCAAATCCGTCAGCGGCCCGTGCTCGAGGCCTTCGATGTCCATCCAGCCGGTGAGCGCGGACAACTCGACCCCGGGAACACCGAAATTCGTGTTCGCGGTGGCGCAGGTCATCGGATCCCGCCGTCTAGCCGAAGTATGGCGCCGGTGCAGAACGACGCCCTCTCGCTCGCGAAATACAGTGCTGCTCCGATGATTTCGTCCGGGTTGCCGCAGCGGCGCAGGGCCGCTTGGTTGTCGAACTGGACTCGCATTTCCTCGGTCCATGCGTCGGCGATGTCGGTGAGGAAGGGTCCGCATTGGATCGCGTTGACTCGAACGCCGGATGGCCCGAAGGTCTGCGCCAAGCCCTCGGTGAGGTTGTTGAGCGCGGCCTTGGCGGCCGCGTAGGGGATCGCGTTCGGTTCCGGGCGTATCGCTTCGATCGAGGAAACGTTGATGATCGAGCCGCCGTCGGCCGCCGCCATCCGAGCGCCGATCACCGATGCCAACCGGAACGGGCCTTTCAGGTTCACGCCGATCACCTTGTCGAAGTACGCCTCGGTGACCTGATCGATCGACGGGTACAGCGGTGACAGTCCGGCGTTGTTCACCAGCACGTCCACCCGGCCGAATTCCTGGTACACGGTGTCGACCAAGGTGTCGCACTGTGCCCAGTCGCTGACGTTGCAAGCCACGGCGAGCGCCCGGCGACCGTGCAGCGCTTCGGCCCCCTTCGCCACTACCTCACAATCGGCGACCTTCCGGCTCGCCACCACGACATGGGCGCCCTCGGCAGCAAAGGCTTGGCTAATCTCCTGCCCCATGCCGCGGCTGCCGCCGGTGACGACCACTACCTTGCCATCGAATTCCATTGTGACCTCGTTGATTTCAGTCGAGCCTGCGTCCGGGTCGCTGTTCCGCCGGAACGTCAGCAACATATTGAGTGCTCGCTACATTATAATCAGTCGGAAGGTTACGAGTCCAGGAGGGACGATGGCTGGTGCGGCGACACCGCGCGCGACCGGCGCGAAGGGTGACATTGCCGACAGCGTGCGATCGGGCGACACCCGAGATCGGATTATCGCCCTGGCGACGGAACTCTTCGCTCGCCAGGGCTACGCGGCGACGGGCGTCGCGCAACTGGGTAGGGCGGCCGGTATCGGTGCTGGTGCATTATACCACCACATCGGTTCCAAAGAGGAGCTGCTGTTCACGATCTGCCGCGCTCATATCGCGAGGGTGTTGCGCATCGGTACCGACTTGTTGAAATCGGATCTGACCGCGACCGAGAAGCTGCACGAACTCGCGCGTGAGCACATGCGGCAGGTGGCCGACCATCGGCTCGAGCTGCGAGTGACGCTGCGCGAGATCGACTCGCTGACCGGGCACCGGCGTCGTGATTTGCAGCGACTGCGCGACGAGGTGGAACAGGTGTGGACCGACATCGTCGAAATCGGCGTACGCTCCGGCGAGCTGCCTCGAATGGACCCACTGTTCGTCAAAGTCGTCTTGGGCGCTCTCAATTATGCCGTTTTGTGGTACCACTCCGACGGCCCGGCAACCCCGGAGGAAGCGGGCGATCGGATCGTGCGGATGCTGCTGAACGGTCAGGGAACATGATCGATGAGAGGCTCGAGCGCGGAACCTCATGGCGACGTCCGCGGGGCCTTTCTCATTTCACTTGCCGGCGTTCCGTGTCGTCCTGCCAGCACTCGCGGTCTCGGCGATGTCTGCCTCGGCCAGAGTCAGTGGATCCGAGCAGGTCCCGCAGCAGAGTAGTGCGTGCAGGCGCGTCCCGCACGGAATATGAGTCAACGGCACGAGCGGCCCGCCGGAAGCCTTCCAGCGCTCACCCCACGCGATGATGGCCAGCGCGACGGGGTAGAGATCGAGCCCTTTCTTCGTGAGGTGGTAGGCGTACCGGGTCGGCCGCTGTTGGTACGGAGTGCGGGCCAGTACGCCGTGCTCCATGAGGTGGGACAGTCGGTCGGCGAGGATGTTCGTCGAGATATCCAGGTTCGTGCGGAATTCGTCGAAGCGGTGGACGCCGAAGAATGCCTCGCGTACTACCAGACAGTTCCACCGGTCGCCGAGAACCGTCTGCGTGCGCGCAATGGAGCATGGGCGGTTGCGCTCGAGCAGGCCGTAATCGGGCGCGCGGTGGTAGCGCCCGGGCATCCGGGTCGTGCCCAGTCTGCGTTCCGCATGCTCGGCGTATACGTCATGTGCCACAACAACTTTCCGGCACGCAGCACAGTGGAGCTCCGGAGAGGCCGGGCCGCCGCACTGTCGGTGGGTAACCCGCAGGGGTGGTTCTTCGCTGTCCTTGACGCACCACCGGTCACCCCACGCCAGCGCGGTCATCAGGCAGTCGAAGAAGTCCTCGCCCGCGGGTGCGACCAGATATTCGTCGGCGGCGTCTCCGAGTCCGCGCATCAGTAGACCACTGTCGACGAGGTGGGACAGTCGGGCGCTCAAGGTGGAGCGCGCGATGCCCAGCCGGCCATGGAAGTCGGCGAAGCGGTGCACGCCGTGCAGCAGTGCCTCCCGCATCACCAGCCATGACCAGGCGTTGCCGACGGCCTGCGAGGTCAGGTAGATCGCGTCCGGCCTCGGCTCGAAGTCGTTCACGCGGACATCGTCCCCCTACTCGACAGCACCTGCGACCAGCAAATCTAACACTTGCGCTGCCGAACCATTCGCGCCTATGGTCTTGTTTTGCAAGTAAGTCTTTATTTGCAAGTAACCAGGAGGTTGGCATGAGCGGCGAGCAGAAGTTGATCGTCGAGTGCTCGGGCCCGGTCACGACGGTGACGTTGAACCGGCCCGCGGTGAACAACGCCCTCGACCGGGACCTGTCCGAGCAGCTGAACCAGGCTGTGCGGGTGATCCGCGACGACATGGCGTGTCGCATCGTCGTATTCCAAGGCGCGGGAGAGACCTTTTGCGCGGGCGATGATGTCTCCGAGTTCAACGAGTGGGACGAGTCGATCATCGGCAGACAGATCCGGCTCTATCAGGAGACATCGAGAATCATCGAGGACCTCACCCAGGTAACGATCGCCAAAGTCGACGGCATTGCTGTGGGCGGTGGTCTCGAGCTGACGTTGGTCTGCGACTTCGTGGTCGCCACGGATCGCTCGCGGTGGGGCATGCCGGAGATCGACTGGGACATCACGCCAGGTTGGGGCGGCACCAACCGGCTGGCCGCGGTCGCCGGGCGTCGCAAGGCCAAGGAGTGGAACCTGATCGGCGCGCTGTTCGATGCCGAAACGGCTGAGCGGTACAACCTGGTCAACCGCGTCACGACCCCTGAGCAACTGGACGCCGAGGTCGAGTCGCTGATCGAGGTGATGCTCGCGAAGGAGGCGCGGGTCGTTGAGCGCACCAAGAAGTGCCTCAACTACGGCGCTGACAGTATCACCGCGGGTCTCGCGCTGGAGTCCGAGTGGATCGGCCGCACGAAGACTGCGGGGATCGCCGACTTCACCGACCGCGAGCGGCGTGAGCGCCGTAGGAACCTGTCGAAGGCGTTCTGGCAGGACTGATTACGTCACACCTGCAGCGTAGGCGGCGGGCCGGGTGAGATTCATGACCGCGCTGCGATGAGTCGATGGCCGCTCGAGTCGGACCAGCTCGCAATTCGATCCTGTCGGCTTTCCTAAAATGGCACGCCACTCGAACCCCTTACCCACCCCGGCAGCAAGCCTGGCGTGAGCTGCTGGTGCCGCCAGATCTTCGCCGAATCGGTGCCGACGCCACAGGCGCGGCGGACCTGAATCTTCCTGTGCCCATTGTGGGCACTCGCCTTCGTGCGCGGCGGAGCCGCCTACTTCCTCGCAATTCCTGAAGAGAAAGGACACTGATGACCGACGGCAGAAACGTGACAGAGACGCGCGATCGGGTTGATCCGCTCGCCACAGTGCACACCGGCACGTTGGGCGATGGATTCGATGCGCTCATCGGGCTCGAGTACCTCGAACTCGGGCCCGATCGGGTACGGGCGCAGTGGACGGTCACGCCGAGTCTGCATCAGCCTGCGGGAATTCAGCACGGTGGTGTCTACTGCGCCGCCGTCGAGTCGGTGGCCAGCACCGCTGCCGCGCTCTGGCTCGGTGCACGCGGCCATGTCGTCGGTGTCAACAACTCCACCGATTTCCTGCGCGCGACCAGGGAAGCCACGCTTACCGCCGTGGCCACTCCGATCTTCCGCGGGCGGACACAACAGCTCTGGGAGGTTGATATCACCGACGAGCAACAGCGGACGGTAGCGTCGGGGAGGGTTCGGCTGGCGAACATTTCGGACACGGCACGTCTCGGCGGACCGGGCCGTTGAAGCGGCGTAACCACGCGACGCCGCACTCGCGGTTCGACGAGCCGCCGTCGTCGCCGCGGTCGAGGTTCGCCATGTTCTCGTAGTGAGTGATGTGCTTGCGCCGGCACATCACCGGCCCTGAACGTCCTGCACACCCTCGAATCGTGCGCCTCGAAGGAATCATTCCTTCGGCACTGAGCGCTCTGGCCGCCCAGCCGTGCTGCTCACCGACCGCACCGCGCGCATCATCGACCGTCGGGTAGCCCAGCGTCGCATGACGTGCTTGCCGGTATCGGTGCTGCCGGTGAAGGCGATCTTCGCGATACCCTCGTGCGCGGTCATCCATTTGCCGAGCTCGTCATCGCCACTGACCACACTGAGCACACCCGGCGGCAACAAGTCCTGCACGAGTTCCACCAGCTTCAGATCGCACAGCGGCGTGAACGGCGACGGCTTGACGATGCGCCGGCCAAAAGCGCGTGGGGTGACGCGCGTATCGGCAGACACCGGTGCTGACAAGCATCAATTGAATGCGAGTAGGGGTTCACACTCTTGAGATCGGCTGTGCCTGTGCGTGTTCCGCGGTTGACGGGACCCAAGGTATCGGTGCGACGGACCAAACCAACGGGATCGCGGCATTCGTCCTTCCGGTCGGTGATCACGACCCTGGCCTGGGGCAGCGACCAGAAGCCGTTGATGCTGAGGCAGCTGGAGTCGGATTTCAGGAGACCAGCCCGGACAAGGACGTCCTCGCAGTTGACGGGGCCGTTGACTTTGCGATCGCCTCGGTACGAGTACAAGTGAAATGCACCGGACAGTTCCGACTGAAGGGCGGTTCGACAGCAACCTGGCCGATCTATGAAAGCTGGCGCAAGCACTGGCAGCGCTCCGGGGTTTCGGTCTACTTCGTCCTGGTGATCGTTGACCCCGATGAACAGCTGTCCTGGCTGCACCATCATGACGACGCGACCCTGCATCGTGCCGCCGCCTTCTGGGTCAGAGTCGACACACTCCAGGATGGCCAGAACATCGTCGTCCCGAAGACGCAGCGGCTGACGGCTGACACACTGCAGTGGTGGTTGAAGGCGGTCGAGGCTAGCTTCACCGGATCGAGAGGCGACGGCGCGGATGTCTGACATGGTCTTCCTACCGACCCTGGCGGATCTGCTGAGCTACCTCAGAGTCCACGGGTGGTCCTCCAACCCGCCAGGCCCTGGTGGAACGCTCTGGGTGAAAGGTGACGCCCGCATCGGTGTACCGAACAACCCGGACGATGTATTGATCGCCTCAGTACTGAGGCGGCTCGCCCACGCCGAGCAGCGCGACGTCAAGGACACCTCCGATGCCGTGCGGTACATGCGGTTCGATGTCACGCATCTTCGGGCGGTGAACGACCATCGCATCGTCGACAAGATCCCACTGGAGGCAGCAACGAAGCTGATCAGCTCCGCACGGATGATGCTGTGCGCAACCGCCACGACGGCGCGGTGGGAACAGGCTCAGATCGCCGGCAGTTACCTCACACGTCGGTGGCGATGTGGTCCGAGAAGCGTTTATGGGGCACACAGAACGGGGTTCCTACGTCATCCCCGTGCTGGTACCGATCCCGGAACCCGAGCCACCAGATCCCAAGCAGCCGACCTTGTTCGACGATCATGCCGAGCCCGTTGTGCACAACACCGCACCCGAACCGTTCGAGCGTCGTGTCGTTCGCACGTTCGCGCAGTCCATGCAGGCCGTACACGATCTCGAGCCCGACCGGACGCCGACCACCGACCATATCCATGAGCTGGTGTACCGAGGGGTGAGCCGCGAGTTCTGTACAGGACTAGTTAACGTCCTCGGGCAGAGCGCGATCGGCGAATTCGAGACCATCGTCAACTGGGCGCCGACGGTAGCTGCACCAGACGCGATGCCCCGCAGTGTATCGATCAGTGCAGAAGCCGTCGACCTCGTCCAGCATGTCGGTAGTCGAAAGGCTCATGATCGTCTCACTATCACGGGCCGGCGCGAGTTGGTGCAGAGCCCGCGATGGGCTCTGCACCAGGTAGTGGGTTCAGATCTCGGATGATGTCAGCTCATGCGGTGCACGGTGCCGGGTAGCGACGGCCAGCATCTCTTCGTGGTCGGTGAGTTTGATGCGGGGCCGGTTCCGCGCCGCGCCGCGCCGACATTCCTCGGCGTCGATATGTTTCCAATCTTCGTAGTAGGTATGGCGAGGCGCTGCGGAGGCGATGGTGGTGTCGATGTCGATCGCGGACGTGTGTCGCGGTCGAAGTCGGCCGGTCTCCAGGTCATCGAGGAGGGTTTCGACTGTCTCCTTGGCGCAGAGGCGGTTTGTGCCGATGATCCCGTTAGGCCCGCGTTTGATCCAGCCCGTCGTATAGATACCGGCGAAGGGGTCATCGGCCGCGTGCACGCGGCCTTTGTCATTGGGGACGATCCCGCGCTCGTTGTCGAAAGGAAGTCCATCTATGGGCGAGCCGGTGTAGCCGATGGCATGCACCACGAGGCCGGTCGGCAGTGTCTGCGTCACAATGGAATTCGGTGCCGAGGCGTCGGTTGCGGGGTGGGTGATCCGAATCGCTTCGACCCGTTCGTCACCGATGATTTCCACGGGTGTCGAGTGAAACCGCAACACGATCCGTTTGCCCGCGTGCGGTGCGTCGTTCGTGGCATACCGATACAGCGTTTCGAGGATGAGTGTGCGTGACAGGTCATGGGTTTGGGCTGCATTGGTCAGCACATCGCCCAGATCCGATGTCAGCACTTGCACCCCGGCCGCGGACATCTGGCCGAGTTCGAGCAGTTCTGGATGGGTGAAGGCGGCATGTTCGGGCCCACGCCGCCCGAGGACCACGATTTCCCGGATGCGACTGTCGCGCAGCGCCGCGAGGGCATGGTCGGCGATATCGGTGGTCGCGAGCTCATCAGTGCCGGTGGCGAGCATGCGGGCGATATCGATAGCGACATTACCGTTGCCGATCACGACCGCGCGCTCGCCCGACAGATCCACCTCGAGTCGACTGCGATCCGGATGTCCGTTGTACCACCCGACAAGTTCGGTCGCGGTGTGGTTACCCGGCAGCCTTGCGTCCGAGATATCGAGTGTTCTGCCCTTCGACGCGCCGTGGGCGTAGATAACGGCGGTGTAGTGCTTCGCCAAGGTATTCGGCGTGATGTCCTGTCCCACACTGACATTCCCGATGAATCGGAACCGGGGGTGTTGTGCGGTCTTGTCGAAGACTCGGGTCACCGTTTTGATCTTGGGGTGGTCGGGTGCCACTCCCGCTCGTACCAGTCCGAACGGTGTCAACAGCCGGTCGAACATGTCGATCTCCGCGCCGGTGCGGGCGAGCAGTTCCGAGGCGGCGTAGAATCCCGACGGACCGGAGCCGACGATCGCGATCCGGTGTGTTCGGTCCAGCGGGGGTGCCAGCGGGGGTGTCCGGTCGACAGACATGGCAGGGGTTTCCTAGCTGTAGTGCTCCCGATTGATGCGGGCGTAACCCGCATGTTCGGCGGGGAGTCGTTCTTCGGGGAAGATGGCGTCGACTGGGCACGCGGCCATGCACGCATCGCAGTCGATGCACTCCAGTGGATCGATGTAGAGCTGTTCGGCCTCGGCGAAACCCGGCTCGTCGGGGGTCGGGTGAATGCATTCGACCGGGCATACTCCGGAGCACGAGGCGTCCTTACTGGTCGCACAGGGCGCGGTGATGACGTAGGCCATGTTTTTTCCTTTCGGGCCGATTCAGGCCTGCGTGCGGACGCGGCGTTCGATGGTCATCTCGCAGCCGCCCTTGACCGATGTGGACAGGTGGAAGTACCGCTTCGGCGTGAATCCCGGTGCCGTCCGGAAGCGGAAGCGTTGCAAGGCCTGACCGAGGAAGAGCGTGGCCTCCGTATTGGCCATATGCATGCCCAGGCAGCGGCGGGGTCCCACACCGAACGGCAGCCAAGCGTTCTTTTCGGTCTCGCCCTCGAGCCAGCGTTCGGGCGAGAACTTGTCCGGCTCCGGCCAGTAGCGCGGATCATGTTGCAGGGCATAAGGACTGGCCAGGAGGATGGAGTTGGCAGGAATACGGTAGCCGCCGAGTTCCTGTTCCTCATAGGAATCCCGCGAGTAGAACGGGATGCCCTGGATGCGCTGGGCCTCGTCGAAGCAGGCCCGCAGGTAGGTCAGTTTGCCGAGGTCGTCGAAACCCGGTGCGCCCTCGATGGAGTCGGCTTCGGCTTCGGCGCGTTCGCAGGCCGCCGGGTTGATCGACAGCAGGGCCAACGTCCAGCTCAGTGCCGCCGCGGTGGTCTCGAACCCGGCGAGCACCAGGGTGTAGAGCTCGGCGGTGAGCTGATCGTCGGACAGTGTGCCGTCCTCACCGGTCGCGTTGAGCAGCGCGTTGAGCAGGTCGGGATCGTCGGTCGGGTTGGCGCGCCGTTCAGCGACCATCGATCGAATGAACGCGACCAGTTTGTCGCGCGACTGGTCGCCGCTGCGGGTGAACGGTTTGCGCAGCACCGACGGCGCCCAGAACAGCGCCCACCGGAATGCGGATCCCAGTGTCGCCGAACGGTAGTCCTTGCCCAGTTCGAGGAGTTGCCGCGGGTCGCGGCGGCGGGTGAACATTGCCCGCATCAGCACGTCCATGGTCATCGTCGACAGGACGGCTTCCATTTTGATGGTCTCACCGGTGCCGGCCAAGGCATCGAGGCTGTCGATGTGTTCGTCGATCGCGGGCTGCATCACGCTGTTGAGCGTCTTCATGCTGCGCATCGTGAAGTGGGGCTGCGCCAGGCTGCGTACTTTGCGCCACGGCTCGCCGTCGGAGGTCGGCATGGGCGAAGCGGGCAGACCCTCGGAGATCGGCCCGAGCATCTGGCCCTTCCAATGGTTCTTGGGGCGGCGCACGAAGACCTCGCCGACGAGGTCGGCATTGCTGATCAGGTAGACCGGCTTGCGAGTGGGGAACGGCAGGCGAGCGATGTCGCCGTATTCGTCGGCGATCTTGCGCGCGCACTCCCAGAAATTGAGCGCCATGGCCGGCGCGACGCCGAGGACGGGGATGCCACGTGGTCCCGGTGGATTCTTGGGAAGGCGGAACGGCGAGAGGTCTCGCTCCGGGACATGAGTTGGGTACCCGACCGGTGCTTTCGTCGCTGCGTCCGCTGGGGATTTGGCTGCGGTAGTAGACATCGCACTCTCCTCGATGAGACGTAAACTGCAAGTGTGTCGCATATTGTGAAGCTGAATTGAGATTGACATGCTGTATTGTGTGATGTCAATCTCTAGTTAGCCCCAAGACGTGAGTCTTTTCTTGATAGATGGTTCAGGCGGGACCCGGGAGACGGTGCCTGGCATGGAAGGTGTGCAATGTTGCGTGACTTATTCGTCGACCCGCCCGACACGCTGGTGGGGCACCCGGCGGCGGGCTGGGCGTGGACCGTCTGTGCCGCAATCGCCACGGTGGTCACGCTGATCCTCATGCCGATCTTTGCCCGGCGTGAGCGCACTTGGCTGTGGATCACGCTCGTCCCTGCGGGCGCGATCTGTTTCTTCATGGAATCGGTCGGTGACTGGCTCGGGGCGACCTGGTATCCGCCCAACTCGCCGCTGGTGATCGGTGAGGTCCTCGGGCGGCCGATGCCGTTCTACCTGGTCCTGACCTACGCGGCGTACTTCCCGCTCGGGTTCTGGGCGTGCTACCAGGTCTTGAAGAAGGGGCCTTCCACCGCGCGCACCGTCGGCCTGTGGATCGCGGGCGGGCTGGTGAACTGTGCCGTCGAGATCACTTTCACTCAGACGGGCGCCCACGTGTACTACGGCGACAATCCGGTGCGCATCTTCGGGCTTCCGCTGTACTCGATCATCCAGAACGGAGCCTTTCCCATCATGGGCGGCGCGGTTCTGCTCTACGCGAAGAAGTACCTGCGGGGCAGGCGTCAGCTGTGGCTACTGGCGATTTATCCTTTGGGCTTCGTCGGTTTCGCTGTCATCGCGACCTGGCCGATGTACGTAGCCCTCAATGCCGAGCCGGGACCGGTCTGGACTTGGGTGGCCGCGATCGCGGCCGTCACGATGAATCTCGTGTTGGCTGCTGGGATACTGTTCTCGCCATGGCTCCGGAATCTTCAACGCGAAGCGGCGCAGGACGATCGGGCGCGCCAGGGCGAGCCGGTCGGCGATCCGGCGGTACGGCGCAGCCCGACGACGCCGGTCACCGCGATGGAGCCGACCGCATGATTCTTATCGGGGGGATGCCCACGCTCGTCCAGCCAGCACGGCACTTCGATCGGACCGACCTGCGGATCCTGGATGCGATGCGCGATCTGGCCGCGGCCAACGGAACCAAGGTGACCATCGATCAGGTTACGGCCAGCGCCGAGGTCTCGCGGGCAACGATCTTCCGCCGCTTCGGATCTCGTGATTCGCTGTTCGACCAAATGTTTCAGCGCGAGGTGCGGCTCGGTATCGATGCGATCGTGGCGCGGGCCGCGAGTGTGAGTTCGCCGGTGGATCGGGCGGTCGAGCTCATCGTGGCGACATTCGAGGTGTGTGTCTCGCACCCGGTCATTCGGTTCCTCGCGGTCAACGAACCGGCGAATCTGGTCCACTTCGGGACCTCGGGTGAGCCGTCGCCGTTGGAGGTGGTGCGCAGGACCTTCGCGGACATGATCCGGCTCGCACTGGCCGAACGCCCCGAATCCAGAGTTCGGGGCGTACTTCCGGCCGACACTATTGCCGATGTGTTGGTGCATATGATCGCCGGCTACACCATGGTTCCGAACAACGGTACGGAACCGCAGTTCCCCGAACATCTGCGGGCTGCGAGCGCCGAGGTCGCGCGCCGCCTGCTCGCCGTGGACTGATCGGGGGGTCCCGTTATTTGTGGTCCACCCGGCCGTAAATCGTCGACAGGACAATACTCGTAATTGTTCTCGCCAATCGGTCGATGGTCGCATCGTCGGCATTCTTGGTATGTCGATAGCAGGTGCGCTCGAAAGTGTAGGTGAGAATATCGGCCAGCTCGGCGGCGTCCAATGCGGCCAGAGTGGGATCGTCGGCTTGTCGCTGCTGTATCACCTCGGTGATGCGGTTTGTCACCTGAGCCAGACTTTCCTCGAAATGCTCCCGGACGGCGCTGTCGTATACCGCGGTATCGGCGAGGGCCGCGAAGATCGGGTAATTTTCGCGGTAGAGGCGCAGGACTGCGGCGCCGATCTTGGTGGTCTGATCCGGTGAGCGCGCGAGGGGGTCGGGCCACCATTGCGCCGCTTGTTCGTCCACCATTTTGAAAAGGTCATCGGTCACTGTGCGGATGAATGCGCCCTTGTCCTCGTACCAGGCATAGAACTGGGCGCGAGGCACGCCTGATTCCCTGCAGAGTCGGTTGATGCTGATCTCGGTGAAGCTGGCGCCGGGTTCGAGAAGTCGGCGGAGTCCCTGCAGTAGTGCGTCGGTCACCTTCTGTCGTCGTGCATCGCCGGACTGTCTCGAGGATTGCGTTACTGAGGCCACAGGTACTTTGTAACAGGTTGTCGGACAACATGTCAGAAGGGCTGCTGAAAAGGGAGAACGACGTTCCAACAAGCTGTCGAACAACTTGTTGTCACACATCACGTTGGGTGATACCGTAGCCACGGTAGAGTGAATTGTGATCGCCATCACACGAGCGGATCACCGCCATTTCAAATACTGAATCGATCGAAATGACGTGCTGTGAAAATTCTTGAATGGGCATTTGCCCCCCAGGAACGTGTTATCGAAGCCACGCCGGGCGTCAATGATGACGGCGCACGGCCGATCAGCTTCCTGAAACCCGCAGGCGATGTGGTCCGCGCCTTGGGTGACTTTTTCGCTATGTCGATCGATACGGGTATCGCCGCATTTCGCAGACCCTTTGCCTGGCGCGAACTCATTCTGCAGTGCTGGTTCATCGCCCGGGTGTCGATGGTGCCCACGTTCATGCTCGCCATCCCCTTCACGGTTCTCACCGTGTTCGTGCTCAATATTCTGCTGCTCGAGATCGGTGCCGCCGACATGTCCGGCGCCGGTGCCGCACTCGGTGCCGTCTCGCAGATCGGACCGATGGTCACTGTTCTGGTGGTGTCCGGTGCCGGCGCAACGGCGGTCTGCGCTGATCTGGGCGCTCGGGTGATCCGGGAAGAGATCGACGCGATGCGTGTGCTCGGCATCGATCCGCTGCAGCGGTTGGTACTTCCGCGCGTGATCGGCTCGACCGCCGTCGCCTTGCTGCTCAACAGCCTGGTCGCGCTCGTCGGCTTGATCGGCGCCTTCCTGTTCTCGGTGTACGTCCAACACGTCACCCCCGGTGCTTTCGCGGCCGGTTTGACACTGGTCACCGGCGCATCCGAGGTCGTCGTCTCGATCGTGAAGGCCGGGTTGTTCGGGCTCAGCGCAGGATTGATCGCCTGTTACCGAGGATTGACCGTCAAGGGTGGCCCGACCGGAGTCGGTCAGGCGGTCAACGAAACCGTCGTCTTCGCCTTCGTAGCACTGTTCTTCATCAACGTCGTGGTGACCGCTGTCGGCGTCAAGGCGACAGCCTAAAGGGGCGATATGTACAACGTCGTCAATCGATTCCCCAGAAGTTCGCGCCGACTGCGGCGGGGATGGGCGGAGTGGCAGCGCCTCGGCGACCAGACCAGGTTTTTCGGCCGCGCCCTATACCACTGCGGCGCGGCGGTGCGGTCCTACAAACGTGAGATCGTCTGGCAGTTCGCCCACATGAGTATGGGCACAGGCGCTTTGGCGGTGATCGGCGGCACCATCGTCATCGTCGGGTTCCTGACCCTGTCGGCCGGTGCGCTGATCGCCGTGCAAGGCTTCAACTCGTTGAGCAGTGTCGGGGTCGAGGCGCTGACCGGCTTTCTGTCGGCATTCCTCAACGTGCGCGTCATCGCCCCGCTGACCGCGGGCATCGGATTGGCCGCCACGATCGGTGCCGGCACCACCGCGCAACTGGGCGCGATGCGCATCAGCGAAGAGATCGATGCGTTCGAGGTCATGGCCGTACCCGCCATCACCTATCTCGTCTCGACGCGGGTCGTGGCCGGGATGCTGGTGTCGATCCCGCTCTACACCGTCGCGGTACTGATGTCGTTCCTAGCCGCACGGGTAGGCACCACCGTCGTCTACGGGCAGTCGGTCGGCGTCTATGACCACTACTTCTGGACGTTCCTCAACCCGACCGATCTGCTGTGGTCTTTCCTGCAGGCGATGGTCATGGCCACGCTGGTCATGTTGATCCATTCGTTCTACGGCTTCAACGCCAGTGGCGGGCCCGCCGGGGTGGGGGAGGCCGTCGGGCGTGCGGTGCGGGCGTC
Source organism: Nocardia sp. NPDC050630 (assembly GCF_044457245.1). Lineage (NCBI taxonomy): Bacteria > Bacillati > Actinomycetota > Actinomycetes > Mycobacteriales > Nocardiaceae > Nocardia > Nocardia sp. NPDC050630. The sequence goes on from NZ_JBITGN010000019.1 coordinate 59,420, forward strand.
GTTGATCACGTCGGTGTCGGTCACTCTGGCCATCTCGCTGTCGGTATACGGGCAGTCCGGCAACCTGCATCTGGCGGCGTGAGGGCGATGCGGCAACAACATGGTCAGCGGCGCAAGCAGATCAACCCGGGATGGTGGACCGCACTGCTGGTGCTGTTCCTGGTCGGGGTCGTCGGTGCGACATACATGTTCTTCACCGGCAGCTACAAGACCTTCGTCGCGGTCACGGTGACCGCACCGCGGGCGGGCCTGGTGATGGATCGCGGCGCGAAGGTCAAATACCGTGGCGTTCAGGTGGGCAGGGTAGGTCCGATCAGTACCGAGCAGACTGGTACCCGCCTGGTGCTCGAACTGGAGCCGGAGCAGGTGTCGCGTATCCCCGCGAACGTGGCTGTCGAGATCCGCTCCACGACCATATTCGGTGCCAAGTACGTCGATCTCGTCGACCCGGAAACGGCGGTGTCCCAGCGCTTGTCCGCCGGTGCGGTACTCGCGTCGCGCAATGTGACGACCGAGGTCAACACTGTGTTCGAGAGTTTGACGAATGTATTGCACGCGGTCGACCCAGCGAAGCTCAATGCCACGCTGGAGGCGGTGGCCAGCGCGCTGCGAAACCGCGGTCCGCAGCTCGGCCGGACGCTGGCGGATTCCGAGTCGGTGCTGCGCGAGCTGAATCCGCGAACACCGGTCGTGCAGAACGATTTTCGTGCTCTGAACGCGGCATCCGGCGCCTACAGCGACGCGGCCGCCGACATACTGGCGATCCTCGACAATGCCGCGGTGACCAGTCGGACGATATCGTCCCGGTCGGCAGTGCTGGACAGCATGCTGGTGTCGGTGGCCGGGCTCGGTCAGACCGGCGCCGACTTCACCACCACCAACCACGACAACCTCGTTCAGGCGATCAACCTGCTGGAACCGACCAGCCGGCTGCTTTACACCTACAGCCCCAGCTTCACCTGCATGCTGCAAGGTGCGCAGTGGGCTCTGGATATGGGCGGCAATTCGACTGCGGGTGGGGCGACCGGCAAATCGATCATCGTCGACAGTGGATTGCTCTTCGGCGACAACGTCTACAAGTATCCGCAGAATCTGCCCAAGAATGGGGCCCGCGGTGGTCCGGACGGCCGCCCGGGATGCGGATCGCTCCCGGATGTGACGCAGAACTACCCGCCCAAGGCGCTCGTGACCGACACCGGCTGGGGCACCGGTCCGGGGGATCTACCGACGCAGCCGGGAATCGGCAGTCCGTCCTTTGTCGACTACCTCTTCGGCGCGATGGGAAATCAACGATGAGAGAGAATCTTGCCGGGGCCACCGTCCGGTTCGTGGCGTTCATGCTGGTCGGCCTGCTCGCAATGTTCGCCGCGTTCGCGGTGTTCGGTCAGCTCCGGTTCGACAAGCGAGTCGATTACGTCGCGGAGTTCGCGAATGTGTCCGGGCTGCGCTCGGGCAACTTCGTCCGCATCGCCGGGGTAGAGGTCGGCCAGGTCGATTCGGTCGAGCTGCGCCCGAATAACGTTGTCGCCGTGCACTTCAGCATCACCCCTGCGGTCATTATCACCGAGGGGACCAAGGCCGCGGTGCGATACGAGAACCTGATCGGTGGCCGATATATGGCGCTGGAGGTCGGTGCGGGTTCGGTTGCTGCCCGGCCGGCGGGCGCGACGATCCCCGCCGCACAGACCTCGCCGGCGCTGGATCTCGACTCGCTGATCGGCGGGTTCCGCCCACTGTTCCGTGCCTTGGACCCGAAGCAGGTCAACGACCTTACCGGGCAGCTGATTTCGATCTTCCAGGGCCAAGGTGGCACCGTGGCGTCGTTTCTCGCGCAGACCTCGCAGCTGACCGCCGCGCTCGCCGACCGCGCACAGCTGGTCTCCTCGGTGATCGCCAATCTCAACGTTGTGGTCACCTCGTTCGCCGACCGGTCCGACCAATTCACGACCGGCATCGACAAATTGCAGCAGTTGATCAGCGGCCTCGCGGAGCGCTCGAGTGACCTCGGTGCGGCGGTCAGCAGTATCGATGGGGCATCGCGCACGGTCGTGGACCTGCTGACGCAGGCGCGACCGCCGCTGCAATCGACGGTCATCCAGACCGGCCGGGTCGCCAACCAGATCGACAGTGACCGTGATTATTTCGACGATCTCCTCGGCCGGCTGCCGGAGACGTACAAGACGCTCAGCCGCCTGGGCCTCTACGGCGATTACTTCAGCTTCTATCTGTGCGACGCCGTCTTGAAAGTCAACGGACCGAAAGGCAATCCAGTGTACATCAAGCTCGCGGAGCAGAACACGGGACGGTGCACGCCGAAGTGAAGAGTTTCGATGAGCGCAACAAGACCGTGATCGGGGCCGTTGGTATCGCGACGGTTTTCCTGCTGGTACTGGTCTCGCTGCAGTACGACAAAATCCCGTTCTTTTCCGGCACCCACGAATACAGCGCCGAGTTCGCCGAGCTCGGCGGGCTCAAATCCGGTGCGGTGGTTCAGGTTTCCGGAATGTCGGTCGGAAAAGTGAAGAGCACCGACCTGGACGGGCAAGCCGTTCGGGTGACCTTCACCGTTGACGACGCGGTGTTCGTCGGTGATCTGAGCGAGGCGGCGATCAAAACACACACCGTGCTGGGTGCGAAAACTCTCGAGATCACCCCCCGCGGCACGGCTGCGCTGCACGGGGCCATCCCGCGAAATCGCACAACCTCACCGTATGAATTGTCCGATGCCCTGGGCGATCTGACTACCACGATCAGCGGGCTGGACACCAAACAGGTCTCCGATGCGCTGACTACCATGTCCGATACGCTCCGCCAGACCGCGCCCGATCTGCAGCAGACGATCGACTCGGTCGGCCGTTTCTCCGATGCGGTTACCGCCCGTGACGGCGACCTGCGCAACTTGCTGACCAGGGCCGCGGAGATGACCACGGTGCTGAGCCGGCGTAGCGATCAGATCGTCACGTTGATTAAGGACGCCAATGTCCTGCTTGCGCAGTTACGGGCACGTAGTGCCACCCTGGCCCGGTTCTCCAGCGATGTGTCGACGGCAACGAAACAGATCTCCGGCACCATCGCCGACAACCGCGAACAGCTTCAGCCCGCACTCGAGCGGCTCAATTCGGTGCTGGGCATTCTCGACAAGCACACGGCCGATATCCAGCAGTCGATCACGCTGCTCAACCGCTACCTGCTCTCGCTCGGTGAATCGGTCGGCTCGGGCCCGTATTTCAAGGCATACGTGGCGAACCTGGTACCGGGGCAGTGGCTGCAGCCATTCATCGACGCCGCATTCGCCGACCAGGGCCTCAACCCCGCGCAGCTTTTGCCCTCGCAGCTCACGGCTCCGGAGCAGGCGCTGCCGTCGTCGCAGGCGGCACCACCGGCGGCCCCGGCTCCTCCGAATCTCTTGCCGCCTGGGCTGCTGCCACTAGGCCTGCTGCCCGGTGTACCGAACGGAGGACGGTGAAGGCCATGTCTCGTATTTCCTGCGGATCCCTTGCGGTGCTGGTAGTGGTGATCGCACTGGTCGCCGCGTCATTGGTCGGTGCGCGGCTGTGGTACGGCAGCCATCGGGTCACGGTGTCGGCGAACTTCGCCAACGCCAACGGCATTTATCCGGGTGACGAGATCCGGATCCTCGGTGTTGCGGTCGGCACGGTCGACCGCATCGAACCACAGCCCGAGCACGTACGCATCACCTTCTCCGTCGACTCGAAATACAAGATCCCGGCCGATGCCAAAGCCGCGATCCTGTCGCCGTCGCTGGTGTCCGCCCGCGCCATCCAACTGGTACCCGCCTACAGCGGCGGTCCACAACTCGAAGACGGGGCGGTCATCCCGATCAAACGAACCGCGGTCCCGGTGGAATGGGACGACTTCCGTGCCCAGATGCAGAAATTGGCGGATTCGATGACCCCGACCGCCCCCGGCGAGCCGAGCGCGTTCGGATCGTTCATCGACACCGCAGCGGACAATGTGCGCGGCCGCGGGACGGGAGTGGGCGCGACATTGACCAAACTCGCCAACGCGATGTCCATCCTCGGCGACAAATCCGCCGACATCTACAGCACCATCACGAATCTGCAGACCTTCATCGCGGCGCTCGCCTCCAGCAGTGACCTGATGGCCCAGCTGAACAGGGACCTGGCCGCCGTCACCACTGCTCTGGACAACCAGCCCGGCGCGCTCGGACAGGCCATCGTCGACACCGATGTCGCGGTCGACGACATCCACGGCTTCCTCACCGACAACAGTGACGCCCTCGGCACCACCGTGGAGCAGGTGAATTCGATCGTCGCTGCGCTGCAGGAGAGTTCGGGCGATCTCAAGCAGTTGCTGCATGCCGCGCCGACCGCCTACCAGAACTTCGTCAACATCTACCAGCCCGCGCAGGGTGCGCTGACCGGCATGCTCGCATTCAACAACGCCGCCAACCCGATTCAATTCATTTGTGGCGCTATCGAAGCGGCCAGTCAGAAAGGGGCGAAGGAATCGGCGAGGCTCTGCGCGCAATACCTCGGCCCGGTGCTGAAAAACCTAGTGGTCAATATGCCGCCGGTCGGTGAGAACGTCGTAACCGGAGCGGTGGCGCGGCCGGACGAGATCACCTACAGCGAGGATCGCCTGCGCCCCGGCGCGCCGCCGACCCCTGCGGATATCGCCGGAATGCTGGCACCGACGGGAGGCCGGCGATGAAGCGCCCATTCGTGGTCGTCTCGGTAGTGCTTACCGTCGGCGGTATGTCCGGCTGTGGGTGGCAGGGTGTGAATTCGCTGCCGTTGCCCAGAACCGAAGGCCGTGGCGCGGGTTCGTATGAGGTCCGGATCGAGCTGCCGGATGTGACTACGGTTCAACGTAATTCCCGAGTCCGCGTCAACGACGTCACCGTCGGGAATGTGACCAAGATCGAACTTCGGGATTGGCACGCCCTGGTCACCGTCCGCTTGGACAGCGGCGTCCGACTGCCCGCGAATGCGACCGCCACTGTCGGTCAGACCAGTCTGCTCGGCTCGACCCATATAGAGCTGAGCGCACCGAAAGACCGTGCGGCGACCGGAGAATTGCGCCCCGGTGCCGTCATCCCGCTGACCGACGCCGGCGCCTATCCCACCACCGAACAGACTCTGTCGGCACTGTCGGTGGTGCTCAACGGTGGCGGGCTGGGCAAGGTGCAAGAAATTACACAGGCGCTCAACCAGGCGTTCGCCTCTAGAGTCGATACCGTCCGCTCGCTGCTCACCCAATTGGACACCTTCATCGCCGGACTGAATCAGCAGCGCGACGACATCATCGACGCCACCGAGAACCTCGACCGGCTCGCCGGGCAGGTCGCGGCCCAGCAATCCGTGGTCGACACCGCACTGGAGACGATTCCGGAGGCGATCGCCGTGCTCAGCGAGCAACGCACCAAGATCGCCGACGCGGTAACCAGCATCGGACACTTCAGTGCCGTCGCCGACAGCACGATCTCGCAGAGCCAGGAAGCGCTCATGCAGAATCTGCAGAACCTCGGACCGGTCCTGGCCTCGCTCGCCGATTCCGGTAAGGCACTGACCCGCTCGCTGGCTCTACTCGCCTCCTATCCGTGGCCGATGGACACGCTCGGCAATTGGGTGCGCGGCGATTACGCGAACCTGACGGCCGTCATCGATCTCACACTGAGCCGCCTCGACAGCTCGATGTTCGTTGGGACCCCGCTGGAAGGCCGGCTCACCGGCATCGAGGCGCTGCTCGGTCGCAGCGTCGGAATCCAACCAAGCCCAGCAACACGCGGAAACCCCTTGGTGTTTCCCTACCTCGGGGGGAAATGATGCGGCTGCACCGAACAGTCATCATCCAGTTGACGATCGTGTTGACGGTGTCCATCGTGGCCGGAACCATCATGGCGCTGCAGTACATGCAACTGCCCGCCAAATACCTTGGCGTCGGACGCTATCGCGTGTCGGTCGAATTCCCCCTGGCGGGAGGACTCTACGGCACCGCGAACGTCACCTATCGCGGGACGGAAGTCGGCAAGGTCGAACGTGTCGAGCTTGACAACGCCGGAGTGCGCGCCGTCCTCACGCTGAAGTCCGATGTACACATACCGTCCGATGTCGACGCGAATGTACACAGCCGCTCGGCGATCGGGGAGCAGTACATCGATCTGGTGCCGCGTAATCCCGCCGCCCGTGCACTGCGCGAGGGGGACGTGATCCCTGCGGACCACACCACCATCCCGCCCGATATCGGCGTCCTGATGGATACCGTGCAGAAGGGGCTCGCGGCTGTCCCCAATCAGAATCTGGCCACCGTGGTGGATGAGAGTTTCAATGGCCTCAATGACAAGGGCCCTGATCTCACCAGAATCCTCGAGGCGTCCTCGGCGCTGAGCGGCGGCGCCCGGGCCAACCTGCCGCAGATCACCGATCTCATCGAGAAGTCCGGTCCGGTCCTGCAATCTCAGGCCTCGACCCGCGGCGATATCGCCGCGTGGGCAGCGCATTTGGCGGACCTGACGGCCCAATTACGCAGCAACAATGGCGCTTTCGGCAATCTTGTCGACACCGCCGGCTCTGCTGCCGACCAGGCGACCGGGCTGCTGCGCCGACTCGACCTGACCATGCCGGTGCTGCTGGGCAATCTGGTGAATATCGAGAACATCGCTATCACCTACAACGCCAATCTCGAACAGTTGCTGGTGCTTTTGCCGCAGGGAGTTGCCGTGCTGGACGCAACGTTGGTGCCCAACTTGAAGGGCGACCCGCTCTACAAGGGCTTGTTCCTCGATTTCAACCTCAACTTGAATCTGCCAGGGGTATGCACGACTGGCTACCTACCATCGGATCAGCGGCGCAGCCCGGTTTTCGAGGATCACCCGGACCGTCCTGTCGAGGACCTTTACTGCCGAGTACCGCAGAACTCGCCCAACAATGTACGCGGCATGCGCAACATTCCGTGCGCCCACAATCCTGCAAAAAAGGCACCGACCGCGGCGATGTGCGAAAGCGACAAGAGTTACGTGCCGCTCAACGACGGCACGCCATGGATCGGTGGTCCGAATGTGCCGAGCGGGGGCGATCCAAACGGACCGACCGGTGTTGCACCTGCCTCCGCGAATTCCGGTCGCACCGGCGTTGGGGCCATCGGACCTCCCATGGGAGTTGCTGCGTACGACCCCGCATCAGGCACTTATCTGGGCCCTGACGGCCGTACCTACGTCCAGACCAATCTCGCTAAACGCCCATCGGAGGACTCGACATGGCGACAACTGGTACTTCCCGCGACACACTGACCGCCGACGATATCGATCGCGAACGGCCGGACTCGACCGATTCCGATCATGTTCGCGAGCAGCCGGATTCGGTGGTCGACGACAGCTCCGAAGCGGCACCCGACGCGACAAAAAAGGGTGTCGGCCGGAGGCGACGGCGCCTCGTGCGCGCGGTAGCCGCGCTGGTCGCGGCCGGTGTGGGCGCGGGCATAGGATGGCAGCAGTACGCCCTCGGTGAGCAACGTACGCTGCAGGCGCGGCGTCAGGAGTTCGTCGCGGCGGCCGAACAACAGGCGCTGAATTTGACGACGATTCGGTGGGACCAAGCCGACGCCGACGTCAAACGCATCATCGATGGCTCCACGGGGGCGTTCCGGGACGACTTCTCCTCGCGCTCCGCATCGTTCGCCGACGTCGTCAAACAGGCCAAGTCGACATCCGAGGGCACCATCAACGCGGCCGGGTTGGAATCGCTCGACGGTAACACCGCCAAGGTACTGATCGGAGCCGGTATAACCACCAGAACCGTTGCCGAGCCGAATCCGACGCCGAAGGCATGGCGAATGCGGATAACGGTCGAAGAATCCGGTGGTAAGAAGCTCACCTCGAATGTGGAACTGGTGCCATGAGTACAGCGACCGAAACAGCGAGCACAGAAATCGAGACGAGCACAGTAGCCGAGTCCGAGAATGCGGTAACGGAGGAGAGCCCGACAGTTGAGACGACGAAACCGAGTCGTCACCGTAGCCTGATCCTCGGTGCTTCCGTATGTGCGGTCATCGCGCTGGCCGCTGTCCTGGGGATATTCCAGTACAAACTCATCGAAGCCGACCGCGTTGAGAACGCTCGTGTGGTCGCCGTGCAACAGGCGCGCGACAGCGCGGTGGCCCTGCTGTCCTATAAGCCGGACACGGTGGACGCCGACGTTGCGGCGGCCCGTCATCGGCTCACCGGCCCCTTCCTGGGCTACTACTCGAAATTCACCGACGACGTGGTCATTCCGGCGTCGAAGGAGAAGAAGATCGCCACCACCGCAACGGTCTCGGCCGCGTCGCTGATGTCGATCGATGGTCAGCACGCGCGGGTTCTGCTGTTCGTGAATCAGAGCACGACAAGTGCCGACGGGCCGACTCCCGCACAATCCGCCAGCAGTGTCGTGGCCACACTCACCGCGACGGACGACACCTGGCTCATCGAGAAATTCGATCCGATCTAGATCAGGGGATATGCATGGAATTCAATTTCAGTGAAGTACTTGTCGAGCTCATCCGGGCGGTCGCCTACCTGTTGTTTCGAGGTCATCTGCCATGACCGGGGACGAAAACGATGGCGTATGGCGCCGGCAGTGCTGTCGGCCGAACCGGAAGTAGGAAGTTATGACAACCAGCGACAAAATGGGCACCGTGACCACGGTTGCGAGGATCAGCACCGCAATGCTGTGGGAGCGCGTCGGCCCGACGCCCGAGCTGCATGACGCGTCGGAGATCCCGCGTTCGGCAGAGGCAATCACACCGGAGTGGCTGACCTCGTCCTGTGCGGCGATGCCCCGGGTGCGTGGGTCACCGACGTGGTGGTGACCGGCGGCGACGACGGTACGAGTTCGCGGCGGGCGCTGCGGGTGAGCTACAACGATGTCGGACATGAAGCCGGCCTGCCGACACATCTGTTCTTGAAGTCGACGGCCACCTTCGGATCACGGATATTGTTGGGTATCACTGGGATTGCCACAGGGAAGTCGATTTTCTACAACCGCATACGACCGGACCTGGATGTCCGCAGCCCGCGAGCGTACTACTCGAAATACGATGCGAAATCCCACCGTTCGCTGGTGCTGCTCGAGGATTGAGCGTCAGCGGCTGGACTTTTCGGATCCGCAGCAGAACGAGGTCTCGCGTGCCGATGCCGAGGACATTGTGATCGAGCTGTCGAAATATCACGGGATGTTCTGGGAGAGTCCGCGATTCACGATGGACCTGGCCGGCCTGCATCCCACTCTGGTCTGGCAGCAGGACCTCAATCGCAAGATCGCGTTCACCCGGCGCGTGCTGGTCGGACTGGAGCGGTCCAAGGATATTGTTCCCGGGTCGATTTACGACCAGCGAGGTGAGATCTATCCGGCCTATCTGCGGGGCGCTCCAATTGTATCGCAGCGCCCCGCAAACCCTGCTGCACCAGGACCTGCACTTGGGCAGCTGGCTCCGGGACCCCAGCGGCAGGATGGGCCTGTACGACTGGCAATGCGTCGCTCGCGGCCATTAGAGCTCCTAACAGGTTCGGTCGGGTGTCGGTGAGTTCTGGTGTGGTGCAGGATGTTTCGCTGTGGCAGCACCGTGGATCGTGGATGACGAGTTGTGGGCGGTAATCGAACCGCTATTGCCGGTGAAACCGGCTGGGACACCGGGACCGCCGCAGATGGATGGCCGCCGGGTGCTGCAGGGGATCTTGTTCGTGCTGATCACCGGGATCGGGTGGGAAGACCTGCCCCAGGAACTGGGGTTCGGGTCCGGAATGACCTTTTGGCGGCGGGTGCGGGACTGGCAGGCCGCTGGAGCGTTCGAACAGATCCATCAGGCCGTGCTCGCCCGTTGTCACGCGGCCAGGCTGATCGACTTCGACCGGGTCATGGTTGACGGCTCGCATGTGCGGGCGAAAAAAGGGGCGCCGCAACAGGTCCGAGCCCGGTCGACCGCGCCAAGACCGGTTCCAAGCACCACATCCTGACCTGCGCGAACGGGTTCCCACTCGCGGTGGCGCTGTCGGCGGCGAATGTCAAGGACCATCTGCTGTTACCACCCTGCTCGACCGGGTCCGCCCCCTGCGCGGGCGTGCGGGACGACCCCGCCACCGGATCACCACTCTGATCGCGGACAAGGGATACGACTACCCCAGCGTGTATTCCGAACTGAGGCAACGACGTATCACCGGATACATCGCGCGCCGCGGCACCCGCGACAAGGTCACCGCCGGCCGCTGGATCGTCGAGCAATCCTTCGCCCTGCTCCACCAGTACCGGCGACTGGCCATCCGATGGGAACGACGCACCGACATCCACCACGGATTCCTCGACCTCGCCACCGCCCTGATCTGCTGGCGACGACTCAGCAACCGAACCCGATAGGAGCTCTTAGCGCGACAGTTGTATTTTGTTGTGTGTCACTGTAGTTCGTGGCACGATGCTTCGGTGTGATGGTGGATGATGTTGTCGCTGAGGATGTTTCGGTGTGGCGGTCGGGTTTCGATGATCTGGGCGCTCGGGTGGCGGGGGTGTTCGGGCGGGTTGAGCCGCGGCGGTGGGCTCGGTCGTATCTGATGGGGTTGTTGGCGCCGGTGGAGCGCAAGAACTCCTGGCAGCTGGCTGAGGCTGCCGGGGTCATCGATCCCGGCGGCCTGCAGCATTTCCTGAACCGGTCCCGCTGGAGTGCTGAGGAACTGCGTGACCTGTTGCGTGAGTATGTGGCCGAGGCGCTGGCAGGTCCGGACGGCGTGTTCGTTCTGGATGAGACGGGGTTCGTTAAGAAAGGTGTGAAGTCCGCCGGGGTTCAGCGGCAGTACTGCGGCACTGCGGGGCGTGTGGAGAATTGCCAGCTCGGGGTGTTTCTGGCGTATGCGAGCCGCGCAGGTCGCGCGCTCATCGACCGGGAGTTGTATCTGCCGGAGTCCTGGGTCGGAGACCCGGACCGCTGTCGCGAGGCAGGAATCCCGGAAAGGGTTGCGGGCAAGGAGTTGCGACCAAACCCCGGCTGGCGGAGAAGATGCTCGGCCGCTCCCTGGACGCCGGTGTGGAAGCCGGGTGGGTCGCCGCGGACTCCGCCTACGGCCGGGACGGGAAGTTCCGGGCCTTCCTCGAAGCACGGCGGCTGCCCTATGTGGTCGAAGTGCCGGTCGGTCAAACTGTCACCGACCTCGACGGCCGCCGCCGCGTCGAGACCTTCGTCGGCCGCGCACCCGCCGAGGCGTGGCATCAGATCTCGGCCGGGCCCGGCGTGCGCGGCGAACGCGAATACGACTGGGCATGGGCAACCCTGCCGTCCTTCGGCGACGTCCCCGTCGGCTACGTGCGCACACTGCTGGCCCGCCGATCCCTCGACGACCCCGACGATATCGCCTACTACCTGTGCTTTCACCCCGCCACTGTCGAGCGAGAGCAAATCGTGGCCGTGGCCGCAGCCAGATGGGCGATCGAGGAATGCTTCCAAGCCGCCAAGGACCAATGCGGACTGGACCACTACCAGGTCCGCCGCTACGACAGCTGGTACCGCCACATCACCCTGGCCATGCTCGCCCACGCCTTCCTGGCCGTCACCGCCGCCACCGACCCAAAAGCCCACGCGGGCTGGGCCCGATCACAGTCGCCGACATCCGCCGTCTCCTGGCGGTGATCATGCACCCCGCCCGCACCCTCACCCACGCCCTAGCCGCCACCCGCTGGCGCCGCCACCACCAAGCACACGCGAGACAACTCCGCTACCAGCGAAAACACCTGACACACAACGAAATACAACTGTCGTGCTAGATGCTCGATTACGCCTACGTGCTCGCCGGTGCACTCGTGCCGGAGAACCGTTGGAACTGGGAAGAGGATCTGCTGCGTCGTTACCTTAAGGGCTTGGGGACGCTGGTGTTGAGGCCGCGCCGAGTTTCGACGAAGTTTGGTTGGCATACCGTCAACAGCCATAGCATGCATTGGTGTTCGGATTGTTCACCCTCGGTGGCAGTCGCTTCGAACCCGAGTTGCAGCCGCGCGCGGACACGAGGTCCGCGATCGAGCGAATCTCTCGGCAGGTAGCCGATCTGGATACCCTCGGCGCACTGTCGGTGTAAAGGGGCAGGCGAACCGGCGATGACCGGTCGTTGATGATCCGACGACCGTCATCGCGCAGTGCGCTGCGGTGACGATGTCAGAAGCTGGCGGTGCTCGCCCGCGTTCGTGCCGTTCCAGCGGCGGTAGGCGCGGCTGAAGCCCGCGGCATCGTGGTATCCGAGCCGCCGGGCGACATCGTGGACGGACAGACCCGCAGCGCGGCCGCGGCCCGGTTGTGACCGGATCAGTGAATACTGGTGCCACCCCACCACATTCACGCAACCACCGCAGCCTGTACGCTGCGACAGGCCGACAGCAGGCCCCGCCACCGACGGCCCCACCCCCGCCCCGACCAACTCCCAGAACCGGCGCACCACCACCCGGCTCGGACCCAACGACTCCATCCAACAACCCCTTCGATCACTCGACGGTGCTGTTGCAATCACCCCTTGAGCCCAAGCCCCCTCCCCGCGGGTTCGTGACGATCAGGACGGGTGAGTCGGCCCGTCGATGAATACCGAAACAACCAGCGGCAATAGGGTATCCGGGTCGGCATGATGTCGGTCGGTGCGCGATACCAGGCCGATCACCCCCTGATTGCACCCCACAATAGGCGGTAGTGCGGGTCGATGTCGGCGCGGATGAGTGGTGATGATTGCCTACCGCGTTGACGCGCGCCATGGACGCCCGGCCCAACACTCTGATTTTCGCGAGCGTTTCTGGAATTCCACGTGCCGCGTGGAGCGCAACGGATCCTGGGCGTCAGCCTAGACTGTGTCGTCGTGGGTGCAACTGATCAGTCGACTAGCAGTGGTCCGCGACGTCCGCGACGTCCGGGGCGACCGCGGGGCAGCGTTGCAGGCAATACTGAGGCGACGCGGGAACGGATCCTCGAGGTGGCGATCGAGCTGTTCTCCACGGTGGGTTATCACGCCACGAGTGTCGCGGAGATCGGGAACCGGACGGACCTGCAGCCGGGTGCGTTGTATTACCACATGAAGTCCAAGGAAGAGCTGCTGTGGGAGATCCTGCGGCGCTACACCGAGAAGGCGCTGGCGGGTGCGCAGCGGGTTGTCGCCATGGATGCCACTCCGGTCGAGAAGCTCGGGCAGCTCATCGACGTTCATGTCGGCATCATCGCGCGGCATCAGCGTGAAGTGCTCATCCAGATGCGGGACGCGGACGCCCTCGGTGCGGAGCATATGCGGCAGCTGCAGGCGCTTCGGCAAGAAGTGCAGGATTGCTGGGAAAGCGTGCTCGAAGAGGGATATCGGGCAGGCGAACTGACCCGTGCCAATCGCATCGTGGCGAATGGCTTACTGGGAATGGTGAATTCGGTCGCGCAGTGGTATCGGCCCCGACGCGGTCAGCGCATAGATGAGATCGCGGGGGAGTTCCGGGCGATGGTCATCCAGGGTCTGGCGCACCTAGCTTGAGTTTTAACCTCTGAGCTGGGTTTTATCCTGTTCGGCGGGGTCGTGACCCGGCGGGTTTGGATGGCTTCTGGTTGCTGGGTGTTTTGATGTGCACGTCGTAGCGGGGTGCCGGACGCTGGTTGCGGTGGCCGGCTGGTCGACCGGGTCCGGGTCGGGAGGGTTTCGGTGCATTGGCGGGACAGGCTGCTTTCCGGCGGAGGTGCCGAAAGCCTCGACGGACTCGTGCTGGTGTAAGTCGTTGTGGGGCTGCGGGTTTCTCCCATGGCCGCCGGATATCGATGGTGAGTTCACGAGCAAGGCGCAGCTGGGTGTAGGCGGCCAGAAGCAGCCAGGTCCATCTGTCCGCGGCGGCGGGGTCGCGGGGTTTGGGGACGTTCCAGCCGAGCGTTTGTTTGAGCATGCGGAAGGTGTGCTCGATATCGAACCGCCGCAGAAATGCCTGCCACAGCACATCGACCTCGGCGGCATCCAGGTCGACGACCGAATGCCACAACCACACCGGTTTCGGGATGGCGCCACTGGGGAGCCGGTCGACGTCGAGTCGGATCACGGTGCCTTCGAGCACCGGCAGCTTCCCGGCCTGGACAGTCCAGGATGATCGATGAGTAAGCCTGGGGTGCAAGCGATTCCATGACCGTGCTGTGGCTGGTCCGTAGAGGCGGGTGTCGGTCGTGACGGCAGTGTCGGGCTCACCCCAGGTCGCGGGATCGCCGAAGACGAACTCGCCGCCGTGCCTGGGTGGGCGGCCGGTCGTCCCGGGCTGCCATGCGGGTGCGCGGCGGCGCAGGACCCGGTCCGACCGCATCCGGCCCAGCACGGCCACGGGCAGATCTGCCAGCAGGAACGCCAGCCGGGGTGCGTCGTAGCCGGCGTCGGCGACGATCCAGATATCCGGATCACCCCCTCGCCAGTGCCCGGCCTCGATCAGATTGCCGATCACGGTGCGCAGCTGGTCCGCGGTGACCGTGGCGGCCTCGTCACCGGGTGCGAGCCGCACCGCATCCAGTGGCGCGGTCCAAGAACTACGCCCCGATTCCAGCGCGCAGACCACCGAGTACGGCCAGCCGGGAATCATCTGATGGGTGTTCTTGGTGCGCCCGTAGGTGTGACACAGTATCCGCTGCGGGCAGGTATGCGCTTCCGGTCGCAACCAGGAGGTGATGTCCACCGCCAGCACCAACCGGCCTTCCGCGGCCCGCGGCAGTGGCACCGAGACCAGTGCCCGCCGCAATCGTGCGATGTCGATCCGACCACGGTCCAGTGCCGCATAGACGCTGCCGTGACCCCGGCGATGCTCGCCGACCAGTGACAGCTCCGGCAATGACCGCACCGGCCCGTCCGCACACAACACCGCGTCCACCACATCGAATACCGCATCCGCCCGCCGGGGCAGGCACCGATACAACTCCTGCCGGAACGCCGACAGCTCCCCGACCGCACCGGCGCAGCCGGTGTCGTGCACACTGTTCACCGAAGCCCTTGGTTATCGAAAGTCTTTCTGTCGCAAGGAGACATGATCAACCAAGGGCTTCACCCATGATCACCCGGGGTACTGAAAACCCAGCTCAGAGGTTAAAACTCAAGCTAGGCCCTGTTTAAGAAGTGGTTTGAGGTGACTGCGCTGCTGTGCGGTGCAGTCAGCGTGGGGCGGAAAATGTTGTCGTGATGTCTGGGCACCCTTGGATAGTCCCGCCTACCTCATCGATGTGTGGTGTCGTGGTCGGCGATCCGCAATTGGAGTCGGCGATTGCAGAAGGGAACGGGGATCACAGCAGTCGGACGTTGGCGAGGGGACTGGTGGCGGCGAGAATAGCCACGAGCTGACCAGATTCCGCACGCCCCAGCCACACCGGGTTTTCTCTGCCGCCCGCGGTGGGGAAGGCGATCATGTCCCCACCGGTAGCGTTGTCGTGGACGCAGGTGAAGCCATCGGCGAGACGCTCGATTCCGGAGTCGTCACCATCGTCGAACCAGCAGGCATATTGGTCCGCGAGCGCCTCCCAGGCGGAAGCGTCTGCGAAGCATCCGTCGTCACCGTTGTCGATCAGGTAGCCGACGACATCTTCGGACTGCAGCAGCCGCAGATCGTCATCTGCGCAGAGTGCTAGTTCCCAGGTGACCGCAGGTTCGGGGGCGAGCACCAGCCGGACCGCTCTCGAATCAACATTGGAGCCGCTGCGGCCCTGGTACTCCCAGTCCTCGCGGATCATCGCGGCCTGGACCCGGTAGGTCCCCGCAGGGATCCGCTCAGACAGTTCGCGAACCCGACGGTCGGTGTCGGGGTAGTCCCTATCTACATAGGCCATATCGACGATGAGCCTTCCACTGGGAATGCTCACCTCCCCGACGTCGACCGGATCCACGACGGTGACGATCTCCTCATCGCTGGCCACGTCGCCGATGTATGCGATCCGAGCGCCCGGCTGAAAGAGAGCGCCGAGCTGACCTGGCAACGCGGGATGAGGAGGCTCCCAGGGGCACGAGGCACCAGCGAGCAACGATGACGATCCCTGCCATTGTGCAGGCATGGGCGCTTCCCGGAAGGTCAAAGGGCCGCTGATCTGGCGGGTGGTGCCGCGAAGCAGCAAGGCGTGCTCACCGAATCGCGGTTTGGAGTACCAGATCTGATCGTCTTTCGACCATCCCGGACCGATGGAGGGGCCCGCGTTCCCTTGCGGTGCGAGCCGGTGCTGACCCGGACCCTGGGGGTTAGGGTGGTCTATAAAGTCCTGGCCTGCGCCCCAGGCGAATTCGGGCATGCCCGAGGTGCTGTAGTGCCAGTTCTCCATCCGGCGCATGAACAGCCGGTCCGCCTCGACCAATCGCAGGTCGGCGCCGGCTACCCGACGACCCTGCTCGTCGTAGGCCCAGATACCGAAGTAATGATCGTTCCAAGAGACCAGGTGCACCTCGAGGGGATAACGCCGTTGCAGCGTGCCGTACACCACCACATAAGGCCGACCTTTCCGGTCCCGCTCGCTGGCTGAGGTCTCATTCAGCGGGTAGAGCACTGACCTTGTGGCGAAGTCCCAGCCCATTGCATACGACACCTCGACGATTGCCGTTGCCGGATCTGTCAACGCCTGCTCCCTACCTCTGCAGGATCACTCCCGAGGACGCGATCGTAGCGCTCCTCTATCGGATGGCTTCTCGGTCATGGCGAACCTCGTCGGCGCGCTGGGAAGGGGACTTCGTGCCAGCTGTTCTGACGCGAAAATGCTTGTCGGGCGGGGTGTCGTTGGCCGGGAACGAGCGAGGTCTCCGGTAGACGACCTTGTGATCAGCGTACCGGCAACGAGGCGGGCGGACTTGACCGACGAGCAGTGGGCCGTGATTGCGCCGTTGCTGCCTGTTGGGACGAAGTCCGGTCGCCCGCCGAAGTGGACGAAACGGCAGCTCATCGACGGGATCCGGTGGCGGATTTGGGTCGGGTCGCCGTGGCGTGACGTCCCGGACTGCTACGGGCCGTGGGAGTCGGTGTACGGGCTGTTCCGTCGCTGGCAGCGCGGCGGGGTGTGGGCGGCGATTCTGTCGGCGTTGCAAACCATGGCCGACGCGCAGGGGCGGATCACCTGGGATGTCAGCGTGGACTCGTCGGTGTCGCGGGCGCATCAGCATGCTGCCGGTGCAAGGAAAAGGGGGATCTGCAGACCGAACCGCCCAGCACCGAGGATGATCCCGAACCCGAGGATCACGCGTTGGGTCGTTCGCGGGGCGGATGGACCACCAAGACGCATCTGGCGTGCGAGCAGGGCCGCAAACCCCTATCGGTGGTGATCACCGCCGGTCAGCGTGGCGACAGCCCACAGTTCGAGGTAGTGCTCGCGGAGATCCGGGTGCCGCGTCTCGGTGGAGGTCGGCCGCGGACCCGCCCGAACCGGGTGCTGGCGGACAAAGCGTACAGCTCGCGTGGCAACCGGGCCTACCTGCGGCGGCACGGTATCAAGGCGACCATCCCGATCAAGGCCGACCAAGTGGCCAACCGCCACAACAACGGCTCCACCGGTGGACGGCCTCCGACCTTCGACAAACAGGTCTACAAGCAGCGCCATGCCGTGGAATGCGGCATCAACCTACTCAAACAAAACCGCGCCGTGGCAACCAGGTTCGACAAACTCGCCGTCCGATTCAAGGCGACCGCGCAGATCGCCGCGATCAACATCTGGCTGCGAGCTTCTTAAACAGGTCCTAGGGCCGGGGTTTCACCGGCCCGTCTGTGGCGGGCCTGGCCTGAGTTCGTTGCCCGGGAACCTCCGTGTCTAATTTAATAGAGTGTACACTCAATATAATAACTGGATGCGAGACCGATTCGACCAGCCATTTTCAGGAGAAAAGCATATGAGCACTGACATCGTCCGAGCCGCTATCGTCACCGGGGCTGCCCGTGGCATCGGCGCGGCAACCGCGAAACGGTTGGCTGCCGAAGGATTCGCTGTCGCCGTTCTCGATCTGGACGAATCGGCATGCAAGACCGTGGTTTCCGACATCGAATCGGCCGGTGGTACCGCGCTCGGCGTCGGTGCCGACGTCTCGGATGAGAGCAGTGTCGAATCGGCGGTGAATCGGGTGGCTGCGGAACTGGGCGCGCCGCTGGTGCTGGTGAACAACGCCGGAGTCATCCGCGACAGCATGTTGTTCAAGATGACGGCGAACGATTGGGACACGGTCATGAACGTGCACCTGCGCGGCTCCTTCCTCATGAGCCGAGCCGCACAGAAATACATGACCGAGGCCAAATGGGGTCGGATCATCAACTTGTCCAGCACTTCCGCGCTCGGTAACCGGGGCCAGGCGAACTACTCCGCGGCGAAGGCCGGATTGCAGGGGTTCACCAAGACGCTGGCGATCGAACTTGGCAAGTTCGGCATCACCGCGAACGCGATCGCGCCTGGATTCATCGAAACCGAGATGACTCAGGCAACGGCCGAGCGAATGGGCGTGCCCTTCGAGCAGTTCCGTGACGCTGTGGTGAAAGGTATCGCCGTCGGCCGCTCGGGAAAGCCCGAGGATATCGCGAATACGGTGGCATTCCTGGCGGGTGATGGTGCGGGGTTCCTCTCGGGTCAGACGCTGTATGTGTCCGGCGGTCCGACGGTCTGACCGATCAGGGAATACGAAAGATGAAGGTTTTCAACGGAATCACTGAGTTCCAGCAGGCAGTCGGCACCCATCTGGGCTACGGCGACTGGTATGAAGTCACCCAGAAGCAGGTAGACCTGTTCGCCGACGCGACCGGTGACCACCAGTGGATCCATGTGGATCCGGAGGCGGCCGCGAAAGGCCCCTTCGGTGCGCCCATCGCACACGGTTTCCTCAGTTTGTCGCTGCTGCCTGTGCTCACCGACCAAATCTGGCGCATCGACGGGCTGAAGATGGGAATCAACTACGGGTGCAACAAGGTTCGCTTCCCGTCCGTGGTGAAGGTCGGCGATAGGGTGCGGGCGGGCGCTGAATTGATCGCCACCACGCCGACGTCCGCGGGCACTCAGATCGCGATCAGGGCGACCGCCGAAATCGAGGGCGGCGCCAAACCGGCGTGCGTAGCCGAATGGGTTCTGCTGCTGGTGGATTGACCGTCATGGATTGCCGCGGCGAAGTCGCGAATCATCCGCGGGACATGTCGGCCCTGGCTGGCGACCTTGCGACGGACCTGGTCGAATTCAGTCGAGCAGGTGCCGTCGCGATGGCAGCGAGTCCGCACCGCGAATCGCACGACGGAGCGTTGTGGACAGCCGCGCCTGCCGTTGCGAACAGCCGTCTCAGCATGGTGAATTCAGTAGCCTTCCGGTATAGCGAAGACCGCGGACGCGGGCGCGACCAGATCGCTGGCATCCTCGTGTTGGACGGGCTGATCAGCAACGGGACAAAGCCGTTGACATCTCAGCGGTATCGCGTTGATTACCGGGTACTCACCTCGATCATTGCCTTCGCTGTGGCGATGATCCTTCTCGTTCTCGCCTTCATAACAATGGCCCATGCGGCCGCACCCGCCAGCGATCGGGTCATCGACGAGAAGGTGGGGATCGCTCAGCATCAGCTCGCCGATCTGGCCCTGTGAGACCACGATGACCGACAGCAAGAGCACGCCCCTTCCCCGACGCTTGCGGGCCGATGCCGCGCGCAATCGCCAGCGAATCTTCGAAGCGGCTGACAAACTGCTCGCTCAGTTCGGCGGGAACATAACGCTCGACGATGTCGCCGAGGCGGCGGGAGTGGGTGTGGGCACGGCCTACCGGCATTTCGGCAACAAACACCAGCTCATCACCGAGATCCTCGAGCGGTACCTCAACCGAATCGCCGAGATCGCTGAATCGGCTGCCCAGCATCGGGATCCGTGGCGCGGCTTGGTTCATATGCTGGAGCAAACCTGCGCACTTGTCGCGGGAAATCGGACCTTTACCGCCGCCATGACCGGATCGCAGGAGAGCTCAGCAGTTTTCGACAAATACGCGCCGGTAATCAGTCGCCCGCTCAACGCGCTTCTCGAACGCTTACGAGCCGACGAACTGGTACGTCCCGAGATAGCAG
This sequence comes from Nocardia sp. NPDC050630, assembly GCF_044457245.1. Classification (NCBI taxonomy): domain Bacteria; kingdom Bacillati; phylum Actinomycetota; class Actinomycetes; order Mycobacteriales; family Nocardiaceae; genus Nocardia; species Nocardia sp. NPDC050630. Next base: position 79,437 of record NZ_JBITGN010000019.1, read on the forward strand.
TGTGCGATATCTTCACTGTCCTCTCGATGTTGCAGAGCGTGGCGATCTTCACCCAGACAGTGGACCCCGACCAGTGGCGGCGATACCTGACGCTGCTGCTCAACGGAATTCGATCGGATCGCGAGCCCTGTCTGCCGCTTCGGCCATCGGCGCTGAGCGTCGAACAGATCAGGCAGGCACGGACGACTCGGTGACGAATCGTCGACGCTGATCGGCGCCCCTGAACAAGATTGTGTCGTCACCGCGCGGAGGTTGGAAGCGCGGTGACGGCACGACGCGCCACCGAAGGCGTGGCGGTGACGCGGGATTCAGGGGTTCTCAGAGCGCCTTGAGTTCTTCGGTGACCGCACCGACCGACTTCTTGGCGTCGCTGAAGAGCATGCTGGTGTGGTCGGCGTAGAACAGCGGGTTATCGATTCCGGCGAAACCACTGTTCATGGAACGCTTGAGCACGATCACGCTCTTGGCCTGGTCCACGTTCAAGACGGGCATGCCGTAGATCGGGGACGAGGAGTCCTCGCGGGCGGCGGGGTTGGTTACGTCGTTGGCGCCGATCACCAGAGCCACATCGGTGCGGGAGAATTCGCCGTTGATGTCGTCCATTTCCTTGAGCGCGTCATAGGACACTTCGGCTTCGGCGAGCAGCACGTTCATGTGGCCGGGCATACGACCGGCGACGGGGTGGATGGCGTATTTGACCTCGACGCCCTTGGCCTCCAACAACGACGCCATTTCCTTGACCGCGTGCTGGGCTTGGGCCACGGCCATACCGTAGCCGGGGACCACGATGACCTGATTGGCGTATGCCATCTGGATCGCGGCATCCGCGGCCGAGGTGGCCTTGGCCTGCTTCTGCTCACCACCCGAGGCACCGGGAGCGGTTCCGCCGCCACCGAAGCCACCGGCGACGATGGCGGGGATGGAGCGGTTCATGGCCTTGGCCATCAGGTTGGTCAGGATGGTGCCGGACGCGCCGACGATCATGCCCGCCACAATCATCGCGGTGTTGTCCAGCGCCAAACCCGCCGCTGCGGCACTCAATCCGGTAAGGGCGTTGAGCAGGGAGATGACCACGGGCATGTCCGCGCCACCGATCGGCAGCACCACCATCAAACCCAGGACCGCTGCAAGGAGCAGAAGCCCGATCATCCACCACATCGAGGCACCGTCGTCGGTTGCTCCGATACCGATGACAACCGCAGAAGTGATAGCGCCGGCCAGGAGCAGAATGTTGAGCGGCTGTTGTAGCCGACCCAGGCCGATCGGGCGTCCAGGCAGGATCTCCTGCAGCTTGCCGAACGCGATGAGCGAGCCCCAGAACGAAACAGAACCGACGAGAGCCGCGAACAGAGACGCGATCACGATGTGCGCGGTCGGCGACTCACTGTTGTCGAACCGTGTGAACCCTTTCGTTTCCAGGAATTCCGTCCACGCGATGAGTGCGACGGTGCCGCCGCCCACGCCGTTGAAGGCGGCTACAAGCTGCGGCATGGCCGTCATCTTGGTGAATTTTGCGGGCGGAACACCCAGGGCCACACCGACGACAAGGCCCGCGATGATAATGATCCAGTTGGAGGTGTCGCGGATGGAGATGAAGGTCGCCGCCACCGCGATGATCATGCCTATCGCGGCGATCCAGTTGCCGCGCACCGCGGTCTTTGGGCCGGTCAGGCCCATTAGGCGGTAGATGAACAGCGCGAAGGCCAGGATGTAGAGAACGTTGACCAGGTTGTCCATGATGCTACTCGCCTGCTTTCACAGTGGTCTTCTCTTGCGCGGCAGGTTTTTTCGCCTTGAACATGCCCAGCATGCGATCGGTGACGACGAAACCGCCGATGACGTTCAGCGTGCCGAACACGACCGCGACGAAGAGGATGATCTGGATGAGGAGCGAGGGCCGTTCGATCTTGCCGAACACCACCAGCGCGCCCAGCACCACGATGCCGTGAATGGCGTTAGTGCCCGACATCAGCGGCGTGTGCAGGGTGTTGGGGACCTTCGAGATCACCGCGAAGCCCACGAACCCGGACAGCACCAGGATCGCGATGTTCGCGAGAAGGTGGGTATAGATCATGCTTTCACCTCGGAGTTCGGTTCCGCCTCGCGCGTGACGCAGGAGTCGGCCAGCACCTGATCGGAGAAATCGGGCCGCAGCGCACCGTCTTTCAGCATGAGTTCGAGCAGGGCGGCGATGTTCTTGGAGTACAGCTCCGAGGCGTGCTCTGGCATGGTGGCCGGTAGGTTCAGCGGCGAAGCGATGGTGACGCCGTGGCGCACAACGGTTTTGCTCGGCTCGGTGAGCTCGCAGTTGCCGCCGGTCTCGTCGGCGATATCCACGATGACCGAGCCGGGTTTCATGCCTTCGACGGCGGCGGCGGTGACTAGGCGCGGCGCGGGGCGGCCGGGCACCAGCGCGGTAGTGATGACCACGTCGAAGCCCTTGATGGCGTTCTCGAGCACCTGCTGCTGCTGTGCGCGTTCCGCCTCGGTGAACTCGCGGGCGTACCTGCCCACACCGGCGGCATCGATGCCCAGGTCCAGCCACTGCGCACCCACGGAGCGCACCTGGTCGGCGACCTCGGGTCGGACGTCGTAGCCGGTGGTGCGACCACCAAGACGCTTGGCGGTGGCCAGGGCCTGCAGACCGGCCACGCCGACGCCGAGCACCAGCACGGTCGCGGGCTTCACAGTGCCGGCGGCGGTGGTAAGCATCGGGAAGAAGCGGGTGGATTCGGACGCAGCCAACAGTACGGCCTTGTAGCCGGCAACATTGGCCTGCGAGGACAGCGCGTCCATGACTTGAGCGCGGGAAATTCGCGGAATCGCTTCCACCGCAAAGGCTCTCACGCCCGCCGAGCGCAGAGCTCCGATCTTGTTGTCCGGGTCGCGTGGCGAGAGAAAGCCGATCAATGTCTGCGCGACCCGCGTCTTGCGAACCTCGGCGTCGTTGGGTGGCGCGACCTTCACCACCACGTCCGCGCCCCAGGGACCACCGATCGTGGCGCCTGCTTCCACATACGCCGCATCCGGAATCGAGGCCCCGAGCCCGGCACTGGATTCGACGATCACATCGACACCCTGCCGCACCAGGCTCGGAATGAGCTTGGGCACCAAGGCAACCCGACGCTCTCCGACATCGGTCTCCCGGACAACGCCGACACGGGTCCGGATGGGGAGGCCCGCGTCGGCACTCTGCGCTGTCTCCACTGGTCAAAGTCCCTTACTCGTCGTCGCGGCACTATTATAGTGAGTGACAACTCTATTAATATGGCATGTTGCCCGCCCCTGTGCGACCAGACGAGGAGGAGCGATTCAGTGGACGTACACAGCGCCCGAGTCAGGCACGACTTCCGCAGACGATCCGCCCTCGCGGCGGCAAGCGAGGTTTTCGTCGCATATGGTTACCGCGCCGCCACGATGGACAAGATCGCTCATCGGGCGGGATGCAGCAAACCGATCCTGTATCAATACTTTCCGACCAAGCTCGACCTGTACTTATTGGTCTTGCAGGATCAACTGGACTCGCTGACCGAAAGCATGTGGCAAGCGCTGCGCGCGACCGATGACAATCGAGGGCGCGTCTATGCCGCGATCGCGGCGTACTTCGATTTCATCGACCGCGATACCCCGTACTTCCGGCTCGTCTTCGACTCCTATGGCGCTGGGGAGCCCTCGGTTCAATGGCGTATAGGCCGCGCGACCGATGCGTGTATCGACGCCATCGCGCATCTTGTCGCCCGCGACTCGGGACTCGATGTGCAACGGGCTCGTCTGTTCGCCGTTGGACTGATCGGTGCCAGCCAATTCGCGGCGCAGTACTGGCTCGAAACCGGCCGAACTGCCCCGAAGGCCGAGGCCATCGAAGCGGTGGTCGCGCTGTGCTGGAGCGGTCTGTCCCGGGTGCTGATCGGCGACGGATCGCCCGCAGTCGTCGCCTGAGGTGATCCGGTCGTCGCTATCAGCTACGGCTCTGTCAGAACGCCGCCTCGTCCAATTGCATGACATCGGTGTCCAGCGACGCGAGGACGGCGCGAGTCGAAGTAAGTGTGGGCAGGACGTTTCTGGCGAAGAACGATGCCGCCATAATCTTGCCGTGATAGAAAGCGTCCTTCTCGGCCTCGCCGGACAGGGCTTCCAGCGCCACCGCGGCTCGTTCGAGGAGCCGCCAGCCGATCAGCAGATCCCCGGCCGCGTACAGCAGCGGGACCGAGCCCAGGCCGACCTTGTAAATCTGTTCGGCATCGGCATCGGCGGCGGCGCTCTGGTATCCGGTAAGGGTTTCCACCATCGCCCGAACATCATCGAGAGCCGCTGCCAGCAGTCGCCTTTCGACGACGAGGCGGCCGTCGCGATCGCCGCTGGCAAGGAATCCAGTGATCAGGCCGAAGACATAGTCTAGTGCGCGCCCGCCGTCCCGGACGATCTTGCGGAAGAAGAAGTCCTGCGCCTGGATCGCGGTGGTGCCCTCGTACAGGGTGTCGATCATCGTGTCGCGGATGTACTGCTCCAGCGGGTAGTCCTGCAGGAATCCCGAGCCGCCGAGGACCTGCAAACTCAGTTTCAGGGTGTCGTAGGCGCGTTCGGAACCGACACCCTTCACGATCGGCAGCAGGAAATCGTTGACCCGGGCCGCCAACTCCGCATCCGCGCCCGAAACATGCTGCGCCAGTTCCGGAACCTTGCCCTGGTGGGCGGCGGTGAACAGGTACAGCGACCGCAGCCCCTCGGCATAGGCCTTCTGCGTCAGCAGGGAACGGCGCATTTCGGGATGGGAGATGATGGTCACGCGCGGTGCGGTCTTGTCGGCGAGCCGGGTGAGGTCCGCGCCCTGGACGCGCTGCTTCGCGTAGTCGAGAGCATTGAGGTAGCCGGTGGACAGCGTACCGGCGGCCTTGTTGCCGACCATCATGCGCGCGCCTTCGATGATGTTGAACATCTGCGCGATGCCGTCGTGCACCCCGCCGACCAGCCAGCCGACCGCGGGCACGTCGGTGCCGCCGAAGGTGAGCTCGCAGGTCGGCGAGGACTTGATGCCCATCTTGTGCTCGACGCCGGTGACGAAAACGCCGTTGCGCGCACCCAATTCCAGTGTCTGCGTGTCGAAATGGTATTTCGGGACGTAGAAGAGACTGAGGCCCTTGGTTCCCGGCCCTGCGCCGACAGGGCGCGCCAGCACCAGATGGAAGACGTTCTCCGCGAGATCACCCACGTCGGCGCTCGAGATGAATCGCTTCACGCCCTCGATGTGCCAGGTGTCATCCTCCTGCGGGATCGCCCTGGTCCGGCCGGCGCCGACGTCGGACCCGGCATCGGGCTCGGTGAGCACCATGGTGCCCGCCCATCCGCGCTCCAGACCCGCTGCGGCCCAATGCTTTTGCTGCGGCGTGCCGACTTCGAACAGCACCTCCGCCATCTGCGCGCCCATCTCGAAGAACTTCGCCGACGAATTCGCGGCACACAGCATTTCCCGCGCGGCCCAGACCAGAGGCATCGGTGCCGGGACGCCACCGAGCTCCTCCGGGAGACCCAGCCGCCACCAACCGGCCTCCTGGAGCGCCAGCACCGTCTTGCGCAGCGGATCGGGCACTCGTACTTCGTGGTTTACGGCATCGAAGATCACCGGCTCGCGATCGGCCTGGACGAACGATTCCGCAACCGGTCCCTCAGCCAGCCGAGCCACCTCGTCGAGGATGTTGTGCGCGGTCTCGGAGTCGAGGTCACCGTAGTGCCCGCCGTCGAGAAAGTCATCGATTCCGAGGACCTCGAACAGGTCGAACTTGATGTCTCGGACGTTGCTCTTGTAGTGGCTCATGAGTTGTTCTTTCGAGTGGTTGGTTTCAGTCGGCCCAGACCAGGTCGATACGTGTGGCGGAGGTTGGCGGCGGTGTCGGAATACCGCCCGGGGTACGCGAGAACCGCGGCGCGGGCGCATGCTGCACAACACCCTCGAGCTCGATCAGGCTGCTGCGGGCGGTGATGTGAGAGTTCTGCTCGGCTTCGGTCCACGACAGCACTGGGGTGCAGCAGGCATCTGTGCCGTCGAACACTGCCGTCCACTCGTCTTGGGTCTTGGTCTTGAATTTGTCCGCGAACAGCTTTCGGAGATACTCCTGGCTGTCCGGATCGTTCTGTTCCGGCAGATACTCCGGGTCGAATTCGAGCCCCGCGAGCAGCTGCGCGTAGAACTGTGGCTCGATGGCGCCGACCGCCATGTACTTGCCGTCGGCGGTCTCGTATGTGTCGTAGAAGGCCATGCCGGTGTCGAGCAGGTTGCTGCCGCGTTCGTCGGACCATGCACCCATGCCGCGCATGCCCCAGATGATGTGCGAGAGGGCGAGGGCGCCGTCGATCATGGCGGCGTCGATGACCTGGCCCTTGCCGGAGGTCTGGCGTTCGACCAAGGCGGCGAGGATGCCGAAGACCAGGAACATGGAGCCGCCGCCGAAGTCGCCGACCATGTTCAGCGGCGGGACGGGGCGTTCACCCTTGCGGCCGATGGCGTTCAGCACGCCCGTGAGCGAGATGTAGTTGATGTCGTGGCCGGCGCGGTCGGCGAGCGGGCCGGACTGGCCCCAGCCGGTCATGCGGCCGTAGATCAGGCGCGGATTGCGTTCCAGCGCGGTGTCGGGACCTAGGCCCATGCGCTCGGTGACGCCGGGGCGGAAGCCTTCGAGCAGCACATCGGCCTTCGCGATGAGGCCGAGCACCTTCTCGATATCCGCCGGATCCTTGAGGTTCGCCTCGACAATGGTGCGCCCGCGCCACTGCGGGCGTTCCATGGAGCCGGGCATCTGATTCGGCCGCTGCACCCGCACCACATCCGCGCCGAGATCGGCGAGCAACAGTGCCGCATGCGGACCCGGTCCGATTCCGGCCAGTTCGACAACCCGGATGCCCGCGAGCGGGCCCTGCTTGTCGGTGGATGGAGTGCTCACGCCCTACCTCTGTTTGTTGTGCGGACTCACTATGTAGTGGGCACTCAATATAACTTAGGAGAGTTGCTGTTGGCGAATACGCTGCCGTCAGCGGCTGTGGATGCGGATTCTCCGCCAACTCGAAAGGGAATCGGTGGAGCAGCTTCGATGTGTAGACACCCGCACATCGAAGCCGCGCGGTGTCAGGCGCCGACACGCGTTCGATGATCGTGACGTTGGCGATGCTGCCGCCTTCACACATGGTTTGGAGTCCGTAGCGACCGTCGGTGCGTTCGAGTTCGTGCAGGAGTGTGATCATCAACCGGGCACCGGAGGCGCCGAGGTGATGGCCGAGAGCGATGGCGCCGCCGTTGACGTTGAGCGTGTCGGATCGGCGGGACGTGTTTGTGGCAAACCCTGGGGACGCTGGCGAAGGCCTCGTTGACCTCGTAGAGGTCGATGTCGGAGATCGTCATGCGGGGGCCACGTTGTAAGGCGTGCTGGGTGGCGGGTAGGGGAGCGGTGAGGATGTTGACCGGGTCGTCGCCGAGCACCGACAGGCCGGGGGATGCGCGCGCGAGGGGTCAGGCCGTGGGTCTTGACGGCATCCTCCGAGGCGATCAAGACGGCGGAGGCACCGTCGGAGATCTGGCTGGAAACCGCTGCGGTGATTACTCCGTCCGGACACAGGGTCTCGAGGCGGGGCCATGTTCTCCATAGTGATGTCCGGCGGTGGCCCCTCGTCTCGTGCTTCTCCCGCGAGCGGGGTGATCTCCCGCTCGATGTTGCGCGGTGGCTGCCCGTTGATGGCTGGTGAGGGCGAACTCCTCCATATCGAGTCGGGTGAAGCCCCAGTCCGCGGCGATGCGTTCGGCGTCGGCGAACTCTTCGGTGCTCGCCGCCGCCGCTGTCTGCGTACCGGATGTCGTGATCATGGCTTCTCCACCGTGTCGACCGTCCTAGGCGTCAGATGCTTCTTCAGGAATGCGACTTGGTCGGTGGCGTTCGGTGTCAGCCACGGCTCGACGTAGACGTCGAAATGGCCTGCCGGATAACGGCGTACCTCGGCACAGCTGCCGATGCGGCGCGCTACGCGTTCGATGGAGGCCGGTGGAGCCACCGCGTCGTGCTCACCTATCTGCAGCAATACGGGGCACCGCAGTCGGCCGACCTTGGTGGTCGCACGATTGAGTGGAATCGCGAGTAGTTCCCGGGCGGCGAACTCGTTGCGCCACGTGGGCCCGGCGAAGGCCAGCATCCCTGAGACGGCATCGGGGGAGTTCATCGCCGCGACGCTGCCGGGCGGTCCGACGATCGGTACCAACAGCGGCGGTCGGCCTGTCAGGGCTCTCGCGACGTCACGCAGTGCCGCGAGGTTGACTTTCAGCAGGAACCCGAGGCCGTTCGACTTGATGGCGCCGACCAGTGACACCAGGCCGTCGACGGCGGCCACTTGCGCCACTACCGCGGCGATCCGCGGATCGTCAGCCGCGACGGCAAGGGCGTGACCGCCCCCGTACGAGGATCCCCACGCGGCGATCCGATCGGGGTCGACGCCGTCGAGGCCACGCGCGAACCCGATGGCCGCAGCGTAGTCGCGGCGGTGACGGCGGAAGGAGACCAGCTGGCGCGGAGCGCCCGCCGAGTCACCGAAACCGCGGTAGTCGAATACAAGGGTATCGATTCCGGCGTCGGCAAATGTCCGAGCGAATGGTAATAGACCACTGTCGCGTGTTCCTCCGAATCCATGTGCCATCACGACGCAGGGGCGTCCCTTGCCGATGTCCAGATCCGAGTTCGCGCCCGGCAAATGCCAAGCGGTACAACGCTGTCCATCGCTGATGAACTCGACTTCGTTCATCTGCACACATTCCTTTCTGAGCCGAGCCGGCCACCGCCCGGATCTGGTCGCCAACCGAAAGGCCACGGCTTTTAGGGCCTTTCGGGTCCGCGCCCTCAGATCGCGGGCGGACGGCAGGTCTCAGCTGTTTACGGCGACGGCCTGCTGCGCCGTCTGAGCAGAGACGATGGAGGTGAACCCCGGGAAATCTGATGCGGCCTCGTCTTGAAGTCGGTCGAAGTACGTTCCCGCACCACCGAAATAGGCCAGAATGCCGCGCGGCTTCCCAGGAATGTTTGCGCCGAGGAACCAGGAATTCGCCGTCGCGGCGTTGGCCAGCACCGTGCCTTCGAGTATCTCTCCCGCATGACGGACCCAGGCGTCGACGGCCTCGGGGGTCGGTTCCATGGCGGCCGCGCCATTTCGCTGCATGTGAGCAATTGCGGCGGTGACGAATTCGACCTGCCCCTCGACCATGGTCGGGCCGTTGGCGAAGGGGCCCAACGGACCAGCCACGGTGAACAGGTTCGGGAACCCATCGACCGCCAATCCCAGATAGGTTCCGGGTACCGTCTCCCACGCTTCGCTCAGACGCCGTCCATCGCGGCCGCGGATATCGACACCCTGTGCAGGCCCGGTGACAGCATCGAATCCCGTTGCGAAGATGATGATATCGGCCTCGTACTTGTCCGTAGCAGTGCGCAGACCGGTGGGCAGAATCTCCGTGATCGGGTTTTCGCTCACATCGACAAGCGAGACATTTTCGCGGTTGTAGGCCTCGTAGTAGTTGTGCCCGCACGGGGGTCGCTTGGCCGCCAACGGGTACTTCGGGCACAGCAATTCCGCGGTAGCGGGGTCTTTGACGATTGCGCGGATCTTGTTTCGAATGAACTCCGACGCGATCTCATTGGCTTTGCCGTCGAGCCACAGATCATTGAACGTGTTGAACAGGAAGCGGAATCCGCCCACCTCCCAGGCTCGTTCGAGGACCCGCTGCTGATCTTCCCGGCTGAGGTCACCCGCGGCTTGCTCGCACACCGGCAGATCCATGGCGTAGAACTGGCGGCGTGCACGCTCCCAAATATTGTCGTAATCGGCTTTGATCGCGACCCGCTCGGCCTCGTCCAGCGGCCGGTTTCGCGCTGGCAGCACGTAATTCGGTGTCCGCTGGAACACGGTGACCTGCGCGGCGGACAGGGCTACCACCGGGACGACCTGGACACCGGAGGCGCCTGTTCCTACGACGGCGACCCGCTTGCCGGTGAAATCGATATCGTGCTTGGGCCAATATGCACTCTGGTACCACTGCCCGGTGAAGGAATCCAGCCCCGGGAGATCGGGCAGATACGGCTTGGAGAGTGGACCTGCTGCCGAAACCAGGTACCGGCAGGTGAACGATTGCCCGTCGTCGGTCCGCACCACCCAGACATTGGCGGACTCATCCCAGGTCGCCCCCACGAGCCGGGTCTGGAATCGGATGTGCTTGCGCAGATCCAGCCGGTCGGTGACGAACTGGAAGTACCGTGACATCTCCTCTTGGGTTGGGTACCGCTGCGACCAATCCCATTCGGCAAGTACCTCTTTGGAGAATGAATAGCAGTAGTACCAAGCCTCGCTGTCGGTCCGTGCTCCCGGATACCGATTCCAATACCAGACGCCACCGACATCCGTACCGGCTTCGAGCAGAACTGTCGTCAATCCCATTTGCCTCAGATCATGCAAAGCCCGCAGACCGCCAAAACCTGCCCCAATTACCACCGCGTCGAACTCAACTGAGTCGCTCATCACATCTCCTTTCGCGACGTCCGACGACGCTACGCGTGATCGGCGTCACTTCAGAAGTGCTCTGTGCACACAAAGCGACCCGTTGGGTGTGTGGCTGCACACCTTCGACAGAGGGTTCCCTCCTAACGCCACCCGCCTGACCAATGAACCAGCTCCAGTGCCATCCCGACGCTCAGGCGTCGCCCCGACAATGGTTGCGGCAGAAGTCGTTGCGCACGCTCCAATCGGTTCAACACCGTGTTGCGATGTGTGTACAGTCGCGCGGCGGTGCGCGCGGTATTACCGTCCTCCTGCAGGTAGACCCGCAGGGTTTCGCGCAGATCGGCGCCCGCGTGCGCGAGTTCACCCAAAGTGTCGGAAACGAACTGCGCGGCAGCCTCCTCGTCCTGGGATGCCAGTACCGCAATCCGCACGTCGTCGTAGGTGGTGAACCGTTCTCTCCCCTTGTTTCGCTCGGCAACTCGGCGGGTAGCGACCGCCTCCCGATGGGTCCGGCGGAATCCGGTCATGCTCGCTCTACTCGACCCGACGGCCGCCAGCACTCCGGTTGGGGCCTGTTCCATCGCCTCCCTGAGCTGGTGTATATCGAGCCGGTGGTCGCTGGACAGCCACACCCACGTCGTGGTCGCGGTGGCCGGAAGAATCAGCGGCTGCCGAAGGTTCGCTCCAAGTGCGACGAGGCGGGCGATCTTCTCGAGCAGACCTTGCTCATAATCCGCAGAGTCGGACCACAACACCATCCCGGTGTGCCAGCCCGATAGGTCATATCCCAGACGTTCGCGCGCCACGGCTTCTCGAATCGGCGCGCCGTCGATAATCAGCGTGACCATTTCCAGGCGACGGGTGAGCACTCCACCGATCAAATCGTCGCGCTCCTGCTCGATCTGGCGGTTGATCGAAACGAGCGCGGCGTCGACCCATTCATTGATGGCACGCAAACCGAAGTCGGCGACAAGAGCGACTTCTTTCGGCGGCACCGTCTCCGATGCGGCCAGTAGCCAGCGTCGGCATCCCACGTTCTCAGCGCACCGGTAGCCGGTCAGGAGCTGTTGAAACTCAACCCCGTGTCTGATCAAGTCACGCGCGACGTCGAGGGCTGCGGGTGGCACATCGACGGGTACCGGATGGCCGGGTCGGCTGCGCTCGGCTTCGACCCAGCGCAAGGTCATCGCCCGAACGCTCGCGCGCACGCTCTCTTCGAGCGCGGCGTCATGAGCCAGTGCGGGTGCCGCGGTGATGGCCGCTGCCGTCATCTCGTCGACGAGCCCGTCCAGATCCGCCACGAAACGCGTTACCGTTGCGGTGATCAACGCCAACAGATGCGCGGACGGTGGCTCCCATCTCAGCGTCGAGGTGGACATCAGTTCACACTATCGCGATCGTGCCGCAACTCGGCTTCCGAATACCGCACCGACCGCTACTACGAGGATAGGAACCAGTACATACGGACTGGTGTGCACAACCACCAGCTTGGTGGCCCGCTGCCACAGCTTCTTGACGCTGAAAATGCTTGCGGCACCGACGGCTTCGAAGTCATGGCAGTGAATGCCGTGTTCAGCCGCCGATCGACGTGCCCGCTACTTCGAGATCGGCGACAAGACGATCAACGAGTGTCCGAGCTTCCTCCGCGGTCGAGGCCGTTGCGTAGACGTAGTGGTCGGGCCGCACGATGGCGACCGCGCTGCCGAGCTCTGCGAGCCATGAGGTGAGAACGTTGTCGATCTCCACAAAAGCGCGCGGATCGTCGGGAAGGGCTGACCCCGCCGGGTGGATACGGAGTACCTGGCCATCGAGTCGTGTGAGTGAGGTGCGCAGCACTTCGACGTCCGATTCGCTCATCGGCGGTGTCACGATCAACCGGAACCCGCGTCCCGCGGCGTCGTCGAGCAGTACGGGGCCGTCGGGCCCCGCCACAAAAGGCTGCGGCAGGATCTGGCCGGCGCCGGGGGTGTGAAGGGCCACCAGCCCATCGGTGAGTGGCGGCAGGAACGTGGAGCGATATGTGACGGGGACATCTGAGTCGTGGGGGCCCCGCAGGGCAGCGTCGCGTGCCCGGGCGGCTGCTTCGTCCCGTTCACAGATCAAGCGTCCGAGCTCGATCGTGCGCCCGGTGGTGCTCATGACGTGCGGCCGCCGCTCGGATTCATAGCTGTCCAACACATGATCTCCGGTCCTGGGATCACCAATCGCCTGCCGTAGTTTCCAGGCGAGGTTCTGTGCGTCGCGCATGCCCTGCGCCATGCCCTGAGCCATGAAGGGCGGGGTCATATGCGCGGCATCGCCCGCGAGGAAGATCCTGCCGTGGCGCCAGGTGTCGGCGACGAGGCCGTGGAACATATAAGCGGCCGAGCGCCAGATTTCGGCTTCTCCCGGCTTGATCCAGCGCTCCACGAAACGCCACACATCGGCATCCGCAACCGGTCCGGTGGGAAGTTCACCCGGCTCGAGCATGATCTCCCACCGGCGGTGGCGACCGGCCAGCACGACGAACGTCGCCGGTCGTACCGGTTCGCAATACTGCACCTGGGTATCAGGCAGGTGTGCCAATGCCTCATCGCCCACGAGGGCATCCACGACGAGGAAGTTCTCGTGGAACCCGAGGTCGGTCAACGTGATCCCGAGAGTGCGCCGGACGAAACTCGACCCGCCGTCACAGCCGACCAGATACCGTCCGGTGATTCGCTCCACGGTGTCGGTTCCGGCGCGGCACACGTCGACCCATGCGATGTCGTCGTCCTGGCCGATATCGGTGACGGCGCACTCCAGTGACACGTCGACCGACGGGAGTGTCGCGACCCGCTCACGGAGCAGAGTTTCGAAGGCGGGCTGATCGAATGCGAACATCGGGTCCCAGCCCAGGCGGTACGGGGGTGGCGGTGAAGCGAGCCTCTTGATCACCTGGCCATCGACACCCCGATACTGGCTGGCACGGTAGGGCACGACGTGGGGTGCCAGAGCCCGGGAAACCCGGAGCTCTTGCGCGATGCGCATGACTTCGTGATCCATACCGGCCGCCCTGGGCAACGGATACAGTCCGGGCAACTTGTCGAAGACCGCGGCGGTGACGCCGTTCTGGCCCAACAACCCCGCGAGAGCGACACCGGTGGGCCCCATGCCCACGATCAGCACATCGGCGTCGATTTTCCTGTCAGTCGGCATCGCGCCCACCGAACTTCTGCTGCCACGCCTCCACCGTCATGAAGGTGGGATCCGCACTACAGACCTTCTCGGTCTCGGCCCAGATCTCGTCATCGCTGCGGCTGAGGTCGAGGGGATCGCCGTGAGGTTGGGAGATGTACCAGGGAGTATCGAGGTAGACCTCTACGGTGTTGCCCTCGATATCGGAGAAGTAGATGGACAATGCGTTGCCGTGATTGAGACCTCGAAGGTTGGCAGCACCGGCTGTTTCAGCCCGCGTCCATGCCTCACGAAGGGCACCGAGGTCGTTCACCTTGAACGACAGCTGCATGACGGTGCTCGGGGCCTCCGGGTCACGCCCGGATGCCAAAGCCAGCTGATGGTGCTGCGACGGATTCCCGGACAGGAACGCGATGGTGAACGGCATCGTGCGGCCCTCGCCGCGGTCGGTCTGCACCATGTCGAACACCGACGTGTAGAACATCACCATCGCGTCGAGATCGCGGCAGAAAACCCCGAAGTGGGACAAGACGGGCCGAAATGACGACTCGGACGTGGACATTGCGGAAGCTCCTCGAAGGACGAATGCTCGGTGGGGTCAGCGTTGGCCGTCGTGGACCGCGATGTCGTGCTGTGCCAGCCCTCCCAGTCGCGAGTGGATGCGGCCACCATCGGCCATGACGAGCGCGAAGACGATCTCGTCCGGGCGCGGTGCGTCTTGCACGCCGATCTCCATCACGTTGAAGTGGCTTCGCACGTAGGCCGCCTGGACGTGGTGCAGGGGGACCATGAGACGGTATCCGGTAGCGGCGACCACTTTGGTGGACGGGACGATGGCTTTGGGACCACCGAGGGTCTCGCGCATCGCCCAGCCACCGGCCTCGTGCCAGACCGCGCCGTGCTCGAGCTCGCCGTTTACGCCCACGATGCTCGCCTTACCGTAGGCCTCGATCTCGTCCCTGCCACCCAGTGTTTCAACAAGGTCTTCCGCGAGCGAGACTCCGAGTGGGCGCAGCGCTGCCATGAACCCGGTGAGATCTTCCACGTATCGGCCGGCGAAGGGGTTCGCCACGACAGCGGCGGCCGCCGCCAGCCTGATCGGACGCTCCGGCGGCGGGCCGAACTCGTGGAAGATCGTATCCATTGTCAGCGTCCGCTTACGAACTCGGACGAGGTCACCGTCTACCCGGCTACTCATGACTGTGCCTCGACGAGATTGCGCAGCGTCCCGATTCCTTCGATCTCGACCTCGACCACATCGCCGGGCTTCATATAACGCGGTGGTTTGCGGCTGAAGCCGACGCCGGAGGGGGTGCCGGTGGCGATGACGTCGCCCGGCGTGAGCGTGAAGATCGTCGACGCGTAGTTGATGAGCTGCGGAATCGAGAAGATCATCTGTCCGGTGTCACCGGATTGCATGACCTCACCGTTCAACCGGGTCTCGACCTCGAGCTTCCGTCCGGCTTCGATCTCGTCTGTCGTCACCATCCAGGGACCGAAGCCGCCCGTGGATTCGAAGTTCTTGCCGGCCGCGATCTGCTTGGCGTGGAACTGAAACTCCCGCACCGACGCGTCGTTGTAGCAGCTGTATCCAGCTACATGCTCCCACGCGGCATCCACCGGGATGTCGCGGCCACCGCGGCCGATGATGACCGCCAGCTCACCCTCCCAGTCCAGGGTCTCCGAGGCGCGGGGGCGGATGATCGCGGCCTGGTGGGCCACTTGGGAACGCCATACGCGCAGGAAGACCGGCGGATAATCGGACAATTCCCGTTTCAGTCCGGCGGCGATCGCCTCGTGGTGGTGATCCATGTAGTTGCGGACCGAGCACACGATCTTCTCCGGTCGTGGAATCACGGGCAGAAAAGTGACCTGGTCGAGCGGCAGTGGGTGCCCTTTCTCGAGCAGTGCCTCGCGCTCAGCGAAACCCGCGCTGGCGATGAAGGCCGCCAACGTGGACGAGCCGCTCGCCTCGGACAGATCGACGACATCGTCGCCGACCACAGCGCCGAAGGACTCGCGGCCTGCGTGGCGGAAGGACATGAGCTTCATCAGTACACCTCATCGTCAGGAAGGTCGGGGCGGGTGGGACTCAACCTAGCCAGTTTTCATGCACAAAACAAGACTTACTGCATTTTTTAGCCACCATTGGGACGGCCTGAACGCCGGAGGCGCCTGTTCCTACGACGGCGACCCGCTTGCCCCCGATGCTCACCATCGATCACTGGGCTGGACGGGATCGAGGACTGCGACCTTGCCAGTGCGCACCAGTGTGTGATTCTGTGCTTAATATCTTGTTGCTGGATGAACATAGATTTTGTGCACGAAAATGGAGACATGATGGCAAAGACTCGCGGCACCGCGCCTCTGACCCTCTTCGCGGTCGATACCCTGATCGACCCGCAGGACGCCGCTATTCGCGATACGGTGCGCAAGTTCGTCACCGACCGCATCCGACCGCGGATCGAGGATTGGTACGAGGCGGGCGAAATCCCCGCGCGCGAGCTGGCACGGGAACTCGGCGAGCTGGGCGTGCTCGGAATGCATCTCGACGGATACGGTTGCGCCGGGACCTCGGCAACGGCATACGGCCTCGCATGCATGGAACTCGAAGCCGTCGACTCCGGGCTCCGATCCTTGGTCAGCGTCCAAGGATCGCTGGCCATGTTCGCCATCTGGAAACACGGCTCGGAGGAACAGAAACAGCAGTGGCTACCTCGAATGGCGACGGGTGAGGCAATCGGATGTTTCGGTCTGACCGAGCCCGACGCCGGTTCCAATCCGGCGGGCATGCGCACCCGGGCCGTGCGCGATGGGGATGATTGGATCCTCAACGGCACCAAGATGTGGATCACCAACGGCTCCGTGGCCGATGTCGCGGTGGTCTGGGCGCAGACCGACGAAGGCATCTGCGGATTCGTCGTCCCAACCGATACGCCGGGATTCTCGGCACCACCCATCCGCCGGAAGTTGTCGTTGCGGGCGTCGGTAACCAGCGAATTGGTTCTCGACGGAGTCCGACTTCCGCAGTCGGCGATTCTGCCGGTGGTTCGTGGGCTATCGGGTCCGCTGTCGTGCCTGAACGAGGCTCGCTTCGGGATAGTCTTCGGCGCTCTCGGGGCTGCGCGCGACTGCTTGGAGGCTACGATCGCGTACGCGCAGGAGCGCGAGATCTTCGACAAGCCGCTGGCCGCTTTCCAACTGACGCAGGCAAAACTCGCGGATATGAGTCTGGAACTCGGCAAAGGAATGCTGCTGGCACTCCACACCGGGCGGCTGAAGGATCAAGGTGCCCTGGAGCCCCACCAGATCAGTCTGGGCAAACTCAACAACGTGCGCGAAGCACTCGCGATCGCTCGCGAGTGCCGCACGGTCCTGGGCGCCGCCGGCATCACCCTCGACTATCCGGTCCTGCGCCACGCCAACAATCTGGAGTCCGTCCTCACCTACGAAGGCACCTCGGAGGTGCACCAGCTCGTGCTCGGTCGGGCCCTCACCGGTCAGTCCGCTTTCCGGGCGGGCGTGTGATGGACAACGACCGCATGATCGGTGGGCCGCTGTCCGGAGTCCTGGTTGCCGACTTCAGCCGGGTCCTGGCGGGACCGCTGACCACAATGTGGCTGGCCGACCTCGGCGCCACCGTGGTGAAGGTCGAACGCACCGGCCACGGAGACGAGACCCGTCAGTGGGGGCCGCCCTGGGCCGGTGAGACCAGCACGTACTTCACCGCCGCGAACCGGTCGAAACTCAGCATCGCACTCGATCTCGGTGACGCCGACGATCGCGCACTCGCCGACGAACTCGCACGCCGGTCCGATGTTCTCGTCGAGAATTTCCGAACCGGCGTCATGGCCGGATTCGGACTCGACTATTCCACCGTCTCCCGGAAGAACCCCGGAGTCGTCTACGCCTCGGTGACGGGCTTCGGCAGTGCTGGCGGCAAGGACCTGCCGGGCTACGACTTCGTCGTCCAGGCCGTAGGCGGATTGATGAGCATCACCGGTGAGATCGACGGTGCACCCAGCAAGGTCGGCGTCGCGTTGGTCGATGTACTCGCGGCGAAGGACGCGGCGATCGGAATCCTCGCGGCGCTGCGGGAACGCGACCGCACCGGCCACGGTCAGCACGTGGAGGTCAACCTCCTGTCCAGTCTTCTGGGATCGCTTGCCAACCAGGCGAGCAGCTTCCTGGGCACCGGGAATTCCCCGTCGCGAATGGGCAACGAGCACCCGTCGATCGCGCCTTACGAGACCTTGCGCTGCAAGAGCGGACTGCTGGCGGTCGCGTGTGGCAACGACGCGCAGTTCCGGAAGCTGACCGAACTACTGGATATCGGTGAATCCGGTTCGGACCCACGATTCGCGACCAACTCCGATCGGATCGCCAACCGGACAGCCCTCGTCGCGCTGCTCGAAAAACAATTGTCGGCCGAGGACGCAGCCGTATGGGAGGAGCGATTGCTCCGGATCGGTGTGCCTGCCGGGCAGGTCGGCACCGTGGAATCAGGCTTCGCGCGCGCCGCCGCCCTCGGGCTGACGCCGCTCGTGGACCTGCCCGCACCGCATCCACCTCAGGTAGCTCACCCCATCCGGTACTCGCGCAGCGAGGTCCGCCGCCCGACCCCACCCCCCGATCTCGGAGCCGACAGCAGCACGATCCGGCAATGGCTGACCTCGGGAGCCTCCGTGGATCACTTGACTCGGAACCCGGAGGACGCGAAGCAATGACCTATGCCAACTTCATCGACAGCCACTGGCTGATGGGCCCGACCCACTCACTTGATGTCAATCCCTCCGATCACGACGACGTCGTCGGTGAATTCACCCGTGCCAGTGCCGACCAAGCCGAACAGGCAGTGGCGGCCGCAGCCGCCGCACAACCTGGTTGGGCGGCGCTACCCGGTGCCCGCCGCGGTGCGGTGCTGGACCGGGCGGGCGATGAAATCGCCGCGCGCGCAGAAGAACTGGCCGACACGCTCGCCCGGGAAGAAGGAAAGACGCTCTCCGAAGCCCTGGCCGAAGTGCGCCGTGCCAGCCAGATCTTCAAGTTCCACGCGGGCGAAGCGGTCCGCAACCCAGGCGAGTTCCTCCCCTCTGTCCGTCCCGGCGTGGAGATACTCGTCGGCCGGGAACCGGTGGGTGTGGTCACCGTCATCACGCCATGGAACTTTCCGATCGCCATCCCCGCCTGGAAGATCGCCCCGGCGCTGGCCCATGGCAACGCCGTCGTGTTCAAACCGGCGGACCTTGTGCCGGCATCGGCGTGGCACCTCGTGGATATCCTGTCGCGCGCCGGGGTGCCTTCGGGCGTGCTGAACCTGGTCATGGGACAGGGACGCGAGATCGGCGACATCCTGACCGGTGATCCCCGTGTCAACGCGGTCTCGTTCACCGGATCCACAGCCGTCGGCGAACACGTTCGCGCATCGGCGCAGGCCCATGGTGCACGTGTCCAGCTGGAAATGGGCGGCAAGAACCCACTGGTGATCCTCGCCGATGCCGATATCGATGCTGCGGTCGCGGGCGCCCTCGATGGCGCATTCGGGTCGACCGGGCAACGCTGCACGGCGTCCTCACGATTGATCGTGGACGAGACGATCCACGACCGGTTCGTCGACCGGCTGCGCGAGGCAATGGCCGGGCTGATAGTCGGTGATGCCCGTCATGCCGACACCACGATGGGCCCGGTGGTTGACGAAGCCCAACTCGCACAGGACCAGCACTACCTCTCGGTCGCCACCTCGGAAGGGGCGACGCTCGTCGGCGGTGAACTGCTCGATAGACCGACCAACGGCAACTTCATGGCACCGGCACTGCTGCTCGATACCGACAACGCGCACACCATCAATCGGGAAGAAGTCTTCGGACCCGTGGCCTCCGTCATTCGAGTCGACGGCCTCGAGGAAGCCATCGCGGTCGCCAATGACACCGACTTCGGTTTGACGGCGGGCATTTACACCGCTTCGCTCGCCGCATCGACTCGGTTCAGGCGTGCGTCCACCGCGGGAATGGTCATGGTCAACCTGCCAACCGCCGGTGTCGACTATCACGTTCCGTTCGGCGGCCGAGGCGGGTCCTCCTTCGGACCCCGCGAACAGGGAAGGGACGCTCGTGACTTCTACACCCTCACCAAAACCTGCTACGTCTTCGGGCAGTGACGAGATGGCCTACGGCAAGGAAGCGCAACCATGACCGATGCACTGAACCTGGCGCTGTTGCTGCTACGCCTCGCGCTGGCGTTCCTGTTCTTCGCCCACGCGACGCAGAAACTCCTGGGCTGCTTCTCCGGTGGTGGTCTCGGCGCGGCAGCGACAGCGTTCGAGAAGCTGGGACAGCGACCCGGCAAGCTGATGGCGATCGTGGCAGCGGTCGCCGAATCGACGAGCGCGGCACTGCTCGCAGCCGGGTTCGCCACGCCCGCGGGCGCCGCGATCGGCGCGGGAACCATGCTGGTCGCCGGAAGCTCGCTCACGCATAGGTCGAAAACCTTCTGGAATGCGACAGGTGGTGGCGAGTACCCGTTCGTCCTCGCCGCGCTCTCGATCCTCGTGGCCTTCAGCGGCCCGGGCGCGTGGTCGCTGGACGCCGCGACAGGAATGCCGTGGAACGACACCGAACGGTGGGGAATCCTGACCGGAACCGGTGTACTCGTGCTGGCGGCTGCGGCGTCCCTGCCACTGCTTATCGCGACCCGCCGACAGGAAGTACGGCGAAGGTAGCGACCGGCCCTACGTTGTCCGGCACCGTCACAAGCCCAGCTTGGGCATCAGCGCCGCGATGTCCTGCTGGGTACGGGTGATATGACCGGCGAGCAACGCGGTCGCTTCGGCTCGGTTGCGCTCGATCGTCGCCTCGAGGATGGCCTCGTGCTCACCCGACTTGGAGCGCGGCTGAGTGCGGTGTGCCGCCGAGAAACGCCGGTACCTTTCCGCCTGGTCGAACAGATTCGAGCAGGTCTGCAGCAACCGCGGCGAGGTGGTCGCGGAAAGCAAGGTCATATGAAAGGCCTTGTGCAACTGCGTCCATTCACCGTCCAGCACCGTGGGACCATCCGGCAATCGCTCTTCGACCTTCTGCAGCCGATAGAACGCCGCCACTGCCCGCGCTTCCCACTCGTCTTCGCCTACGGCGATGGATTCTTCGAGCGCCTGGATGTCGAGAATCAGGCGCAGACGAGTGATGTCGCTGAAATCGTCGACAGTCATCGGCGCCACCCGGAATCCACGACGCTCGTCCGCGACTACCAGCCCCTCATAGGTCAGCCGGTTCAAAGCCTCACGTAACGGACTGCTGGAGCAGCCGTACACGTCTCGCAGGTGATCCACCTTGAGCTTGTCACCCGGACGATGAACGTTGGACAACAAGTCTTGCCTCAGCCGGGCAACGGTCTGCTCGACGAGGGGCGGAGGCGCAGTCGCCGTACTCATGCGGTGATTCTATGCATAATTTCATCTTTTCGCATTGTTAGGCGACTCACGCCACCGCGCCCCGGCCGGACCTGAGCCCGCTATGCGACCGGAGAGACGATGAAATTGCTGAACCCGCCATTGCGGTTCGCGATTCCGCCGATCGCCTCGTTGACATCGGCCAGGCGATAGACGCGATGTTCCAGCGGGGACAGGTCGAGTGTGCCCGCCGCGACCATATCGGCGAGTTCCTGGCACTCACCCGGAGTGGACCAGGCAGAACCGATCAGGCTCAGCTGTTGATCCATCATGCGATGGATATCGATGGCAAGGTCGCCCATGATCGCCCCGATATCGACGCACACACCACCGCGGCGCAGGGAACGCATACCTTCGCGGAAGGTTTCGTGGTCGGCCCCGGGACCGAGCGCGTCGATGTAGATGTCGACACCACGGCCGCCAGTCTGCTCCAGGATCCAGGTATCGACCGGCCCGTCGAGCAGCGAATGCACACGTAGACGACCGGGCACCAGTTCGGCAACCGACTCGAGCAGTTCACGGTTACGCGCGGTGCCGTACAGCGTGGTCAAACCCATTGCGGGCGCCAAGAGCGCCGCGCTCAGTCCGAGCGTCCCGCTGACCCCGTTGACCAGGATGGTCTTTCCCGGGCCGGCGTTCACCTTCTTCAGGGCGGAATACATGGTTCCCAGATAGCCGAACCGAGCCGCCGCGTTGAAGTCGAGATTGTCCGGCAACCGCACCAGGGAGTACGCGGGCGCCAGCATGCACTCGGCCAACCCCCCGGGGTAGCGATCCAGCAGCTTCACCGAGGTAGGGGTGAAGCCGAAGTATCCGGAGAACGCGTAGCTCGAGCAATTGATGAGGTCGCCGTTGCGGCACGACTCGCACGACTGGCAGTACCGACCGGGATTCACGTAAACCCGGTCTCCGGGTTTCCAATCGATGACTCCATCGCCTACTTCTTCCACGACACCGGCCGGATCCAGACCGAAGACGGCGGGCAGAGTGGGCAGCGGGCTCCCGGGAAACCAGGTGGTCCAGTTCTCCAGGATGTTGCTCAAGTTGGGGACGATATTGACCGCGTGCACCCGAACCCGGACTTCGCCGAGCCCCGGTTTCGGTACGGGCAACTGTTCCAGACGCATTTTCTCGGCGACATTGTGCATTCGTGCGGCAAGCATGGTGTCGGTCATGGTTATGGCGGGGCCTTTCGCAATGCGGAGGGTAGGAAGAGGAACGGTCAGCGGGCCTGACCCATGAGCACGACGAAGATCGTCGCGGGCTTGTCGGCTGGCACACGCCAGGCATGACGGGTTCCGTTCTGGACGACCACATCGCCCGGACCCACTTCGGTGGTCACACCGTCATCGAGTTCGAGGACCACGGTCCCATCGAGAACGACGACATAATCGATGGTCGGCGTGGTGTGCATCCCCGGAGCGGTCGGCTCGAAACATTCCGCGAGGCCAGGGGTGTTCCGCACACTCTCGGCGGCGGCCGCGGCCGGGTCGAAATCGGGATCGGAAAAGACGCTGTCCGGCGGAAATGTCACCGTGAGCGCAATGGTCTCCCCGGGGTCCGGCAGGAAGGTGGTAGTCGTCGCACCGATGGTCATGCCACTTGCCGCAGGAGGCGAGGCGGTGGTCCATACCAAGGAACACTCGAACCCCGGTGTGTGCTCGTACACTATGGCGGCCGTCGGGCCGTCTCCCTCGATGACCGAACGTCCTTTGCTGTCGAGGCCGGTCACAATCCGACGAACCATGATGCTCGTACCCTTTCTCGCCGCTGATGGAGTGGTGCCCATCACACGGGAAGTTTATGCATAAGATTTGAGTTTTGCATAGAGCTTCAGATTGCCGACTCTTCCGAACATGTCCTCAGGACCCGCGTACCACACAGATGAGTAGGGCGTTGCCTCGCTCGCCGAGAGCGCGTTGAGTGCGAAGTTCGGCCTGCCTATGAACAGCCCAGCGTGGCGGTGGAAATGCGCAAAGTCGCTCAGTAGCGCGAGTGGGAGCAGCCAGCACGCCGTTCGAGTGGTCCATGTGCCGTGTTCTGGCCGGGGGCTCGAGCCATCCGAACCGTTCGGCCGGGTGTGAGACCAGCTCAGCCGGTTATCCGGTACTGGCGTAGGCGCGCATAGAGCGTAGTGCGGCCGATGCCCAGCTGGGCGGCGGCAGCGGCCTTATTGCCATTGGCGGTTCGTAGCGCCGAGACGATCGCGTCGCGTTCCGCGGTTTCCATCAGGGTCAGGCGTCGCGTCGCAGGTGACCGGTAGGCGGACGGCAGATCCTTTTCGGTGATGTCGCCGACTGGACGACGGGTTCTCGCGTAGTCGAGTACTGATGTGAGTTCGCGAAGGTTGCCCGGCCACGGCTGGGCGGCCAGAGCGCTCAGTGCCGAAGGAGTGATGCCCTTCGAAGCGCACGATTTGAGGGTGTGCAGGACGTTCAGGGCCAGGGCGCCAAAGTCCTGTTGGTAGGTCCGGAGTGGGCGAAGTTCGTGGCGGTTCAGAGCCTCGGCCGCCAGTGCGGCTTGTTCGCGATCGGTGGGGGCCAACGGCGATGTGGTCATGACGACCAGGCCGGGGGCGGTCCGAATCGCTGGAGCGAGGCGCGCTGCCAGCTCGGGGGTCAGTGTATGGATGTTGTCGATGACGACGCTGTCTGTGCGGCGTAGTGCGCTACGTACCCGTGTCGTCCAGCTGTCGTCGAGGTCGGAGTCGAGGGCATCGAAGAAGTCGGCGCTGTCTCCCGCGATCTCGCGCGCGGCGGTGGTGCGGCCGGTGCCCGGCTCCCCGACTACGAGTTCCACACGGTGGGTCGTCGCTGGCACCGCGGTCTTCGCGTGGCGTGGTTCCTCGGGAAAGGGGGTGAGATCGGGTAGGGGATTGATATCGAATATGACTCCTCCGGCGGTGTCGGATACCGATCGGGCGGTGACCAGCACGATGGATCCGGATGACAGAGTGAGCTGCCGCTGGACGGGACGATTCGGAACCACGTCGGACGCGACGTCACGCAGTGCCGCATGATCGGTCGCGTGAATGAGATCGACTGCCGCGGGATTGCTGAGCATGACGTTCTCGCCGTAGACGAGGACGGCGTGGTTCTTGTTGCGTGTGTGGGTTTGGAACGCCGCGAGGAGTCGTTGCTCGGACATCCGGGCCCCTGCCAGCAGTCGTTGTTCGATGTCGTGGACCGCCCGCATCAGGAACGGGCCCAGCAGAGTCGTCGACTGGTCGACCGAGCCGGTGATGTCGAGAACGCCCTCGACGCGGCGTGTGATCGGATGGATGATCGGTGCGCCGTAGC
Source organism: Nocardia sp. NPDC050630 (assembly GCF_044457245.1). Lineage (NCBI taxonomy): Bacteria > Bacillati > Actinomycetota > Actinomycetes > Mycobacteriales > Nocardiaceae > Nocardia > Nocardia sp. NPDC050630. The sequence goes on from NZ_JBITGN010000019.1 coordinate 103,857, forward strand.
AACAGAACTGTTTGAGTGACTCCAGGAAGTGCTCGTCACCGGTGACTGCGATGGGCTTCCGCAACTCGTATGCGGTCGCCAATGCGTTCGTCCCGCTCGATTCCTCGAGATATCTGAATCCGGGCGAGGCCAGGACGCCATCGAGGGCGGTGTTCAATCGGCGCTGGGCTACCCGGCGGTCGATGATGCGCGCGGTGCGGTCGGTGAGCAGCACCGAGAATGTGGTGTCGGCGAGCTCGTCCAGCATGCGGTCGAGAATCGGCTGTGCGGCTATGGACAGTCGACTGCGCCGGTCGAAGTCTGGGAGGAAGACCGTTTCGCGAACCGGCATTCCGGGGTCCAGCCCGAAGAGGGCGGCGCGCTTCCACGCGTCGGCGATCTCGGGTCGCTGACTGCGCGCGCCAAAATCGGTACTCATTGGTGGTGTCATTCCTGGCTGTCGATGTAGCGCGCTCAGTCTAGTCATTGTGATCGGCGGCACACCGCGACTCGGAGGCCGGGGTGGAATCGTTCGGAATCGGAACACTGTGACCTGGCTCGCACAGATCAGCATTGATGCAGTTACGTCGGAGGACGTGACGCATGTATCAAGGAGTGAACCGTGACCGTGGAGTACAGCGTCCGTATCGGCATCGATGCCGATTTCGTCATGACGATCAATGGTGAGTCCGTCGGGGGTGCCAACGTCTCGGACGTGTACAACCCGGCGACCCGGTCGGTGATCGCGCAAGTGCCCGTGGCTACTCGCGATGACCTGGACCGGGCTGTCGAGGCGGCGCGTACGGCGTTCCTGAGCTGGTCGGCGACGCCATTGGCCGAGCGGCAGGCCATCGTGTCGGCCATCGGCGACCGCCTCGAGGAGCATGCCGAGGACTTCATGGCCCTGCTCACCGCAGAACAGGGCAAACCTCGCGCCATGGCCGAGTGGGAGGTACTCGGCTCGGTTGCCTGGTTCCGGGAGATCGCCAAGCAGTCGCTGCCCGAGGAGGTGCTCGAGGATTCCGCGGAACGGCGTGTGATCAGCCGTCACACCCCGCTGGGCGTGGTGGGGGCCATCGTGCCGTGGAACTTCCCGATTCTCCTGGCGGTTTGGAAGATCGCGCCCGCGCTGGTGGCCGGCGATACGATCATCGTCAAGCCGTCGCCGTTCACGCCGCTGTGCGATCTGAAGCTGGTGGAACTCGTGCAGGACTTGTTGCCGCCGGGTGTGCTCAGTGCGGTCAGTGGCGATGACGAACTCGGCAAATGGATGACAGCGCACGAGGGCATCGCGAAGATCGCCTTCACCGGCAGCACCGATACCGGCAAGCACGTCATGCGCTCGGCGGCCAGCACGCTCAAGCGGATCACCCTGGAGTTGGGCGGTAACGACCCGGCCATCGTGCTCGGTGATGTCGACCCGAAAAAGGTCGCACCGCAGTTGTTCTGGGCGGCTTTCCAGAACAATGCGCAGTTCTGCAATGCCGCCAAGCGGGTCTACGTCCACGACAGTGTCTACGATGCCGTGCGCGACGAGCTGGTGGAGTACGCCCGGACCATCGTCGTGGGTAACGGCGCCGACCCGGAGACCCAGCTGGGTCCGATCCAGAACGAGCCGCAGTATCGCAAGGTGGTCGAGTACTTCGACGACTGCACCGCGAACGGCTACACGTTCGCTGTCGGTGGTTCCATCGATCAGGCCGCGGAGGGCTGGTTCGTGCCGGTGACTGTCGTCGACAATCCGCCGGAGAATTCCCGGCTGGTCGCGGAAGAGCCGTTCGGGCCGATCCTTCCGCTGTTGCGGTGGACCGATGAGGCCGACGTGATCGCACGAGCGAACGACACGCTCTGGGGTCTGGGTGCCACTGTCTGGGGCGCTGATCTCCAGGCTGTCGAGCGGATCGGTAAGCAGTTGGAGGCGGGGACGGTGTGGCTGAACGAGGTACACCAGTATTCGCCGCATCAGGTGTTCGGTGGGCACAAGCAGTCCGGTATCGGTGCGGAGAACTCGTTGCACGGCCTGGCCGAGTACACCAACCACCAGACGGTCACCTTGAACAAGGTGACCGGAGCGGTCTCCTGACCCGGCAAGGCGGTTGCCCGATGTCTGAAGCGTTGTCCTTCGCCCCCGAGGTCGGTCCGGGGGAGATCCTGCCATTCGCCGCGCAGCGGTATCCGAACAAGATCGCGCTGATTGTCGGTGACAGGCAGTTCACCTACACGGAGCTGGATTTGATGTCGCGCCGTATCGCGGCTGCGTTGCAGCGGCGGGGAATCGGCCTCGGCGACATCGTTTCTCTCTATGGCCAGAACAGCTGGGAGTGGATTGTCGGCTATCACGGGGCGTTGCGCGCGGGAGCGGCGGTCAACCCGGTCAATGTGATGCTCACCGAACCCGAGCTGGCGTACGTGCTCAATGATTGCGAATCTGCTGCGGTATTCGCAGGGTCCGCGCAAACGGCCACTGTCGCGGCGGTATTGGCCGATGTCCCGTCGGTGAAGCTGTTCTCCGAATTCGGTGAAAACCTGCGGGAGAACTCCGCTACGCCGTTCCACAAGCTCTTACTGGAAGAACTACAGGAGGAGCAAGCGACCGTCCCACGCCGTCCGGCGGATTTGTGTGCGATTGCCTACACATCCGGAACCACAGGGCATCCGAAAGGAGCCATGCAGTCGCATCGCGCGATCTTGCTCAATTGCGCGTTGACGGCGACGATGCACGGTCGCACCCGAGACGACATCGTGGTCACAGCCCTGCCTGCCGCTCATGTGTACGGAAACGTGGCGATCAATTCCACATTTCTGGCCGGTGGCACGGTTGTGCTCATGGAGCGTTTCGATGCCGCCGCGGCGTTGAAACTGATTGCCGCCGAGCGGGCCACGATGTTCGAGGGCGTACCCGCCATGTACTCGATGATTCTCGCCGACGACGCGCTCGCCGGTGCGGATCTGACCAGCCTGCGCATGACGACCGTCGGCGGGCAGACATTCTCCGTCGACACCCTGCGGAAATGGCAGCGGCGATCCGGGGTGCCGATGATCGAGCTGTGGGGCATGACCGAACTCGCCGGCCTCGGTACCACCCACACCCCGTATGCCCCCGCCGTTCCCGGATCGATCGGCGTCGCGCTGCCCGGCGTCGATATCCGCATCGTCGCGTTGGATGGCAGCGACCGCGAAACCGCCGTGGGCGAGGCGGGGGAACTGCTGGTGCGTGGTCCGCTCGTCATGCTGGGCTACTTCGGAAATGACGCCGCGACAGCGGAAGTCGTTCGCGCCGACGGCTGGATGCGGACCGGAGATGTCGCCTATGTCGACGATACCGGCCACTATTTCGTGGTTGATCGGATCAAGGACATGATCGTCACGGCCGGATACAACGTGTATCCGGCCGAGATCGAACGAGTGATCGCGAGCCACCCGGACGTCGCGATGGTGGCGGTCGGTCGACGCCCAGACGATGTGCGCGGCGAGATCGCCGTCGCTTATGTTGTGCCGAATTCCGGTGCGCGTCCGAGTGAATCGGACATCCTGGACCACTGTCGAGACGGTCTCGCCGCCTACAAGAGACCCCGTGCGGTCGTATTCGTGGACCAGTTGCCGACCACCGCGTCGGGAAAGATCATGCGCCGCAAACTCGGCGAGCTCGCAGAGAAGAACTGAGGAATACATCGTGAAATCAACTGCAGCCGTTCTCGAATCGGCGAATTCGCAGCTCGTCATCGAGGAAGTCGACATCGCTCCGCTGGCACCACGAGAGGTGCTGGTCAAGATGGTCGGCTCGGGCATCTGCCACACCGATCTGGGCGTGATCGCCGCACCGGGCGAGGGCCAGACGCCGATCGTGTTGGGGCACGAGGGATCCGGCATCGTCGAGCAGGTCGGCTCCGAAGTCACCGCGCTGGTCCCGGGCGACCGCGTCGTACTCTCGTACAATTCGTGCGGTCGATGCGACAACTGCGTCGGGGGAGTTCCGCAGCATTGCCGCGACTTCTTGGCGCTCAACCTGGTCGGCAGCCGCTTGGACGGCACCTCGCCCTTCAGCAGGGACGGTTCCCCCGTCCTCGGCGCCTGGTTCGGCCAGTCGTCCTGGGCGCAGCGCTCGGTGGTCACCGAACAGAACGCCATCAAGGTCGACGACGATGTGCCGCTGGAATTGCTGGGGCCGCTGGGCTGCGGTATCCAAACCGGCGCCGGTGCGGTGCTCAACACCCTCGATCCGGCGCCCGGATCGTCGATTGCGATCTTCGGTGCCGGATCGGTGGGTTTGGCCGCGCTGCTGGCGGCGAAGGTTGCCGAGTGCGCCACCATCATCGCGGTCGACATTCAGGAGTCGCGGCTCGCGAAGGCCGCCGAACTCGGTGCCACTCACACCGTGAACTCGTCCGAAGTGGATGCGGCCGAGGCGATTCGGAGCATTACCGGTGGGCTGGGCGTGCGGTACTCGGTGGACTGCATCGGATTCCCTGCTGTGGTACGCAGCGCTCTCGAGTGTCTGCAGACGCCGGGAGTGTGCGCCACCGTTGGTTTCCAAGGAATTCCGAACGAGATCACCATCGATCACGGACAGTTGCTGTTCGGCAAATCCTTGATCGGAGTGATCGAGGGTGACGCCACTCCGTCGGAGTTCATCCCGCGAATGCTCAGCCTCTACAAGGCTGGTCGGTTCCCCTTCGACAAGCTGATCGAGACCTTCGAATTCACCGATATCAACAAGGCCATCGAGGCGGCACACCATGGCCACGTCATCAAGGCCGTGCTCACTTTCGGCAACTGAGGCCGAGTAGCGGCGCCGGTCCGGGATGTTCTCTCGGACACCGGTTGAGGGAAGACTCCTGCAAGATCCAGGCTCCACCAAGTCGCGGCATGGTCACCGGGCTGCGCAAGAAAGTACAGCAGAATGCACCACATCAAGTCACAAGAGCAAAGCAGTACCGTCGCCGACACGGTTCTGAGCGCCGAGCAGCTCGGACATATACGGCATTTCGACAACTTGTCCCGGCAGTTGCCGAACGACTGGTCCCTGATGCAAGGTAAGGCAAACGGGCAGGACGATTTCGGCGGCTATCGATTCCAGCTGGCCTATATGGCCTACGCATTGGCACTGACTCACGTCCATCGGCTGCCGAACGCACCGGGCGTCTTCAAACCGGTCTTCGAGAGGCTCATAGACAAGCTGCTCATGCCTGAGGTGTGGATGTATTGGCGCGACTCCAGTCGTGGTGGGCTGCTCTTCAATGCGCACCTGGTGGACACATACAAAGAAGAGTGGAATCCGGTCGTCCGTGACAACATCATGTACAGCGCCTATGTCCAGTCCACAGCGCTGATGTATCACCATCTGTTCGGTGATGACCGTTACGCGCGGCCGGGTGCCCTCACCTTCGACTATTGGTCCTTCTTCTGGGGCGGCGAGCCGAAACGATTCGAGTACGACGAGAACTCTCTCAACGATCATATTTACTGGCAGATGGTCGAGAGTGGCTATCTCGGTGTCGCGTGCGAGCCCAACTGTATTTTTCAGATCTGCAACCAGCCGGCGATCCTCGGATTCCGTATGCACGATCTCGTGACCGGTGAAAACGTGGCCGCGGAAGTGACGCGAAGCTACGAGCAGGCCTGGTCGGAGCTGGGTCGGCTCGATTCGAGCGGGCATTACAACATGTTGGTCGCCCAGGACTCGCGCACAGTCATTCCCAACGAGCCGACGACGCCTTGGATCGATGCCTTTTGCGGAACATTGATGAATATGTGGAACAGGGATTTCGTCCACACCCACTATCCTCAGCAGGTCAAGGACCTACTGGTCGACGGTCCGCACGGGACGAAATCGGTGCGCTCGGCGCCCGCGATGGAAGTCATGGGTCGGACGGTGGTCAACGACACGTGCGATTTCGGGTGGGTGACGGCGTGGGCGTCCGAGATGGGTGACGAGGAGACACTGAACGGATTGCTGGCCCATGCTGATCGGTTCATGAAGCCGACATGGCGTGACGGTGGACTGTACTATCCGCGGAACGATAGGCCGTCTGACGAAAATGGCAACCGCACCGTGGTCGAGCCGCTTGCCGGCAACGTTTTGCTGGGATATGCGCGGTTGAATGTGCCGGACGGTTTGTGGAAGCTGTACAACGAGCCCTGGGGGGCAACACATTTCACCGAGCCCGCGCTGACGGATGTCGCCGGTGACATCGCGGTCAGTCAGGCGTGGTTCGCGCCTGACTCGGGCAGACTGACCTTCCGGGTTCAGCGTCATGCGGAGCGGGACGGCAACGGCTCGATCGTTCTCGGCAATGTCGCGGACAGGGCGTCCTGGTCATTGTGGGAACACGGTGTCGTGGTTGCGACAGGCGGCGCGGGGAAGCCCGTCTCAGCATCGCCGCCCGATACGTCGGGAATCGACATCGATCGCGTCGAGAACGGGATCATGATCCGGGTGCCCGCTGGCGAACCGCGAGCCTTCGAACTCGAGGTCTCCGCACTGAATGGATCAGATAATGAATGAGACGCCGACCAACCTTGCGCGGCCCGCTGTCAGCGGAACGTTCGATCTCGTCGACCATGACGGATGCGAGGTGACCGACAGGACCTACCGCGGCAAATACGTCCTGGTCTTCTTCGGCTTCACGCACTGCAAGATGGTCTGTCCTCGAGCACTGAACCGTCTGTCTGGCGTGCTCGACCGTCTGGGCGCGCTGGCGCAACGGATTCAGCCGTTGTACATCACGGTGGACCCGGAGCGAGACACACCCGCAGCGATGAAGCGGTTCCTGTCGTCCGACTATCCGCGGTTCACCGGTTTGACGGGGTCGGCCGAGCAAATCGAGACGGCTAAGAATTCCTTCCGCGTGTTCTCGACGGTTGTCGGCGATCCCGAGGATCCGGACGGCTACCAGATGCCCCATTCAGCGTTCACCTATGTCCTCGATCCGGACGGTGCGTATATGGCGCACTTCACCGACGCTGTTGATGAAGACGAACTGGTCACACGCCTGACCGCGATCCTCCGCTAGCCGACTGGAACGGCGTAACCCGACCCGAATCCGTGCCATCTGGTCTAAGGATTCGGGCCGGGCGTCGCTGGCCGGTTCAGATCCAGGTGGGCAGGAAGTGGTCGACGTAGCGGGCGCCGTAGCCGCCGGTGGGGAGGATCTCGTCGATCGCGGCGAGATCGGAATTGGTGAGGGTTAGGTCGGCGGCGTGGGTGTTCTCCTCGACGCGTCGGGGGCTGCGGGTGCCGGGGATGGGCACGATGTGTTCGTTGCGGGTGAGCAGCCAGGCCAGGGCGAGTTGTGTGACAGTGATGTCCTTGGTGGCCGCGAGGTCGCCGAGTCGGCGGACGGCGTCGATGTTCTTCTCGAAGTTGCCTGGTTGCCAACGAGGATCGGTGTTGCGCATGTCGGTGGGGTCGTAGTCGCTGGCGGGCTTGGCGGCGCCGGTGATGAAGCCTCGGCCGAGTGGGGAGTAGGCGACGAAGCCGATGGCGAGTTCCTCGAGGGTCGGGAACAGTTGCTCGACATCGCGTTCGAACAGCGAGTATTCGGTCTGCAGTACCGATACCGGCTGAACCGCGTGTGCGCGGCGAATCGTCTGCGGTCCGGCCTCGCTCAGGCCGAAGTAGGTGACCTTGCCCGCCTCGATCAGTTCCTTCACGGTCCCGGCGACATCCTCGATGGGCACGTTCGGGTCGACGCGGTGCTGGTAGAGCACGTCGATGTGGTCGACGCCGAGATTGCGCAGGCTGTTGTCGACGACCTCGCGGATATGGTCGGGGTGTCGCCCTGGTCATCGGCGCGAACGACGTCACCAACCCGGCGGCCCGCGAGGACTCCATGAGGGTCGTTCTGCTGGGGCAGGTATTCCGGGTCGAACTCGAGCACCGCGAGCCGCTGCGCGTAGAACTGCGGTTCGATCGCGCCGACCGCCATGTATTTGCCGTCGGCGGTTTCGTAGGTGTCGTAGAAGGCCATGCCAGGTAATCAGCGCAAATGCGTTGCGGGTGAGGTGCGAGCTGAGGACGGAACGTTCGACGACATCGTCACCGACTTGGCCCGGCGACGGTTGAATTGGCGGCGAGGCGGGAGACCGGGTCGAGGCTTCTGGCGCGGCGGCGGGCGAGATCGGGAACGCGGAGGGCGGCCATTAGGTGACGAGATCCGAAATCGGTTGTCCGGTAAGCGCTTGTCGGCACCGTTGGACGACGCCGTCCTGGAGGGTTTCGAGTGCGCGGTTGGACCGCCAGGACACATGCGGTGTCATGATGGTGTTCGGCGCATCCCGCAGCGGATGCGCTGCGGGTAATGGTTCTTGGCTGAAGACGTCGAGCCCGGCCCCGGCGATGTGTCCGGAGTGCAGCGCGGCCGCGAGTGCGTACTCGTCGATCAGGCCGCCACGCGAGACATTGACGATCACCGAGCCCTCGCGCATGCGCTGCAGGACATCAGCCGAGATGAAGTGCCGCGTCTCGGGCGTGAGCGGAATGTGCAGGGACACAACGTCGGACTGCTCGAGCAATTCCTCGAGCGGAGCCGCAGGAACCGTATCGAACTTGATGAAAGGATCGTAGGCGCGGACGTTGGCGCCGATCGCGGCGTACCAATCGGCCACCCGTCGACCGATGCGGCCCATGCCGATCACGGCCACATCGAGTTCGGAGAACCGAGGCGTATCGAGTCCGACGCTCCCCGCCCAGGCGCCGCGTGCGATGGACGCCTGACCTGCCGGGATCCTGCGGGCCAGGGCCAGACCCATGGTGAAGGCGTGTGAACCGACTTCCTCGCTGGCGGCCCCGGGGACGATCGCGACCGGGATCTCGGCGGCGCGCGCCGCCTCGACGTCGATGTTGTCGTATCCGATTCCATAACGAATCACGGCCACACACCGCTTCATTGCAGTGAAATCCTCCGCCTCCACTCTCGCATAGGGCGTCACCAACACCAACGCGGCGTCGGGGATGGCCGCATGAAACGAATCGGAATCCGGGGCGACAACGATCTCCATGCCGAATTCCTTCGCGAGTTCCCTTTCTCGCTCGACTGCTGGAAATTGATGGGGCGCGATGAGGATCGTACCCAATCGACTGGGATCGGTTAGCAAGTTTTCGCAGGCGTCACTGCGCGTCATTGTGCCCTCTTATCGTTACGCGTGCGCAATTGTCGACCGTGCTGCGCCGCGAATGTGGTTCATCGTGGAAATCATGCTCGAACGTAGGAGCGCGGGTGAGTCGATGTCAATGGCGTCGCCGACCGTATGGAGTCTATTTCCGAATTAGATCCACTGCGCTGACAATTCTGGATCAGTCTCGCCCTGCCGTGCGAGGACGCTCATCACATCACCTTACTAACTAACGTGCGTTAGGCTAGGCTGGCGGGACGCAGTACCAGGAGGCGTCATGGACATCCGGCAGTTGGAAGCGTTCCTGGCCGTGGCCGAACACCTGCACTTCGGGCGCGCGGCAGACCAGCTTTTCATGGCGCAAGCGCCGCTGAGCAGGACAATCAAGAGCCTCGAGGACGAGCTGGATGCGCGCTTGTTCGATCGAAACACCAGGACGGTGGCATTGACACACGCCGGTGCGGCGCTCGTCGAGCCGGCCCGTGCGGTGCTGGCCGCAGTGCGACGCGCCGCCGAAACGGTCAGCGCGGTCGCGTCGGGCGAGACGGGTGCGGTCCGGGTGGAATTTTCCGGCGTCGCGGCGCACCCGTTCGTCGCTGCCCTCGCGCGTGACATGCGTGGCGAGCATCCCGGCATTCGCCTCGAGCTGTCGTCCCAGTCGATTTCGCGACCGGTGATGCGGAACCTCGTCGACGGGAAGATAGACGTCGGGCTCGGGCGATGGGATCAACTGCCGCCGGGCGTGTCCACGAGCGTGCTGATGCCCGACTCGCTGTCCGTCGCGCTGCCGCGAACCCACCGGCTCGCCGCTGCGGGCACGGTCACGTTCGCCCAGGTGATGGAGGAATCCTTCGTCTCGCTGCCCTACGCGTGGGGGTCGGTGACCACCGATCGACTCTGGCGGCTCGGATATGCCTACGGAACCGTCATCGACAATGTGCAATTCGCTCCGGACACTCAGGCGTGCATTGCGCTCGTCAGCGCCGGAGTCGGTTGTCATCTCGCATTGGCCTCGGTGGGTCTATGCAATGTCAACCCCGATGTCGTTTTCATTCCGCTCGCGCCGGCCGATGTCGAACGGGTTCCGGATGTCCACCTGCGTGCGGCCTGGCGCGATCCGGTGGACAGCCCGGTGGTGAAGACTGCGCTCGGACAATTGCTGAACCGGAAATAGTCGCCGACTGCATTCGCATCAACGACACCTGGATATCGATTTACTTCACACGTAGAGTCGCCTCTCAATAAGGGTGTCATTCCACGCTCTATCTGAAAACTCGTGCGCGGCCGAAATCGGTAATTATCCGCAGTGCAATAAAGGAGTTCGAAATGGGTAACGATGATCAGGTGCGGGAGGTCGACGCGGTAATCGTCGGAGCCGGCATGGGCGGAATCATGGCCCTGCGCAGGCTGACCGCCGATCTCGGACTCGAGGCCGTCGTCATCGACAAGGCACCTGGTATCGGGGGCACGTGGTACTGGAACCGGTATCCGGGCGCGCTGTCGGACACTCAGAGCTTCATGTATCAGCTCCCGTTCGAAAAGGAGCTCTACCAGGAGCAGGTCACGAACTGGAAGACCAGGTATGCCACGGGTCCGGAAATCCGCCGGTACCTCGAGGACGCGGTGGACTTCTGGAAGCTGCGGGATCACTTCCGGCTCGAAACCGAGCTGCGCAGCGCGGTATTCGACGAGGAGTCGCAGACCTGGTGGATCGAGACCGACAAGGGGGCGTTCCGGGCACGATTCCTGGTCACCGCATTGGGATTGCTGTCACGGGTCAACGTGCCGGACTTCCCGGGTATCGAGTCCTTCCAGGGGCGCATCGTGCACACGGCAGACTGGCCCGCTGACCTCGATCTCGCGGACAAGCGCATCGGTGTGATCGGAAACGGTTCCACCGGAGTGCAATTCATGACCGAGGCCGCGAAGGTCGTGCGTCATCTCACCTCGTTCCAGCGCACCCCGCAGTACACCGTGCCCGCCGGTAACCGGGAGTGGACCGACGAGGAGCTGCAGCATTTCAAGAACACCTGCGAGGAGAGGTGGGCGGAGTTCGCGCACGTCAAGATCGGATTCGGCATCGCCGAGGAGACCACGCGCAATACCCTCGGCGTGGCCCCCGAAGTGCGCGAAGAGATCTTCGAATGGGCCTGGAACAAGGGCGGCAATTACACCTTCACGAACGAGACCTTCTGTGATGTGACCTCGGACAGGGCAGCGAACGAGGAGGCCGCCAACTTCATTCGTCGCAAGATCGCCCAGATCGTGCAAGATCCGGAGACCGCCCGCAGGCTCACTCCGTGGGAGCCCTTCGCGCGCCGCCCGATCTGCGACTCCGGCTACTACCAGATCTTCAACCAGCCGAACGTCAGGCTGGTCAGCCTCAAGGAGACACCGATCAGGGAGTTCACCGAGTCGGGTGTCGTTACCGAGGACGGCATGTTGCACGAGCTCGACGTTCTGGTGCTCGCAACAGGTTTCGACGCTGTCGACGGCAGTTATCGAGGCGTCGAGATTCGGGGCCGCGGTGGAAAGACGCTGCGCGAGCACTGGAATGAGGGCCCGCGCAGCCATCTCGGAGTGGCCGTCGCCGGATTTCCCAATATGTTCATGGTGCTCGGCCCGAACGGCCCGTTCGTTAATCTGCCGCCCGCGATCGGCCTCGAAGCCCAATGGATCAGCCGGGCTATCGGCAGCGTGCTCGACACACCCGGCGCTTCGATCGAACTCCGGCCTGAGGCCGAAGAAGCCTGGCTCCGAACCTGTCTCGACGAACTGAAGGGCTCGCTGTTCCTGGAAACCGGTTCGTGGATCTTCGGATCGAACATCCCCGGAAAACGGAAGACGAAGACCGCGAACTTCTTCGTTGGTGGCCTGGACAAGTACATCGAGATCGCCGAATCGGAAGCCGAGCAGGGATACCCCAGCTACCAGATCCATGTTCCCGCCGCGGTCTGACTGCGATTCCGACGGCCCCCCAGAGGATTGAGAATGACTACATATCACACCGTGAACCCCCGTACCGGCGCCAATCTCGCACAGTACGAGCTGATGTCGGACGCCGATGCCCAGTCGGCCTTGGCTCGCGCGGCCGACGCCCATGGCAAGTGGTCGCGAACCTCGTTGCACGAGCGTGCGGCGCTGCTCTCCCGTATCGCGGAACTCCACCGACAGCGTAAGACTCAGGTGGCTGAGGCGGTGGCGAGTGAAATGGGCAAGCCTGTCAGCCAGACCGAAGGTGAAATCGGGCTCGCCGCATCGATTTTCGACTACTACGCGGAAAAGGGCCCCAGCCTGCTGCGCGATGAGGAACTAGAAGTCGCCGGGGGAGGCCGGGCACTGATCCGCACGAGCTCCATCGGCCCGATCCTGGGCATCATGCCCTGGAACTATCCGCTGTATCAGGTCGCGCGTTTCGTCGCTCCGAACCTGTTGCTCGGCAACACGATTCTGCTCAAACACGCGCGATCGTGCACCGGGACCAGCTTGCTCATCGAGTCCATGATCCGAGACGCCGGAACCCCGGCCGGAGTCTACGAGAACCTCCTTGTGTCCTCGGACCAGATCGGGAATCTGATCGCCGATCCCCGACTGCACGGCGTTTCGCTTACCGGCTCCGAACAGGCGGGGCGGATCGTAGCCGAGCAGGCAGGCAAACACCTGAAGAAGTGTGTACTCGAACTCGGCGGGTCCGATCCGTTCATCGTGCTGCCCGACGCGGATCTCGGGCACGCGCTGGATCTTGCAGAGACAGGGCGCTTCTCGAACGCCGGTCAGGCGTGCACCTCGTCGAAGCGGATGATCGTGCACAGCGCGATCTGGGACGAGTTCCTGACGTCGTTCGTCGAACGCGCGCAGGGTTGGACCACCGGTGACCCGCTGGATCGAGCCACGAAGATGGGGCCGATGGCCTCCCTCGCAGGGCGTGCGGAATTGGCCGAGCAGGTCGAGGACGCCGTCGCCAAGGGCGCGACAGTCCATGCCGGGGGAGTGGTGCCGGACGGGGCGGGCGCCTACTACCCGGCGACCGTGCTCTCCGGCGTGACCAAGGATATGCGTGCCTACGGCGAGGAACTGTTCGGGCCGGTGGCGGTCCTGTACAAGGTCGATTCGGCGGAGGAAGCGATCAACGTCGCGAACGACTCCCGATTCGGTCTCGGTGCGGCGGTCTTCACCTCGGATCCGCAGCTGGCCGCTGACATCGCCGATCGGCTCGAAGTCGGCATGGTCGGCTTGAATTCCCTGATCCGCAGTCAGCCGAGTCTTCCGTTCGGAGGTGTCAAGGCATCGGGCATCGGCCGTGAACTCGGTCGGCTCGGCCTCGACGAGTTCGCCAACAAGAAGCTGCTGCGCATCGCGTAGCCCACCCGATAGCTACTCTGACAGAAGGCATTTCATGCGACTCGTCACATATCTGACAGGCGAAGGCCCGATACCCGGAATCCAGCACGGGGACAACATATTCGGGCTCAACGATACGTTGTCCGCAAGTGGTGCGATCGCGGACGCCAGGTTCGGGTCCATGCGAGACTTCCTCGCGGCCAACGGAGATCGCCTGCCCGCGCTCTCCGGAGCCCTTGCGGAGTGGCTGGACGAGTCCTCAGCGCGACCCGTTGGCACGATTGACGTCATAGAACTCGGCGCGCCGATCATGGATCCGGCCAAGGTGCTTTGCGTGGGCCTCAATTACTCCGACCACGTGGGCGAAACTGGCCGGGAGTTCCCGAGCCACCCCGACATCTTCGCCAAGTTCGCCAGCAGCCTCATCGGGCCGCACGACGGCATCGCATGCTCCGACGTCTCGGTGAACCTGGACTTCGAAGGCGAACTCGCGATCGTGATCGGTCGGAATTGTCGCCGGGTCGCCGAGGACGACGCACTCGGCCATATCGCCGGGCTGACCGTTTTCAATGACATCACCGCCCGCGATTTGCAGTACCGCGGGACCCAGTGGCTGGCGGGCAAGGCGGTCGACGGTTCCACTCCATGCGGCCCCGCGCTCGTCACGCTCGACGACGTGGGCGATCCCCAGTCGCTCGACCTGAGCACCCGTGTCAATGGCTTGCAGGTGCAGGGTTCCAACACCAAGAACATGATCTTCCCGATCGCGCGGATTGTGTCCTATATCAGCCAGTTCCTGGCGCTGAGTCCCGGCGACATCATCGCGACCGGAACACCGGAGGGCATCGGCGCCAAGCGCCGACCTCCGGTGTGGCTGCAACCCGGTGACACCGTCGAGGTCGAGATCGAGAAGATCGGGCTTCTCCGCAACGTAGTCGTGTGACGCGTAGGGGTAACCGCCATGAACATCGCTCGCCAACCAATTGCGCAGCCGCAGTTCGAGACCGAACCGCCACACCGGGTGGCAATCGTGGGATCCGGTCCTTCCGGATGCTTCACGGCCCAGGCGCTGCGCAAACGCATGCCGCAGGTTCGGATCACCGTATTCGATTCCCTGCCAACGCCGTACGGGCTAATCCGCCACGGCATCGCGCCGGATCATCAAGGAGCCAAAGCCGTTCACCGTCAATTCGACCGGCTGTTCGCGCAGGACGGGATTCGCTTCGTCGGAAACACCGTCATCGGCGAGGACCTGCCGATGACGGTCCTGTCCGAGACTTTCGACGCCGTCGTCCTCGCCACGGGACTGTCCCAGGACCGTGGCCTCGGCGTACCCCAAGACCCGGCCGCCCGGGTGCTCGGCGCCGGTTCCCTGCTCCGCCTGCTCAATTCGGATCCGGACGCGGCATTGCGGCACAGGGGCGACGGTGTGCCGGACCTCGGCGAGGAGGTCGCCGTCATCGGCACCGGGAATGTCGCCGTGGACGTCGCCCGCCTGCTGACCAAATCGTCGGCCGAATTGCTGTCGTCGGACATCGACGACGCCGCACGGGAAGCGCTGCTTCCTGGTCGTATCAAAGCAATTCATATCATCGGCCGCAGTCGGCGCGAGGATGCGAAATGGGAGCCCGCCATGATCCATGAGCTCGCATCGGTCCAGTCGGTTGATCTGCGGTTCGATGGGAAGCCTTTCGACCCCGACGCGAATCGCGGCGAAGGTTCGGTCCTCGTCGATGTGCGATTCGAGCAGGTCTTGCACTCGATCACCACGGACGGCAACAGAACACGGGTAGCTACCCACGAGCGAATCAACCCATCGAAGCCCCAGCACTACACCGTGGACACGGTGATCTCGGCTGTCGGATTCGAGGACGCCTCGCCGCTGGGCGAGCAATTCGACCAGTCCTCGAACGTCTTCCGGGTGGGCGGTTCTGCGAGCGGGCGCTTGGGGAATCTGGCCGAGAACCGGAAGCTCGCCACGGCAGCGGCCCAGACGCTTGCGGATTATCTGATGCGGAAGCGTCCCCTGCCCGGGCCCGATGCTCTCGAATCCCTGCTGCCCGCAAACCATGTCACCTTCGAGGGCTGGAAGCGAATAGAGGAGGCCGAGACGCGCCGCGCACGTCCCGGGCGCTGCCGCACCAAGTTCACCACCCGCGACGAACTGCTTGCCGCGGCCGAATCCAGGGACACGCCATGACCACGATTCACATCCTGTTCGGCACGGAATCCGGTAACGCCGAGATGGTGGCCGACGACATCGCGGCTACGCTGCAGAGCGAAGGATTCGAGACCGAGATCGCGGAACTCTCCGACAGTCTGGTACCCGGGCTCGCCGACATGCGCCTGGCGGTTGTCATCACCTCGACCTATGGCGAAGGTGAACTACCCGAAAGCGCTGCCTTGTTCCATGAGGCACTGCTCAGGGAACGCCCTGACCTCAGCGGCCTGAGTTTCGGCGCGTTCGGGCTGGGCGATAGCGTCTACGAGACCTTCAACAACGGGATCGAGACACTCCATCGAGTGCTGATCGCATTGGGCGCCCGGCAAATCGGTGAGACGGCCAAGCACGACGCCGCGTCCGGCGAACCCGCCGACGATCTCGCCTCGACCTGGGCGGGCTCCCTGATGGATCGCATCCCCGCCTGAACTGACCGTTCCGCTGCCGGGCCATCGAGACGAAAGAACTGTCATGAGCGTCGAATTCGACAACACCGAGATCCTATTTCCCTGGAACACCACGGAATTCCGCGCGAATCCGTATCCCTGGTACGAGCGCGCCCGCCGCATCGATCCGGTCCATCGCGCACCGGAGGGCTCCTACGTCGTGACCCGATACGACGACACGATGCACTTCGGTCGCCTGCCGTCCATGAGCATCGTCGAACCCGCGCCGCGGGGACCACATCCGTGGGAAGCATTCGGTAACACGGTGTTGTCGCTCGACCCTCCGCAGCACACTCGGATGCGCCGCCTGACGAACCGGTGGTTCACGCCGAAGTTGATCAGCCAGTATCTCGAGACCACACGGGCATCGCTCAACGCGACACTCGACAAGCTGGCCGCCGGCGAAGTGGTCGACGCCCACTTCGATTTAGGTGTGAGGCCGACGCACGACACCATGTGCCGGATTCTCGACATGCCCGAAGGCCATGTCGAGGCGATGTTCTGGGCGTTGTGGGACGCGATGCTCATCAATGCGACCGACCCGGTCGAAGGCACCCGCGAGAAGTCGGTCGCCGGACTCGAGTTCATGTTCGGCGAGACCGAGCGGCACCTCGACGCGAAGCAGCGGAATCCGGGCTCAGGCCTCGTGGACGAGCTGCTCGCCGCCCATGGGCGCGGCGAACTCAGTTGGCGTGAGGTTCTCGAGACCACCGTCATTCTGCACATGTCGGGTGGCCCCAATCCCGCGTATCTCATCGGCGCGGCGTTCAGGCTCTTCGCGCAACGACCGGACCTGATGGCCGCCTATCGTGAAAAGTCCGACATCCGAGGCAAGTTCGTCGACGAACTGGCCCGGATGTACCCGGTCGAGCTGATCATCACGCGGTTTCCCACCGAGGACATCGACATCCGCGGTGTGCGGATTCCGGCCGGATCGTGCGTGAAGTTTCCGATCGGGGCCGCCAACCGCGATCCGGAGATCTTCGAGAACCCGGACGAATTCGACTACGAACGGCCAAACGAGGCCAGCCGCCACCTCACCTTCAGCCTCGGTCCGCACACCTGCGCGGGCAAAGCGCTGTCCCTCGCGGAGGTCGAGGCCATCCTCACCGTCGTGGCCGAGCGCTATGACCGGGTGGAACTGGCGGGGGATCCGATCGAGATCCGGACCGACCGCCTCGTCGTCTTCGAGAAGCTTCCCGTCATCCTGCATTGAGGATCCGGCCGAACGACCTGGAGCCCAATGGTTCCGGAACCACGAAGGAGTACTCGACGTGCAGCCTCGCCCCAACCTGAAGGCTGCCGACATCGCCGCAGTGGTGCGGACATTGTCGGCGCGCGGCGTCCGGATCGATGACAGCCCACTCGTGCGGTCGCTGTACTCGTCGGACGCGTCCGTCTATCGTGTTTCGCCCGGGGCAGTCGTATTTCCGCGCAGCATCGACGATGTCGACGCCATCGTCGCCGAATGCGCGGACAAGAACGTTCCCCTCACCAGCAGAGGCGCGGGAACCTCCATCGCGGGCAATGCGATCGGAACCGGACTGGTCCTCGACCACAGCAAGTACCTCGATGCCGTCCTCGAGGTGGATCCCGAGTCGAAGTCCGCGCGGGTGCGGCCCGGCGTCGCGCACGCGACCCTGCAGCGAAGTGCGATTCCGCACCGATTGCGGTTCGGCCCGGATCCCTCCTCGCATTCGCGGTGCACGATCGGCGGCATGATCGGCAACAACGCCTGCGGGTCGAGGGCGCTCGGCTATGGCCGCACCAGCGACAACGTCAAGGGCCTGCATGTGATCACGGCCGCGGGGGAGCACCTGCGGCTGGGCAGTCTGGCGCCGGCCGAACCCGCCGCTTCGCCGGTGCTGGATTCGCTGCGCACCACGGTGATGGCTTCGCTGGCGACAATTCGAACCGAGTTCGGGCGGTTCGGTCGCCAGGTGTCGGGGTACGCGCTCGACGCGCTGCTGCCCGAGAACCGGTTCGACGTCACCAGAATGCTCGTCGGGTCGGAGGGCACGCTCGGCGTGGTGGTGGAAGCGGACGTTCGCCTCGTCACCGATGCGACCCACCGCGTGATGGGAGTACTCGGGTTCGGCACCATGGTCGCGGCAGCCGCCGCCGTACCCGCCATTCTGGCGTTCTCGCCGATCGCCTGCGAGGGACTCGACAGCAGGATCACCGATGTCGTGCGAGCGCTGCGCCCCGGCGCGGTTCCCGAAATGCCGCGGGGCACAGGGTGGTTGTTCGTCGAGTTCGCGGGTGAGGATCGCGCTGAACTCGAAGGCATGGTCGCGGCCATCGCATCGGTCAGCGGCGCATTGGATTGGCGTCTGGTCGCCTCGGCGGCGGAGGCGGCCGCGCTGTGGAAGATCCGCGAGGACGGCTCGGGGCTGGTGGCACGGACGCCGAGTGGGCGTCCCGCGCATGCCGGGTGGGAGGACGCCGCCGTACCGCCGGAACACCTCGCCGACTATCTGGTGCGTTTCGAGGATCTGCTCTCGAACTATGGCCTGACCGGTGTCCCGTACGGGCACTTCGGCGATGGATGTGTGCATGTGCGCATCGATTTCGAGCTCGAGGACGGCCGGGGCAGGCAGCGGTACGAGGATTTCCTCGACGAGGCCGCGAGGCTGGTTGGCTCCTACGGCGGCTCGATGTCCGGCGAGCACGGCGACGGCCGCGCGCGGAGTTCGCTGCTCGCCCATATGTATTCGCCCGAGGCGATCGACCT
The DNA here is from genome assembly GCF_044457245.1 of Nocardia sp. NPDC050630. Lineage (NCBI taxonomy): Bacteria > Bacillati > Actinomycetota > Actinomycetes > Mycobacteriales > Nocardiaceae > Nocardia > Nocardia sp. NPDC050630. Next base: position 122,692 of record NZ_JBITGN010000019.1, read on the forward strand.
CTTCCGGGCGGTGAAGCATCACTTCGATCCTGCCGGCCTCATGAATCCCGGCATCATTGTCGACCCGGTCGCGGCGTCCGCGGATGTCCGATACCTTCCGGCACCGACGCGACGAACTCCGCTGGCCTTCGCGTACCCGAACGACGCGGACGATCTGTTCGGTGCGGTGCACCGCTGCACGGGTGTCGGCCGATGTGTGGCCCCTGATTCCTCGGCGTCCACCGTGATCTGCCCATCCTTCCAGGCGACGCGCAACGAGCAGGATTCGACCCGAGGGCGTGCGCGTGTCCTTCAGGACGCGGTCACCGGGCGTCTGGGCCCTGCGGGCCGCACATCACCCGAAGTGCTTCAAGCACTGGACCTGTGCCTGAGCTGCAAAGGCTGCAAGTCCGACTGCCCCACCGGCGTCGACATGGCGACCTACAAGGCCGAAGTACTGCACGAGAGATATCGTGGCCGCGCGCGACCGCGGTCCCACTATTCGCTCGGTCGCCTCCCGCTGTGGATGCGCTTCGCCCGCCGCGCGCCCAGGCTCGTGAACTGGTTCAGCGGCGTGCGGGCGGCGCATCCCGCAATCGCGTGGATAGCCGGGATCGACTCCCGCCGTTCGATTCCCGCGATCGGTGACTCCGCGCAGCGATCCGCCTGGCGGGCAAGCCAGCGAGCGACGTTGGAAAGCTCGGCGAAGAAGGACATCGTGCTCTTCGCCGACACCTTCACCGACAGTTTCACTCCGGCGGTGGCGACCGCGCTGCTCGAGATACTCCACACAGCCGGATATCGCGTACACCTCCCATCGAGCACCGTGTGCTGTGGGTTGACCTGGATTTCCACCGGTCAGTTGGACAGCGCACGACGGAAGCTGGAACGGACCGTTGCCGCGTTGCATCCTTACGTGAGTCAGGGCATGGCCGTCATAGGAATCGAGCCGTCATGCATCGCCGTGCTGCGTTCCGATCTGACCGAGTTGGTTGACTCCCCGGCCGCGGCCGAGGTGGCCGCAGCTGTGAAAACCCTTGCGGAACTGCTCATCTCGGACGAGGACTATCGGCTTCCAGATCTCACGGGCGTAGAGGTGCTGGCACAGCCGCACTGTCATCATCATGCCGTCCTCGGATGGGAGTCCGACCGGGCATTGCTGAAGCGAGCCGGCGCTCGAGTGACCGCGGTCGGCGGATGCTGTGGTCTCGCCGGCAATTTCGGAGCCGAACGTGGTCATTACGACGTGTCGGTGGCGGTAGCCGAAACGCAGTTGCTTCCTGCTCTGCGCGCGGTATCGTCGACGACAGTGGTCCTGGCGGACGGATTCTCGTGTCGTACACAAATCGACCACCTCACCGATCGGCGCGCGGGTCATCTGGCCGAGCTGTTGTCAGGACGACTCACAACCTAGGCCGATTCTCGTATTTGTGGTTGACGAAGAGCCCTGCTGACGCGGGGCTTTTCTTGCATCAAGAGTACCTGTACTTCGAATTGCATTGACATATTGGCGAAACGCTGCGGTCATATCGACTCGTTAGTTTATGAGCGTGCGAAAGTAATTGTGACGGCATTGCGATCGGCGCAATAATCGCACGAACTTTCCGCATCAATCCGCCCTGTTCGGCAGGGTGTGATGCGGGTACCGTCCCAATCACTGTGATGTAGGCAACGAAGGCCTACGATCAATCTTGAATCTATCCCCAGTAACCGTGCGGGGGAGCTCGAAGGAAATAGCTGTGACGACAGAGAGAGCGGAATTCTCCGCTAGTGGTGAAATGCAGGAAGTCGGCTCGGGCAAACACTCCGACCGCCTGAGCGGCAATATGGGCGTCGGTGAACTCGTGATGAGCGTGCTCGCGTTTTCGGCACCGCTCGCGACAGTGGCGGGGTTCATCCCGGTGCTGTTGATGTTCAGTGGCCACACCGGACCGGCGATCTACATGCTCGTAACGATTCTGCTGGTGCTGTTCTCGGTGGGGTTCACCACGATGGGCCGGCGAGTGCAGAATCCCGGTGGGTTCTACGCTTTCGTCACGGCGGGCCTCGGTCGGCCGATCGGGCTCGGCGGTGCGTTCCTGGCGACATTCGGATACACGGCGATCGGTTTCTTCGCGCCACCGTTTTTCGCGGTGACCATCCAGAGCTACGTTGTCGACAACCTCCACGGCCCGCACATTCCTTGGTACTGGTATGCACTCGGACTCGTCGCCGTGACAACAGCATTGGCGTATCGGCGGATCGATCTGTCGGCGAAAGTGCTGACAGCGGTCATGGTGCTCGAGGTCATCCTGGTCGTGGTATTCGATGTCGCGGCCTTCGTGCACGGTGAACCTGCCGGGGCCGGTGGAGCAGGGTTCGCGTTGCCGCACATCTCGGACTCGAATCTCGGTTTAGCCGTGCTGTTCGTGGTGGGCAACTTCCTCGGCTTCGAGGCGACGGTGATCTTCCGCGATGAGGTCAAGAACCCTGACCGGACAATTCCCCTGGCGACGTACATCGCGGTAGTAAGTGTGGGCGTCTTCTATGCGATCGCGGCCTGGGCCTATATCGCCTTCTTCGGCGCGAATAAGGTCCAGGACGCCGCGACCAACGACACCGCGGGAATGTTCACTTCCGCATTGCTGAATTTGACCGGAAAGATTGTCGTCGACATCGTGACAATTCTCTTGATGACATCCATCCTGGCGTCGGTCCTCTCGATCCACAATGTGGCGGCCCGGTACCTTTTCTCGCTCGGCGCCGATGGTGTGCTGCCCACCTTCCTCGGGAAGGTGCACCCGAGGCACCGCTCGCCGTTCGTATCGGCAGCACTGGTGGGTGGGGTCTGGGCGATCGCCGTGCTGCTGTTCACGGCCATCGGCGTGGGACCGGACAAGCTCTACCCGATCGCAAGTGGCAGCGGAACTTTCGCGGTCTTGCTGCTCATGCTGGCTACGAGCGTTTCCGTGGTGGTGTATTTGCGCAAGAACCGGGGGGACGACGCCGACTCGCTGTGGAAGACGTTGATAGCGCCGGTATTGACCGTCATCGGTCTCGGGGTCGTCACCGTGCTGGCGGTCGCGAACTACTCGGATTTGCTCGGTGACACCGGCCTGATCACCGCGCTCTTCTTGGGCCTCACCTTCATTCTGCCGATCGCGGGTGTCGTAGTCGCTTATATCCTGCGGGCAACGAAACCCGATGTCTACCAACGCATCGGCCGCCAGCAGTTGTAGCGACCGCAAACCCGCCGAGGGCGCCCGTATTCGATGAGGGGATACGGGCGCCCTCGACTATCGTGCGAGGTCGAGTATCGACCGCGTGAGCGCGACGGCTCGATCCGCCAGCCGCGGCAACTCCTTGTCATCGCCATTCCAGGCGGACCACCGCGAGGCGCTTTCCAAGAGCGCCATGACAATTCGAACCGTCTCGTCGGGTGATTCGATTCCCATATCGGCAGCCGCCGCACGGTACATCCGCTCATACAGATCCACCCATTGATCTGCTTCCGTCCGCACGTCCGCCGGCAGGTTGTGCACCATCTTGTCGGTCGCGACCAGCAAATCCCAGAGATTGCTCTCGGGCAACCGCAGTTGACGAGTCAGATGCACTCGAACCATGGCGTCCCAGGAAGCCTCTGGTGATTCGGACTGGTCGACGGCCTCCAGAATCGCGATTCCGAATCGGTGAAAATGCCAGCGTAGCGACTCGGCGACGATCTCGTCCCGCCCCTCGGGGAAGTGCGCGTAGATGCTGGGCGCCTTGATGTCTACTTCACGGGCGATCATCCGCATGGACACCGAGTTGAACCCGTTCGCGGTTGCCAGGCGAAGAAATGCCTGCAAGATATGGCGACGTGAGGGGCTCTGATCCGACCAGTCGTACTTGTCGAGGTGACGCCGGAACACATCGGCGGCCTGCGTGAACAGCGGCTGTACCATCACCCTCCATCATGGTCGGGCCGGTAGCGCACGACCTGAATACATGCGAATGGCACAGGTGCGCCTTTCACAGGGAGATTACACTGTTCGTCCGAAATCGCACGGGCCACCAAGTGGCTCGATAGTCCAGCTGTGGAATCAGTTTCAGGCAGCGGCGATTCCGTCGTTCCTGAGCTCTATTAGATGTGCTGCGTCGCTGCCCGATCCGTCCTCCCTCACGGTTGTGCATCGCCGGGGCGCACAAGTCCGTTCTGATAGACAGTGACGACAAGTTGAGCGCGGTCACGCGCGCCGAGTTTGGTCATCGTGCGGTTGACGTGGGTCTTGGCGGTCAGGGGAGAGACAAACAGGCGTGTGGCGATTTCGTCGTTGGACAGGCCGTGGGCGACGAGCACGAGGACTTGACGTTCACGGTCGGTGAGAAGCTCGAGTACCTCGGAGCCCTGCGGCGGGGAGGCATCGGGTCGATCGAGGACATGCGTGATCAGTCCGCGGGTCGCTTTCGGAGAAAGCAGGGCATCGCCGGCGGCGACGACTCGCACGGCGTTGATCAGTTCGTCGGGTCCGGCATTCTTTCCGAGGAATCCGCTGGCTCCCGCGCGGAGGGCGAGCAGGACGTTGTCATCGTTTTCGAATGTCGTCAGTACCAGCACCCGGATGCCGACGAGGTTTTCGTCGGCCGCGATGAGCCGCGTGCCTTCGATGCCGTCGACGTCGGGCATGCGAATATCCATCAGCACGACGTCGGCGCGAGTGGTGTGGGCCAGGTGCACCGTGTCGCGCCCGGTGACCGCCTCACCGACTACTTCGATATCGGGTTCGGAGTCGAGAATCATCTTGTAGCCGGCGTGAATGAGCGCCTGGTCGTCGGCGAGCAGAACCCGGATGGTCATTCCATAGCCTTAGGTGCTGGTAGGTCGGCGTGCAGGGTGAAGTGCCCGTCGAGGGTGGCTTCCGCGCGGAGAGTGCCACCTGCTACCGCTCATTGTCGGCGTGGCCGCCCCGTTCCAGCTGTTCCGGATCCTTTTCGAAGTGATCCGCGGCGGCGGCCTCGATCCTGACTCCGACGTAGCGCTGGTGCTCGACCAATGCCACAACATCGAAGCGAAGATCCCCGGCCAGATCCGATCGGTACTCAACGTGCAGGAGATGACTGCCCGCGCGGCACTGGTCGACACCGAGGCGCTGGCCGCGGCGCAGGAATCCGGCGACGTGCTGGGAGCCAACGCGGTGTTCATGGATGCCTTCTACACCGATGTTCGCCCCTGGCTTGCCCGCTGGCGCGCCGATCGTGGTCTGCCCGAGGACCCCGTGGCGGCTTTCGCGGCGTCGGGCTACCAGCGGCAGATCGCCGCCGAACGTGTCGGTGGCGCTCAATCGGTCTGGGGCGCTTGATATTTCGTTGCGAACTGCCGAACTCAGCGTGAACTGAATCGAGGAAAACCCATCATGTCGCACACCGTTATTGCGGAGCTGGTCGCCCGGTCGAACCGGCTCGGATCGAATCCGAACAACACCAACTACGCGGGCGGCAACACACCTCAGCCAAAGGCGCCGGCACCGATCCCGTCACCGGCGGGCCCGTGGATCTGATGTGGGTCAAGGGCTTCGGCGCTGAACAAGGACTGGCCGTGCTGCGGCCGGACCGTCTGCGCGCTTTGACCGAGGTCTACCCGGGGCCTGATCGCGAAGACGAGATGGTCGCCGCGCTCGATTACACCCTGCACGGCCGCGGCGGGGCCGCGCCGTCGATCGACACCGCCATGCACGGTCTGATCGAAGCCGCGCACGTCGATCACCTGCACCCCGATTCCGGTATCGCGCTGGCGACCGCGGCCGACGGACCCGAACTCACCGGCAAGATCTTCGGCGATCGCGTGATCTGGGTCCCCTGGCGATGACCGGGCTTCCAGCTCGGACTGGACATCGCCGCGATCAGGAAGCGCAACCTACAGGCGATCGGCGTGATCCTCGGAGGTCACGGCATCACCGCCTGGGGCGAGACCTCCGACGAAGCGGAAGCGCACTCGCTCGAGATCATCACGTCCGCGCGACAACTCATCGAGATGCACGGTCGCCCAACGTCATTCGGTCCCGCACTGCCGGGATACGCGCCGCTGCCGGTGGACGAGCGCCGCGCCAAGGCCGCCGCGCTTGCCCCGTTCCTGCGGGGTCTGGTCTCCACGACAGAAGACAGGTCGGGCACTTCACCGACGCCGAACCGGTGCTGGAATTCCTCGCCGCCACACAGCATCCGCGGCTGGCCGCACTCGGTACGAGCTGCCCGGATCACTTCCTGCGTACCAAGGTCAAACCGCTGGTGCTCGATCTTCCCGCCGCGGCGAGCATCGACGAATGCCGCGCCCGGCTCCTCGAACTGCACGAGTCCTACCGTGAGGACTATCGCGCCTACTATGAGCGTCACGCCACCGCCGATTCACCGGCGATGCGCGGCGCGGATCCGGCCATTGTGCTCATCCCCGGTGTGGGCATGTTCAGCTATGGCAAGGACAAGCAGACCGCACGAGTGGCCGGCGAGTTCTACCTCAACGCGATCAACGTCATGCGTGGCGCGGAGGCCATTTCCCGCTACACCCCGATCGACGAGGCCGAGAAGTTCCGGATCGAATACTGGCCACTCGAGGAGGCCAAGCTGGCCAGGATGCCCGCACCCAAACCCCTGGCCACGCGGATCGCCCTGATGACCGGTGCCGCCTCGGGCATCGGCAAGGCGATCGTGGAGCGCTTGGCGGCCGAAGGCGCCTGCGTTGTCGTCGCCGATCTCGATGGCGACGAGGCCGCGGCTGAGTGGACTGCAGGACTTTCATCACGAATCCGCATGCCATGCGGCAATGAGGTAATCGATGAACATTTCCACAACGGGCGGAATGCTGCGGTTGGCGGATCGGGCGAGCGAAATTTGTCGTGTGAGCGGCGGATCGGTCGGAACAGTGACGAGAGGGAACCCGTCCTTAGGAATGGCCGAGTCGGGGATGAACCCATAGCCAGCGAGGCCGGCGGCAAGCTCGGCAACTAGCTGGGTGGTGTCGACTTCGGCGACCGGGGTCGGGTAGGCCTCGCCGGCCGAGAAGAAACGTTGCGCTTCCAGCAGCGCACCCAAGCGTCGATGTAGCCCGATATAGGGCATATCCGTAAGATCTGCGGGGCGCAGCGGTGCCTTTCCTATCAGTGGATGATCATGCGGCATAACGAGGTGCAACGTTTCACGCATCAGGGGAATATTGACGATGCCTTCGTCGGCGTAGCCTTCACAGATGGCCAGATCGAACTGGTCGTCGCGCAGACCTGTGATCATCGCACCCCGCAGCGACGTGACCAACGACCACCGAGTGCCTGGATGCCCACGGGTGTAGTCGGCCATCAGTCGGCATAAACGTGGGCCTAGCGACGGCAGGCATGTGAGGCGGATGACCGGATTTTGACCGGTACGAATGCATTCCATTTCGAACGTCGCGTCGGCGATGTCGCTCATTACGCGCCGGGCGATCGGCAGCAGAGCGCTACCCGCCGCCGTCAGTTTGACCCGCTGGCCTGTCCGGTCGAGGAGCTGGACGCCGAGGCCGTTCTCCAGCAACTTCAGGTCCTGCGACACGGCGCCCTGGGTCTTGTAGAGCCGCCGGGCAGCGCCGGTCAGCGTGCCCGCATCGACGATGCAGATGAAGGTCTCCAACTGCCGGAACTGCACGTATCGGCTCCTGTCAGTGAAAACGTGCCATTGTCGAATGCGCTGAGGCTACCGGATGATCAGCGTAGCTAATGACTCCGTTAGTGATTGGTGGTTTCCGAGGGCTGGCAGCAGCACTGAGACTGAGACATATGAAACTGCTCCTACTCGACGACCGCGACAACGTTGCGATCGCTGTTACCGATCTGCGCAGCGGCGAGGTGACGAGCACGCACGATATCCGCCTGACCATCGGCAGCGACGTGCCGCGTGGACACAAGGTGGCGTTGCGCGCGATAACCCGGGGTGCCGACATCATCCGCTACGGCGAGCCGGTCGGCGAAGCCACTTCCGACATTGCATCCGGCGAGCACGTGCACGTGCATAACGTCATCAGCAAGCGGTTGCCCGGTTGCCCTCGATGACCCAGATCAACGCCTATCCCCGCACGCAGGGGCAACCGGGCGCCCGAAATCACGTCTTCGTGCTCCCGTCTGTGGTGTGCTCGGCCCTCGTCGCAGCTGAAATCGCCGAGGCCGCTGGCGCGACGGCGGTGGCGCATCAGCACGGCTGCGGACATATCGGGCAGGACATCGTGCAAACCCGGGCGCTGTTCGCGGGACTGGCGAGCTCACCGAATGTGGCCCAGTCGCTGGTCGTCAGCCTCGGATGCGAGACCGTTCAGGGACGGTCCGTCGTCGATGAGATCGTGCGGCACGGCCGGGATCCGCACTTTGTCGGCATCCAAGACAGGGGCGGAAGTACAGCGGCGCGGGAGGAAGGCATTCGTATCGCGCGGAGACTGAAGGCGCTGGCCGACGCCATCGAACGAGACGCCGCCGATGCGAGTGCCTTGACGCTCGGCATCGTCGCCGATCGCAAGGACGACCGACTTGCAGACCTAGTGGCACATGCCGTCGCGCGCGGCGCCAGGGTCGTTCTCGCCGGGTCCGACGACGCCGACTTGTCCGGGCTCTCGGAACCGCCCGCCCCCTTGGCAGTGGGTAGTGAGCCAGGATCATCCTCACTGAGCGTGCTTGCGAAGGATCCCGGTGCCCAGAGTGCGCGCGTACTTGCGGTGGCGTCCTGCCGCCCGCAGGTGATCGTCGAGTTCCCGGCGGAGAACCAACCGCCGTCATCGATCGCGCTCGTTCCGGTCGTCGGTGTCGCCGCAGCCGGAGGCTTGCACGCGGCTATTCCCGGCGAGTTCGACATCGCTGCTGACGAGGCCGCTGTCGACATCTGGGCCGCCGTGCTCGACGTCTTTTCAGGCGTTCCGGCGAAATCCGAACTGCGGAACTCCACCACCTTTGCTATTCCACGATTGCTGAGGACGATGTGAAGACCGAACTGATGGGGTTCCTGCGGCCAGACGGTCGCTGGGGGTACCGCGACCACACGCTTGTAGTACCCGTGCACGCGGCACTGTGCGAGATCGCCGTGGACGTCGCTGACGCCGCGACCGGAGAAGTCATCGCGCTCCGGCACGAGTGGGATAGCCCGCGAGGCCACGCGGACCAGGCGCGCGTGCTGGCTGCCTTGCTGGGGTTCGCCACGCATCCCAACGTCGGCGCGACGCTGATTCTGGGAATCGGTGACGAAGTCGAGCTGTTCGGGCAGGCGTTGGCGGACGCACAGAAGCCGCATCGCATCGTTCGGCTGGACCGGGCCGGCACTTTCGACAGTCTGGAGACGGCCGCGAAGGATGCCCTAGCCGAATTGTTGGTGGAGAAGGTTCCTGCCGTCCGCCAGCCAGCACCGCTTTCGACGCTGTGTCTGGGACTCGAATGCGGCAGCTCCGACGCCTTCTCGGGCATTACCGCGAATCCGGCGCTGGGGGTGGCGAGTGATCGTCTCGTCGAATCCGGCGGAACATCCATCCTCGCCGAGATCACCGAGCTACTCGGGGCCGAGCATCTCCTGGCCAAGCGTGCCGTCACCGAGGCGGTGGCACGGCAAATCATCGAGGTAGTCGCGAGATTCGAGAAAGACGTAGCCAGAATCGGTGTAGATCTGCTCGGTAGCCAGCCGGCTCCCGGCAACATCGCTGGCGGTCTCACGACCATTGAAGAGAAGTCGATGGGTGCCGCCCGCAAGGGCGGCACAGGCCCGATCAGCGGTGTAGTCGAGTATGCCGAGCGTCCCTCGGCGCCGGGCCTGTACATCATGGATACGCCGGGCCAAGACATCGAGCAGATGGTGGCGATGGTGGCCGGGGGCGCACAGATTGTGGCATTCACGACAGGTCTGGGCACCCCGACCGGGTCCCCGATCGCACCGTGCTTGAAGATCAGCTCGAATTCCGATGTAGCGCAACGGCTTCCGGAATTGATCGACATCGATGCAGGTACGGTCCTCGCAGGTACGCCAATCGAGGTAATCGGCCAGCGCATACTGGACGAGCTCATCGAGGTCGCCTCAGGCCGTCTCACCAAGGCCGAGTTGCGAGGCAATCACGAATTCGCGCTCAGCTTCATCAGACCGACCGGAGCGTGATAATCGGGATGGGACCAGGGTTCGCGGGAAGCATAGGTTAGTGACGCGACGTATGTGTCCTATGCGCCGGACAAGTATCGATACGGGTCTTTCTGAGGCCCGACAGAAGTCGGAGGATTGACAAGATGACGGAGCTGATCCTCCCCGGCGGTCCGATCCGCACGAAAGGTGCTGAATTGGTTCGGGCGCGTCCTACCTCTGTATCGCTGGCGCGGCAGCGTGCGCTGCGCGAGCAGTTCCTGTCCGACCCGGGCAATGCTGAATTGACAGGGGTCCGCGAGGTGATCGAACGGTCGTGGCGGCGCAGTGCGGCCTGTCTGGTTGATCCCGAAGTGCTGCGGACAGAGGTACGTGAATCCCGGCTCGACGCTCCGTTCCTTCAAATTGCAACGCCCATCATGCAGCGGCTCGACGACATGGCGCAGGACACCGGGGCTTGCGTTCTGCTATCGGATGCTTCAGGGGTGCATGCGCTGCGCATGGGTGATTCGGTAGCGCTCCGTTGGGCTGATTTGCACGCGGCTGTGATCGGCATGGCTGCGGCAGAGGAGTTCGCGGGCACGAACTCGGACGGCACCGCGCTCGAAGAGGGCGGGATGGTGCAGGTTTGGGGGCCAGAGCACTATGCCGAGGACCTGCAGGGAACGTATTGCACATCCGCGCCGATCTTCGATGGCCTGCGCAACCGGGTCGTCGCGGTGCTCACGCTGATGGTGCCTGAGCGAATTGCTCTGTCTTCGGCACCCGGAGCGCTCGCCCTACCGGTGGAGTGGGCGGCTGGTGAAATCGGACGCCGCGTGTCCGATCGCTTGACCTTCCGTGAGCAGGCCCTTCTCCGGGCTTATACACGTGAGTCCCGACTGCGTGGCGGTGCTGCCGTCGTTGCGATTGACGGCCGTACGACGATCGCGAGTAACCGGGCGAAAGAGATGCTGTCTAACAGTGACTTCGCGGTCCTGTCCGGAATCGCACGGCAGGTGGACGCATTCGGCGAGGTGCGGGAGGAGATTGTGGCACTCTCCGACGGCCGGATGCTGACGGTCAACGTGAAACCGGTGACGATCGACGGACAGGTGGTCGGTGCGGTGATGCGGTTGTATGAGATTACGGCCCAGTCGGCGATCGCCGGCTCCGCAGTGTTGCCGGCGGCGGCCTCGATGGCCTTGCTCGACGACTTCATCGGAGCCAGCGCCGTGGTGCGTCGGCTGAAGGCGGCGGCCGTAGCCGCGATGACGCAGAGTGTCGCGGTGTGTCTGACTGGTCAGCGAGGCGCAGGTCGCACTCACCTTGCTCGTCTGATGGCTGCGACACAGGATGTGGCGGTGATCGAATGTGGTCCTGCCGATTCGGGGAATGCCTGGGAGCGCGCAGCTGCAATGGACGCCGCGCTTGCCGTCGGCCAGACTGTCGTCGCAAAAAACTTCGATCAGATTTCGCTCGACGTTCTCGAACACACGCGGGACGCGCTTCGGGCGGCCGCGGATCGGGGAATGCTCATTGTGACCGCCTACGAGATGGATGCCGGATTTTTCACCGATGCCATCGGTACCGTGCCCATCGAGTTACGACTACCGCCCCTGCGATCGCGGCGCGATGACATACCGCTGCTCGTCGCGTATTTTCTGAGATCCTCGGACGCCGGCGCGCGGCAAGTGTGCAGTGGCAGACTCTTAACTGCATTGGCGAATGCCGAATGGCCTGGCAACGTCGCGCAGCTGCGCGAGGTCGTGACCACGGCCGCTCTGCGCAACACAACGGGAACGGTATGTGTTTCCGACCTGAACGAGGCGCACCAGGCATCTCTCGCACGCGGGCGGCTCAGCCGCCTCGAAGCCGCGGAGGTCGAGCAGATACGCCAGGCACTGGCCGAGGCTGGAGGCAATCGGGCGAAAGCCGCCGATCTGCTTGAAATCGGGAGGTCGACGCTGTATCGGAAGATGGAAAACTACAGTCGGAGGGGTTACGAACTCAGTTGAGATGGGGCATACGGGCCGCTGCGCTTATTGCGCATGTGGCCCTTTTTGCTTTGCAAAGTCATAGCTCAAAGTCATAGCTCAGAGGCGTCCGTCCCATAATGAGACAGTTCGGCGTCTACTGCGGCTGCTTAGACTTCCTCCAGTCCGAAGTACGAGACGTAGATCACTTCAGTGCGATGTAACTGCAGTGTGACGTGGCGGCTCTTCTCAAGCAAAACCGGCGACGCGGCGGATCACTCTCCGCCGAAACGGACTGCCGATTCAATCCCGATGGGATCAGGTGGATATGAAAAAGGATGAACCCCAGGCAATCTCGACGTTGCCTTCGAGCGGAGCCGGGGGCACTACCGCGGTCACACAGCCAACTCGGCTTACCGGCAATCTCGGAACGACGCCGCTGGTCCTCGGCGTCATGGCGTTTTCTGCTCCGATTGTGACGATTGCCGGCTATATGGCATTCGCCATCGACTTCGCCGGTGAGATAGCGCCGCTGGTCTACCTCATCACCACCGCGTTGGTTCTCATCTTCGCGGTCGGGTTCACCACGATGACGCGGCGAGTGCCGCGTCCGGGAGCGTTCTACGCCTACATCACGGTAGGGATAGGCAGAGCGTTCGGACTCGGCAGTGCCTTCGTTGCAGCACTGTCGTACACGATGATTCTCGTCGGCCTTTACTGCTTCACCGGTGTGACCATCGCCGAGATGATCACGCTCTTCCATGGCCCGGAAACCGAATGGTGGATTTGGACGCTTGTCGCGTGGGCGATTGTTAGTACGCTGGGACACTTCCATGTTGAGGTGTCGGCCAAGGTCCTTAGCATCGTCATGGCGTTTGAGATCCTGCTGGTTGTCGTATTCAATGTCGCATCGCTGGGGCAGGGCGGCGTCGACGGTCTCTCAGGGCAGCCGTTCAACCCGTCAGGTATGGGGGGAGCCGGAACCGGCATCTTCGTCGCGCTTCTGTTCACCTTCGGCAACTTCGTCGGATTCGAATCGACTGCTCTGTACCGTGATGAGGTTCGGGAACCGGTCAAGACCATTCCGCGGGCGACCTATCTCGCGGTGATCTTCATCGGCATCTTCTACAGCGTCTCCTGTTACGCATTGATCTCAGCCTACGGGCCGAGCTCCCAACAGGTTGCGAAAGACAACCCGGCCGGCATGTTCAATGACGCTCTCGACACGTTCGTAGCCTCGAACGTCTCGATGATCGCGGCTGTACTGGTCTCCACGTCGTCGATCGCGGCACTGATCTCGACGCATAACGTGGCCTCGCGCTACATCTTCAACCTGGCCGCTGACCATGCGGTGCCGCGGTACCTGGCCGGCGTCCACCCCAAGCACCATTCGCCCTACCGGGCCTCGCTTGCGATCGCGGTGATGGCGGTGATCGCCTTGGTCACGATCGCCGGACTCCCTGTCAATACTCCCGTGGTGTACGGCGCGATGAGTGGACTCGGCTCGATGGGAGTGATGACTTTGATGGTGCTGGTCAGCATCGCCGTCATTGCCTGGTTCGCCCGCCCGCTCAACCGCGGCACCGACAGCGTATGGAAGACCGTCATCGCTCCCATCATCTCCATCATCGCCATCGGAACGATCATTGTGTTCGCGATGTCCCGGTTCGATCTCGTGGTGGGCGGTGAGCCCGGACAGTTGACGTGGCTGCTCGCCGTTCCGGCGACGGCGCTCGTGATCGGTATCGGCATCGCGCTGTATTTCCGCAGTGCGAAACCGGAGTACTACGACAATCTCGGACGCGCCGAACGTGGCGACGAGGACGCACCGGACGGCAGGAAGCTGCAGGTCTGAGCGTTGCAAGTGCCTGTTCGGCGACCCGAGGATCAATCTGTGGTCCGACGTGCCGAACGGGCATTTCGCGATGTGCCAGATTGGCACAATTCACAGCCTCCCGGTACAGGGAATCTAGATCACCGGTCGCCTGCGACGGGCAGCACCGGACGAGAGGAACGAAGCAATGGGTCGTGTCGAAGGCAAAGTCGCATTTATCTCGGGCGCCGCACGCGGTCAGGGTCGGAGCCATGCAGTGGCCCTGGCCGAGGAGGGGGCGGACATCATCGCCTTCGATGTGTGCGCTCCAGTCGAGACGGCACCGTATCCGATGGCGTCGGAAGAAGATCTGCAGGAGACGGTGCGTCTCGTAGAGAAAGCGGGCGGTCGGATTCTCGCCCGAAAGGCCGACGTGCGCGATCTCGACCGCCTCACCGAGATCGTCGATGAGGGAGTGGATCGGTTCGGCCGCCTGGACATCATCCTCGCCAACGCGGGCATCGTCAGCCAAGGGCTTATGTCGCAAATGACTGCCACCCAGTGGCAGGAGATGATCGACATCAACCTGACCGGTGTTTTCAACACTGCCCGGGCCGGCATGAACCAAATGATCGACGCCGACAACGGCGGGTCGATCCTGCTGACCAGCTCGGCCGCCGGCCTGCGGAGCATGGACAACATCGGACATTACGTTGCGGCCAAGCACGGGGTGACAGGGCTGGCCAAGGCACTGGCGAACGAGCTCGGCAAGCACAACATCCGGGTCAACTCGCTGCACCCGAGCAACGTCCGGACGGACATGCTCGTCAACGAGGGAAACTTCCGGATGTTCCGGCCCGACTTGGAGAACCCGCAACTCGAGGATGCCATCGAGGCCTACGGCACGATTCATCTGCTCGACGTCCCCTGGATCGAGCCGGAAGACGTGAGCGCGGCCGTGCTCTACCTGGTCTCCCATGAGGGCCGCTTCATCACCGGCGCCCAGTTCACCATCGACGCCGGTTTCCAGGTCAAATGAGATGACGCCGCAGCCAGAAAGTGCTCCATGACGACCGCGAGCCGGATGGGGCAAACCCGGGAACTCGCTGAATTCGTCAGCGCACTGACTCTCTCCGAGGTACCGGAGCTGGCCGTTGACCGGGCGCGAACGGCGATCGCCGATGTCATCGGGGTGGCTCTCGCGGGCCGCCGCCACCACATCGGCTCGACCATGCTCGGGTACGTGGAAGATCAAGGGGCACGCGAGGTCTCCGGAATACTCGGTGGCGGTCGCACGACCCCCGAACTCGCCGGCCTGGTCAACGGCACCTTCGCTCATGCCATGGATTTCGATGACTCGAACCATCCGCTGTACGGACATCCCAGCTGCCATCTGGTACCGGCGATTCTGGCGGTCGGCGAAGAGTGCGGCGCCTCGTTCGGCGACGCGCTGACGGCCTACATCGCGGGATTCGAGGTCGATGCCGCCCTCGCCGGCGCGATGAACATGGCGCACTACGAGACCGGATTCCATTCCACCGGCACGATCGGCACTGTCGGCGCCGCGGCAGCGGCAGCCCGAACGATGGGTCTCGACGCCGAGACGACACAACGAGCGTTGGGAATCGCCGCCTCCCGCGCGGCCGGCCTGCGCGCCAACACCGGAACGATGACCAAACCGCTGCACGCCGGAGCGGCGGCCATGGGCGGAATCCAATCCGCTCGACTCGCTGTGCGCGGCTGGGACGCCGATCCCGCAGCTCTGGAAGCCGACCTCGGGTTCTGCTCGGTTTTCATGGGACGCGCCGGGGGCACCCCGGTGGAGTTCGCCGCGCAACTGGGCAGAACCTGGTCTCTCCTCGACCCGGTGGGGTTGGCGATCAAACCGTATCCCTCATGTGGCGCTTCGCATCCGGCCGTGCAAGCCGCGCTGGCAATCCACGCCGAACTCGGTGACGACGAGATCCGGCAGGTCCGTGTGGGAGTCAGCGCCCTCACACCGAAGCTGCTGGTACACAACACACCGCAGACCGCTAACGAGGCGCGGTTCAGCGCGCAGTACACGGTGGCGGCGGCGTTGGTCCGGGGCCACCTCGAGCTGTCGGACTTCACATCGGACGCTGTCACTGATCCCGCCGTGCGCGCACTGATGCAGCGAATGACGCTCGTCGTAGACGAACGGCATCGCGACGGCACCGAGTTCCCGGCCTCGGTGGAGGTGCACACAGCGTCCGGGCGTCGTATCGAGCAGACGGTCGAAATAGCTCGGGGTAAGAACGCGGACCCGATGAGCGACGCCGAACTGGAGGCGAAATTCATCGCCTGTGCCGGCCCCGCGAAGACCGCGCTGTGGGCGGACATCCGAAAAGCCGCGCTCGATGTTCCGGTAGCGGAAATCGTCGCATTCACGGTGTGATCGCGTGCCACTTTGGCACAGTTCTCGCCCGTCGGTGACTGTGACACTTCAAGTAGGTCAACAGTTCTTCGAGAACTACTCAGAACAATGGGAGGAAAGTCGTGGATATCGGTCTTTTTATGGTTCCATTTCGGCTTCCGGAAACGAATCTCCAAGATGGCTTCGACTGGGATATGCAGCTC
This sequence comes from Nocardia sp. NPDC050630, assembly GCF_044457245.1. Classification (NCBI taxonomy): domain Bacteria; kingdom Bacillati; phylum Actinomycetota; class Actinomycetes; order Mycobacteriales; family Nocardiaceae; genus Nocardia; species Nocardia sp. NPDC050630. The sequence goes on from NZ_JBITGN010000019.1 coordinate 139,120, forward strand.
ATCCGGTGGGCCGAGGAGTACGGACTGTCGGAGGTGTGGGTCGGTGAGCACACCACCCAACGCTGGGAACCGGTCGCCAGCCCCGAGCTGTACTTGGCCGCAGCGATCACCCAGACCAGCCGGATCAAACTCGCGACCGGTGCCAATGTTCCGGCGAATCACAATCCGATCGCGTTGGCCCATCGGTTGATGCAGTTCGACCACATGTCCCGCGGCCGCCTGATGGTGGGCCTGGGCGCCGGCGCGACGCGCGAGGACCTGCAGATCCACGGCACCAGCGAACCCAAGGCGATGATGGCCGAGGCCGTCGAGATCATGCGCAAGGTGTGGTCTGGTGAAGGTCCTCAGCGTCACGAGGGCAAGTACTGGACGCTCGACATCCCCGCTTACAGCGAGGAACTGAGCGGGCCGTTCTTGAAGCCCTACCAGCAGCCCCATCCGCCGCTCGCGATGGCCGGACTGAGCCCCAACTCAGGCACCCTCATGGAGGCCGGCGCAGCTGGCTGTCTGCCGATGAGCTTCGCGATCAATCGCGATTACCTGGCCGGCCACTGGCGCAAGTACGTCGAGGGCGCAGAATCTGCCGGCCACAAGCCGAATCGTAACGATTGGCGCGTCGCCCACACCGTCTTCGTCGCCGACACCGATGAAGTGGCCATGGAGCTCGCGATCAAGGGCGGACTCGGCCGCAGCTATCGCGAATGGACGTGGCCGTCGTACGCGCGCTCCGGCATGCTCCCCCTGATGGCGCCCGAGCTCGACGAGCACGACCCGGCAACGATGTCGCTCGAGTACTTCGCTGAAAACCATTGGCTCATCGGCTCTCCAGACACGGTAGTCGAGAAATTGCAGCGCGATATCGAGGTCTCCGGCGGCTTCGGCACCCTTATCGCCTTTACCTTCGACTACCTCGACCAGCCGGAGGCCTACCGGCGCAACCTCGAACTCCTGGGCACCGAAGTGCTGCCGCGTATCAAGGACCTCGAGCACGAGACCGAGTCGCTGTCCGACCTGCAGCAGCAGATTGCGGTCGTACGCTGATCCGCACCACCCCATCCTGTCCGCCGAGCACGGCCGGATCGCCGGTGCGGACTCGAACACCGATGAAGAATGACGAAAGGAGTACACGCACTCATGACTTCCCCCACCGCCGCCGCTGCCAAGAACGCCGAGACGATCCGCGCGTTCGCCGAAGGTCAGAACAACCTCGATCGCCAGGCGATCGAGGCGCTGCTGACCGAGGACGCGACGTTCTACCCCGGGGCTCGCGACGCATCGTTCGAGGGCAGGGAGGCATTCCTCGATGCCCTGCTCGGCTGGCTGAACAACCACGAGAACGGTCGCTTCAAGATCCTCGCCGAGATCTACACCGACGACGAAGCCGTCAACGAGTGGCGGTTCGTGGCGAAGACCAAGGACGGTGCCGACGTCGATACGCACGGCATCGACTACTTCAAGCTCCGTGACGGGAAGATCCTCGCCAAGAGCTCGTTCCGCAAGGTCTGACGCGATTCCGCGTCCGCGATCCGCCCCTGCCACCGACTCCCGGAGCATGCCATGACGAATTCCGTCCCCGACCTCATCATCGCCCCTGACCTGATCACCAGACCCGACCTCTACATCGACGGGCACTGGGTCCAGGCGACCGGAAACGGCACCATCGACGTGCGCGATCCGGCCACCGAGTCACTGATCGGTTCGGTTCCGAACGGAACAATCGACGATGTCGATCGGGCGGCTCGGGCGGCTCGGGCAGCGTTCGACTCATGGTCGCGATTGTCGCCGCGCGAGCGTGGCGAATGGATCAGGCGGATCGCGGACGCGATCGACTCGCGGGCAGATGAGTTCGCCGAGCTCATCTCTCGCGAGGTCGGCGTGCCCCTGGCCCAATCACGGGCCATCCAAGTCGAACTCGCGATCGGCGATCTCACGGTGATGCCCGAGGCGATCGACGAAGTTGCGTGGGAGGAACGAATCGGCAACTCGCTCGTGCTGCGTGAGCCGATCGGTGTGGTCGCTGCCATCGCGCCGTGGAACTACCCCCTGCACCAGGTCACCGCCAAGATCGCCGGCGCGCTCGCAGCCGGCTGCACGGTCGTGGTCAAGCCCTCCGAGATCGCCCCGCTGAGCATCTTCCTCCTCGCCGACGTGATCAACCAGATCGGACTGCCGAACGGAGTCTTCAACCTCATCTCCGGGGACGGCATCACCACCGGAGAAGCCCTGGTATCGCACCCGGACATCGACATGGTGTCCTTCACCGGATCGACGCGAGCAGGGCGGCGGATCTCCGAGATCGCCGCAGCCGCCGCGAAGCCGGTGTCGATGGAACTCGGCGGCAAATCCGCCTCGGTGATCCTCGATGACGCCGATCTCGAAGAAGCCATCACCGTCAGTCTGTCGAAGTGCTATCAGAACGCCGGACAGACCTGCAACGCACTGACCCGTCTACTCGTGCCGCGCGCCAAACTCGACGCCGCCGAAGCTGCGGCGGCCGCCGCAGCCGCCACCTACCGGGTAGGACAGCCGTTCGACCCCGACTCGACGATGGGCCCCGTCGCCAGCGCCGACCAGAAACGCCGCGTGCTCGACTACATCGAATGCGGAATCGCCAACGGCGCACGTGTCGTCGCAGGGGGCACCGAAACAACCGACAACCTCACGCACGGCTACTTCGTCGCCCCGACCGTCTTCTCCGACGTCACCGCGGACATGGCGATCGCAAAAGAAGAGATCTTCGGACCCGTTGCGGTCCTCATTCCCTTCGACGACGAAGACGAAGCCGTCGAGCTCGCGAACGACAGTGAGTACGGCCTCGGCGGGGCAGTCTGGTCCGGCGACACAGACCGAGCGCTGGGCGTGGCCCGTCGCATCCGCACCGGCCAAATCTCGATCAACGGCGGCGCATACAACTCGCGGGCACCCTTCGGCGGCTTCAAATCCTCGGGCCACGGCCGTGAGGGCGGCCGCTTCGGCATCGAAGAATTCCTCACCTACAAATCGCTGCAGATGTGATGCCGAGGGCGACACCAGCTCGCGGCCTCAGACAACGAGAACAGGATCTGTCCGATCATGGCATACGCAACTTATGAAATCGACGGCCGCCGTCGCGTCGGTGCCGTCGAGCGTTCGGATCACGCCGCTGATCGCTTGATATCTCTCGACGGCCTCCTCGAACTGGGCCCCAGCACAACTCCGGACGTCCTTGCCGGCGCCCGCCGGCTCGAAGACGAGGCCGTCGGCGTGGACGAAGTGCGCCTGTGTCCGGTTGTGCCCAACCCAGGAAAGATCATCTGCATCGGGCTCAACTATCACGAACACGTCGGCGAGACCGGACGCGATCTACCCACCTACCCGGTGATGTTCACGAAATTCCCCTCCGCCCTCGTCGGCCCGTACGAAGACATCGAGGCACCGCCGGAGACCACAGAGATCGACTACGAGGCCGAATTGGCCCTCGTGATCGGCCTCCCCGGCCGACGGATCCCGCGCGAGCAGGCTCACGAACACATCCTCGGCTACACCGTCGCCAACGATATCTCGATGCGCGACTACCAGCGGAAAACCCATCAGTGGTTGCAGGGTAAGGCATGGGACCGCTCTACCCCGATCGGCCCGTACCTTGTCACCCCACAGGAGGTCCCGGGCATCGCCGATGCGTGCATCCGGACCGTTCTCGACGGGAACGTTCTCCAGGAAGCCGTCATCTCACAGTTGATCTTCGATGTCCCGCGTCTCATCGAGACGATCTCGGAGTTCACGACCCTCCGGCCCGGCGACGTCATCCTCACCGGCACACCCGGTGGCGTGGGGATGAAGCGTCAGCCGCCGGTATTCCTCGAGGACGGTGACCGCATTACGGTCGAAATCGAAGGTCTTGGTTCGCTCACCAACACCGTCCGCAACGAGCGCGTGTGACGTGAGGACTGGACGCTAGCCGCAAAGGTGGCAGATTTTGACACACTTCCCTCGCAGTCAGCACCAATAACGTTAAGAACAATCCGCAGATGCGCGGTCGGAAAATTAACTTCTAGGAGGCCACAGTGCCTGCACTCGAACCTATCGCGGATGGCGATCAGATCCGCCGCGTATTCGGACATTTCCCGTCGGGAGTGACGGCCGTGTGCGCGGAAATCGACGGTGAGAAGGCCGGTTTAGCCGCAAGCTCATTCACCGGAGTGTCCTTGGAACCGCCGCTGGTGTCGGTATGCATTCAGCGCAGTTCTACGACCTGGCCGAAGCTGCGGCTCGCGCGGCACCTGGGACTGAGCGTGCTCGCTGAAGGGCACGACGCGATCTGTGGTCGACTCGCCAGCAAGCACGGTGACCGGTTCGCCGGAACCGACGTCACCGTCGAGAGCGATGGAAGCCTGTTCATCGACGGAGCATCGTTGTGGCTGGACTGCACGATCCACGCCGAGGTGCCATGCGGGGACCACGATATCGTGGTGCTCGAGGTTCACGGAACGTGGACAGGCGCCGACTCTCCACTTGTGTTTCACGGGAGCCGATTTCGACGTCTCGCCGAACTTGAGACGGTATCGCTGTGACTCCGCTCAGCACAAACTCGGCCCATACGCGAGTGCGCGCGGCCTGGACTGCGATCGCCGCCGGCCGCCCCGTTGTGGTCGTCGACGATGCAAACCGCGAAAACGAGGGCGACTTGATCCTCGCCGCGTCGCTCGCCAGCGCCGAAACGGTCGCGTTCATGATCCGGCACACCTCAGGGTTCCTGTGTGTCGCGCTGCCCGAGGCCACCTGTGACCGACTCGGCCTGCCGGCGATGCACTATTCCAACGACGACCCGCACGGCACTGCATACTGCGTGGCTACCGACCTGCGCGACAACGGAACCGGTATTTCTGCTACGGCCCGTGCCCGCACCATCGCAGCACTCGGCGATCCCGACACCACCGCCGCGGACCTGGTGCGTCCAGGACACGTGGTACCGCTGCGAGCCCGCGCAGGCGGTGTGCTTACCCGGCGCGGGCATACCGAGGCCGGTATCGACCTGACCCACCTGGCCGGCGTCACGCCTGCGGCGGCGCTCGCTGAGATCGTCTCGGTCGACTTCCCCGACCAGATGGCCCGCAGACCCGAACTCGAGCGGTTCGCTGCCGAACACGGCCTGGTTGTTGTCACGGTCGCCGACATCGCCGAGTACCGTCGCAGCACCGAGCCTCAAGTCGTACGCGGCGCGACCACCTTGCTGTCCACCCGGTACGGCCAGTTCGACGCCGTTGGCTACTGCGATGCCGAGGGTGGTGAGCATATGGCTCTGGTGTCCGGATCCTTGGAGAAGATTGGCCCAGATACTCCGGTATACGTGCACCGCGAATGTCTTACTGCCGATATGTTCGGCGGAGCTGCATGCGACTGCGGCGCACGATTGGCCTCTGCGCTCGCGCGATTCGGAAGTCAAGGGTCGGGTGTCGTCGTATATCTGCACGACAACGGTCGCGCGTGCGGACTGACTACGAATAATGCTGCAAGCGAACCTATTGCGAAACTCGATGAGTGGATTCTGCGAGATTTGGGTGTCGATCCGAACCGGACACCGCAATACCTGCCTCCGCGCCTCAGCCGGACTGCGTGACAACACCGATGCAACAGGAAGACGAACGAATGACAACATCGGTCGAGTTGGCCTCCTCGGACGCAATAGATTTGGCCGCAGCTGTCATGGCTGGACTGGGCACACCCGGTGACATGGCGCGAGAGATCGCCGAGCATCTCGTGGACGCCGATCTGGTGGGCCACGGCTCGCACGGAATCAGCAGGCTGCCCTCGTACGCCAGGTACGTCGACGACAAACAGGTCGTTGCCGGCGCGCGACCCCAAGTTCTCACCGATACCACGTCGCCGACAGTGAGTGCGGAGTGGGGCTTCTCGCATGTGGCGGCCCGGATTACTACCGATCTGGCGTGTGAGCAGGCCCGGTCCGGCGGTCTCGGACTGGCGGGACTGGTCCGCAGCACACATGTGGGCAGGCTCGGTGCCTACATCGAGCGAGCTGCAGCCGCAGATTGCATTGCGATGGCCTTCGTCGGCGGGATGGGTGGTAGCCGCCTCGTCGCCCCGTTCGGAGGTCGGTCCGGGCTTCTCAGCACCAACCCGATTGCGGCGGGATTCCCCACTGCCTCGGGGAAGCCGATGGTCGTCGACTTCTCGACGGCTGCAGCTCCTATCGGCAAGATTATGGTCGCGGCGATGGAGGGCCGGAGGATGCCTACTGAAAGCCTCGTCGATGCGGAAGGTCGGCCATCGGACGATCCGACGTTGCTCGAGCGCGGCGGTTCGATGCGAACTTTCGGTGATCACAAGGGCTTCGGGCTTGCGGTTCTCGTCGAACTGCTGGGACGCGTGCTGCTCGGGCCGGAACGCTTCGGCGACGGCGGCGGTCCGATCTTCAAGCGGCAGGGTCTGCTGATCCTGACTGTCGCGGCGGACTCGTTCCGCGGCTTATCCGACGTTCTCGCGGAAGCCGAACAGCTCCGCGACGACATTCATGCCGTCTCGCCGGCCCAAGGTTTCCAGCAGGTTCTCGCGCCAGGCGACCCGGAGCAACGGGCGAGGGAACGGAGCGGGGATCGCATCGCGATCAGCGAAGGGGCGTGGAACGCCATTCAGGACGCGGCGGCGCGGGTAGGCGCCGCAGACAGAATTCCACAGCCGGTGTCGCTGAATTAGTCCGGGCCAAATTACGAAATGAAAGGGAATTACATGAACCGTCTCGAAGGCAAGACAGCCTTCATCACCGGTGGTGCGCGAGGCCAAGGGCGAGCAATCGCTGAGAAATTCGCTCGTGAAGGAGCGAACATCATCGTGTGTGACATCGATGGGCCGATCGAACACATCAAGTACCCGCTCGCTACTGCAGCGGATCTGAAAGAGACAGCAGCTTCCGTTGAACGAATCGGTCGCGGTGTGGTTGCCGAGATCGCGGACGTCCGCGACCAGGACCAGATCGACAGCGTAGTTGCCGCCGGACTCGACAAGTTCGGCCACATCGATGTCGTTGTTGCGAACGCCGGTGTGCTCGACAATAAGCAATTCTGGGAGATCACCGACAGCGAATGGAATGTCGTGACGGACACCTGTCTCGGCGGTGTCTGGCGAACGGTCAAAGCCGTGGCTCCGCACATGATGGAGCGCATGCGTGGGTCGGTCATCTTGACCTCGTCGACGAACGGGCAGGAAGGTGACGCAGGGAACATGTCTTATGTCGCCGCCAAGCATGGTGTAATCGGGGTGATGAAGTCCGCGGCGCTTGCGCTCGGCCAATACAACATTCGCGTCAATGCGCTTTTGCCCGGACCTGTCGACACAGTGATCAACGACAACCCTGGAACCAGAGATCGAATCACGGGTAAGACTGGAGCAACGCGCGAAGACTACCTGGCGGCATGCCGAAACTGGCACGTACTCCGCGGCCGAAGCGCTCTGGCGCCAGAAGCTGTCGCAGACGGTGCCATTTGGCTCGCGTCGGACGAATCTCGGCACGTGACAGGGTTGGAGATGTTGATCGACGCCGGGCATCGACTGCTGCCAGGACTGAACTTCAACAACAATATCGTCGACGAAGCAGCGTCACTCTGAGCTGAGGCACGGGTGCTCGGACCGAAGAACCTCCGACATAGCCTGGGGGACAGCGTGCAATTGGACGGCATGCAACGGCCAGATTTGCCATCAACGCCGCGATGCTCACATCCGCGCCTCTCTGAGCGAGTCGGTCCTCGTAAACCCAGGCCCCAATGCGACGGCAACACGCTGTTTGCCTAGTGAGCCTGAGGGTGGCGGGTTTCGAGCCGACAGCGATTTTGCGGATCGGTTCGGCATGCTGGTTGCGCCAGCGGATGTAGGTGCTGATCGCGTCGTCCAGTTCGCCGTGGCTGCAGTGGTTGGTCCCGCCCAGCGCGGAGAACTCGCACTCGATGCGGTTCGACCAGGACGAATAGGTCGGCACGAACACCAGCTCCACTCGTTGGCGCGGACCATTGCTGCACCTCGCGACGCTTGTGAACCGAGTTGTCGTCCGCGACCAGATACAGCTTCTGACCTGGACACCCGCGACGCAGGGACTTCAAGAAGCCAGGACTTCCGGCCATCTTTTCCGCTCGTGGACGCGGCAGTACAGCTGCCCGGTGGCCAGATCCAGTGCACCGAACATGTGGCGCCCACCATGGGGGCGGTTGCAGGTTGCGCGCAGCCGTTTCGGCTTGCTCAGGTGAACCAGCCGCGGCTGGCGCGAGGCTGCAAGGTTCAGTGGCCCGAATGGCACTAGCGAATACCACGGGCGAACTAGTCGACGTGTCAGATGGCCCTCGAATTCTGTCTCAGTATCGGCGTACGCACCTGGCGCTATCGATGGCCAGCAGCAGTCCGCTCAGCTCACAGTGGACTCGCATTCTTAGTATTGCACGTGATCGACATGAGTCGATGGTCGACATCTTCCCGAATTGGCACAGTTTCTGCGCGTGCCGTCTGCATATTGTCAAACAGGTGATGGTGAATCGGAACAATGGTAAGTCCGAAATCAACCGCACCGCACCGGCACCCGCCGTCATCGACGGCGCAAAGGCATACGCCAAGGAGAACGTGAGATATGACCTCGAACCCCGAGCTCACGCACAAGTTTACGGCGGCGCAGAACGCGCGCGATGCGGATGCCATCGCGGCATTACTCGCTGAAGACGCTCATTTCGAGTCGGCTCGGCTGCCAATCGCTGCCGATGGCCGTGCCGAGGTGACTCAGGCACTCGTCGACTGGCTCGACGCTCACACCGAGTACGAGTTGACGACGATCCGTGAGTTCTATGCCGGTGATGAGTGCTACAAGGCCCCGGAATCCTGATGCTGACCTGAGCCGCAAAGTAGCGATCCGGATTCCCCTCCGGAGGTGGGAGTACGTCAGAAAGGGGCATTGAGGTTTGACTGCGCTGGTCAATAGCGTTTGCACGGCGGCGGCGGGCGGCGGCGGGAGAAGCTTGTCAACGGCGCGCGAATCCTGAACACTTCTCGGCGCCCGAATTTTGACCCCTTTGGTCGGTGGGGTGGTTGGTTTCAGTCTTCAGTTGTGCCGGCAGTGGGGACGCGGCCGAGGTCGCGGTCCTTGAGCCGGTAGCTGTCGCCTTTGAGGGCGATGACCTCGGCGTGGTGGACGAGGCGGTCGATCATCGCGGCGGCGACGACGTCGTCGCCGAATACCTCGCCCCAGCGGCCGAAGACCTTGTTGCTGGTCACGATCAGGCTGGCGCGTTCGTAGCGGGAGGAGACGAGCTGGAAGAACAGGTTGGCGGCTTCGTTCTCGAACGGGATGTAGCCGACCTCGTCCACGACCAGGAGCGGGTAGCGGCCGAGTTTGATCAGTTCGGCCTGCAGGCGGCCCGCATGATGGGCCTCGGCCAGGCGTGAGACCCATTCGGCAGCGGTGGCGAACGCCACCCGGTGCCCGGCCTGACATGCCCGGATCGCCAGCCCGATCGCCAGGTGGGTTTTGCCGGTGCCGGGCGTTATCCACGGGTGCTGACCCGTCCTCATCGATGTTCACGACGAAGACCTATGGCGGGCATCGGTGGTCGTTGTTGCCTGCTTATCTGTGGGGCTTCAACGACGTGATGAAGGAATGGCTCTGGTGGCCTATGGGATTGCGGTGCGCCCGTCCGGCGGTGCGCGGACGTGGACGGTGGTCGACGCGAAGTATCGGACGGTCGGCCCGGTCGAGGATTGGATAGAGGCGCATCGGCATCTGTGGTCGCCGAACACGGTCCGCGGGTATGCCACGGCGTTGGCGCAGTGGTGGACTTTCCTCGAGCAGCGCGGCGAGACCGGCGGGTGGCAGGAGGTCGGGGTCCCTGCGGTGACTGGGTTCTTGTCGTGGTTGCGCAACGGTCGCACTGTCGAACACAGCCTGGTTCCCGCCGAGGAGCAGCCGACCGCGACGACGTTGGAAGCCCGTCTGGCGGCGTTGATTTCGTTCTATCGCTGGCAGCAGGAGGTGTTCGGTGTTCCGGCTGCTGGTCGGCTCTTGCGGGGAACGCCGAGGCGGATGCCCGCTCGAGGGCTGTTGGCGCATTTGGATGCTCGGTCGGCGCCCCAGGCGTCGTCGTTGGTGCGGGTGCGCCGTCAACGCCCTCCCGATCGGCCGCCGTTGCTGTTGCCGCAGCAGATCCAGGCCATCCTCGATGGATGCGCCGTCGCCGACCACGTCACTGGCGACTGGGTTGGGAACCTTCGCGACCGGCTCCTGTTCGCGATTCTGGCCGAGACCGGCATGCGGCTGGGTGAAGCCTTGGGGCTTCGGATCAGTGATTTCGTGTTGGGCCGCGGCGGCACCGCTTTCATCGACCTTGTTCCGCGTGAGGACAACGAGAACGGCGCGCGAGTGAAGATGATGCGACCCCGACGGGTCTATGTCGGCGCCGACCTCGAACGGTTGTTCGCCGACTACCTGACCTATCTGGCTTGCCGCGCAACTGAACTCGGCTTGCCGGTCACAGTCGATTCGGCGCTGCTGGTGAACCTGGCCCGGCCGCCGCTGCTGGCGCCGTTGCGGGAAGGGACGGTGCGGGACAAGGTGAATGCGTTGCGGCGCAAAGGAATCGGTCCGAATGACTGGACGCCGCATTGGTTCAGGCATTCTCATGCCAGTGCGCTTCTGCTGGCGGGGACACCGGAGTGGGTGGTGTCGCGTCGGCTCGGTCACGCCCATGTTCAGACCACGCTTGATCTTTATGGCTGGGTCCGCGAGGACGATGCGTTGCGGGCGGCGGCGAACTGGAAGTCCTATGCCGCGGGCTGGCAGGTGGGTCAGTGAACACGAATCGTCCGCCATTCCTGGCCTCTGGTGAGCAGGTCGATCCGATCTGGCGGCTCTGGCTCGAGTCGCCGCGCGCCTGGCAGGGACCGATCATCGGGCCCGAGGTCGAGAACTGGGAGGCGTTCACCGAACTCAAAGATCACAACATCATCCTGACGGGCCTTCCGGACCCGATGGCTGCCGAGCTGGCCTGGATGGCGCATTGGCAGGCCCAAGACGGCACTCGCTCGTCGGTGCTGGCGATCAACCATCTCGCCGGCATCGTCCGGCACGCGATCAAGAAGGAGCATCAGTTCCCGGCCTCGATCCGTGAAATGGATTGGGAGACAGCGTCATCGCTGCAAGGCTGGTATTACGCCAGCCGCTTGGGGCGGTTGCCGAATAAGGGTGTCCGCGCTCGGTTGCGCATCCTGTTCCGGTTCGCGCGCTTGGCGCTGCTGGCCCGCTGCCACGATGGCCCGTGGTGGGAGCTGGACTACTGGCATCCGCGTTGCGACCCACGGATCCCACTGTCTGGTCGCGAACCTATGGCCAACTACGGCTGCATTCCGGGCCAGGTCGCCCAGACCTGGCTGCGGCCGGCGGTGAAGTGGTATCTGGGGACCGCGCTGGAGGCTGGGACGCTGCGCTGGACCACGGTCAGCCAGGAACGGCTGAAATGCTTGCGCCGCTTCGACAATTGGCTCACTCAGTGCATCGATGATCCGACCTCGGTGCTGGGAGACCCAGCGCTCGCTGCTTACCAGGCAGCTCAGTTCCGGGGCTGGGCGGCAGACCCGCGCAACCGGGTGCGTTACCCCGGCGACAAGCGAGACCTCGGCAAACAGGCTCATCCCCGCCTGGTCAACGATGACCTGCGGGCAGTGGCAGAACTGATGGCCTTCATCGCCGCCAACCCCGCTGAAACCCGCGCCATACTCGGTCCCTCGGCATGGGACCGGATCACCCCAGCGCATGCTGCCAGTTGGTTCGCCCAGGTCACCCGGATCCCTCACACCCGAGAGTTCAACGACGCCCACTACGTCGACGACCACGCCTTGGCCCAGATCACCGCCGCGCTCCCGATCATCGGGTTGCCGCGCGAGGAACAGATGACCATCACCCGCGGTGACCGAACCCAGATCACCGCCGACGGTCTGGGCAACCCGCAGGCCATGCGGATGATCCTGCTGCAGATCCTGACCGGCCGCCGATCCAGCGAGATCCGCACCTGCGCCTTCGACTGCCTGTCCGCCCCACCGGAATCCACTGCTGGCACCGACGGAGAACGGATCGCCCGATTCCACTACGCGCAAACGAAAATCGACGTCGCACCCGACACCATCCTGGTCGATCAGGAAGTGGTCGAGGTCATCGACGAACAGCGGCGTTGGATCAGTGAACAGTTTCCCGACCGGCAGCCGCGGTTCCTGTTCTCCCAGCGCAGCGGCAACCGAACTGGCGACAAGCCTTACCCGTCCGGCAGCTATAACTGGATTCTGCGACAGTTCGACGACCTGGTTCAGATCACCGACAGCCAAGCCCGCCCGGTCCAGCTCAGCCACACCCACCGGTTCCGGCACACCCGTCTGACGCGGCTGGCCGAGCTCGGTCTTCCGATCCACGTGCTGCAACGCTATGCGGGGCACGCCACCCCGACGATGACCATGCACTACATCGCCGCTCGCGACCAGCATGCCGAGCAGGCGTTCCTGGCCACGGTGAAACTCAAGGCCGACGGCACCCGCATCCAGTTCTCTCGCGACGACCACGACAGCCTGCACCTGTTCGACCGCGCGGACCGGTTCCTGCCCAACGGCTGGTGCCTGCTGCCGCCGCTGCAATCCTGCGACAAGGGAAATGCTTGTTTGACGTGTTCGGTCTTCGCCACCGATGCCACCCACGCGGCCGCGCTGCAACGCCAACTTGACGACACCACGGTCCTGATCGACCGCGCCACAACAGAATTCGAGAACCGGCACGGACGGCCGATGCCCGATGACAACGTCTGGCTCGCCCAGCGTCGCGCCGAACAGCAAGCCCTGACCCGGCTGCTGGAGTCCTTGCCAGCCGACTCCGGCCGCGCCGTTCAAGGCGGCGGCTGCCGCGACACCGCATCAGGCGCCGTCCCGCTCACCCTTGGCCCCATCCCAGCAAGGACACGACCGTGACGAGCCGAGAAGACCGCACCGCTGCCCTGGTCGCCGCCGCGAAAGCCAAGTCCGGCAAGAAGACCGACGACGCCGAGCAAGCCATCCGGCGCCTGCTCAAACGCGGCGAGCCCGTCACCTTCCAGGCCGTCGGGCGCGAAGCGAGCGTCTCCCACGCCTTCCTCTACAACCATCCCGACCTGCGAGCCCGCATCGAACGTCTGCGCCACAACGCCCGGCCAGCTCAAACTGGGACGCCCCCAACAGATTCCGAGAACACCCTCATCCAAACACTCAGCCTGCAGATCACCGACCTGAAAAAGCGGCACCGCACCGAAGTCCAAGCCCTGCGCGAAGCCCTCGAACAAGCCCACGGCGAAAACCTCGAACTACGCCGCGAACTCGCCCGACGCGGCACCCCCACCCCACCCACCACAGCCAAAACCATCGGCCCCTGCTGACCATCGTCACATCAATCGAAAGAACGGCACTACCTGCGAAAACAAGCAGAAATCAAGATCAAACCGGCGATAACTGGCGGGCCCAGGAACACCACGTTCTCCCTGGCGGTGACGAAATCCAGGGTGCCCAGGTGGGCGACCACGTCGCGTTTGAGCCCGCGAGCATGACCGAAATCGAACTCTTCCAACGACTTCCGGTAAGGGAAACGCGCGGAGCGGATGCGGCCCTCACCGCCGTGGGACTCACGAGCCGACACCTCGCGCTGCAGGCAGGCGACCAGGAACTCCTCGTGGCTCCAATTCTCAGCACGAGCGCGTTCGGGCAGCCGCTCGGCGGCTTCCCGCAGCGAGGGTGCCTTCAACGCGCGGGTGAGGAGGTTCAGCTCGGCGGTGAAATCCCGTGCGGTGGTGGATGTTTTGGCGGTGGTTCGGGTTCGTCCGGGCATCAGGCCACCCCGCCTTCGGTGTCGAGGTCGACGCCGAGCGCGGTGTCGTAGTCGGTCAGGCAGCGCTGCTCGACTTCCGGTTCGGGAGCTGGCCGCAGCACGCCGATATGGCTGCGCCGCAACACTTTCGCCGCCTCGATATGAGCTGGGTCGGAGATGGTCTGGTGCCAGGCCCAGATCCGTTCGTGGTCGGCCACGATCCGGCCACCGGAGAACACCCGGACACGGTCGAGGTCGGCGACGATCTCGATCCGGCGGCCGATCACGGCCGGGTGCACCGAATAGTCGTTGGAATCCAGCCGGACGTAGTGGTCACGGGGTAGTCGCCCGGAGCGCCGCCACCCGGTCTCCGGCGCCACCGGCGGCAAGGTGAGCATCGCGTGGCGGTCCGCGGTGACCCGGTCGGCCGGTGCGCATCCCAGCGCGCGGCGCGTCCGGGTGTTCACCAGCGCCAGCCACTCGCCGAGCTGGATGTTGAAATCTGCTGGACCAGTGAATGTTCGGCCCGGAAGGAACGAGCGTTCCAGGTAGTCGTGGGCGCGTTCGATAATGCCTTTCGCTTCCGGATCGGCAGGCTTGCAGACGATCACCTTCGCGCCCAGCGTCCCGCGGAACGCCTGGCATTCTGTGGTGAGTTCGCTGCGCCCGCCGCGCCAGCGGCCTATCGCGCCTCTCCATCCCAGACCAAAACCCTTGGCACCGAACCCAACCGGTGAATATGAGTCCACCAACCGGCGAACAGGTCCTCGGAATGCCTGGTCGGGATCAGCATCGCCATCAGCCACCGCGAATAGCCCAGCACCATGGTCAGCACCGGCAGTTGTTTCGGGCCTCGGACCTGCCCGAACCCGACCGGCAACTCGATCGGCGGGAACCAGAAATCACACTGAGCGATCTCCCCGGCGACATACGCCGTCCGCGAGGCCGGGTCCGGAGGCAGATACGCCGGGCGCAGCTCGGCAACCCGGCCCGAGAGCGTCCGGATCGAGCGCGTCCAGCCGATCCGCTCGGCGATCACCGTCGCCGGCATCGTGGGATAGTTCTTCAGCAACTCGCGGATCTGCGGTTCGACCGCGTCCACGATCGACCCCTTCGCCGGCCGCTCATACTTCGGCGGCCGGTCCGAAGCCACAGCGGCCCGCACGGTATTGCGAGATACGCCCATCAACCGGGCGATCGCCTTGATCGGAACGCCCTCTGACCGGTGCAAACGACGAATCTCAGCCCAATCCTCCACGGCAAGCATCCCTTCGTGTCCTCCTGGCTCGGTTAGAGCCAGAATCACCGACCAAGGGGTCTGTTTTCAGATGCCACGCGGGGGTCAGTATTCACCTGCCGTCGACAAAGCTCGCCTCAGCGGGGTGCGTCTGGAAGCTCTCGGGGTACCTCGGGACTAACCGCAATGCCGCTCAGTTTGGTTCTGTTGCCCGGTTGTCAAACCGGGCAACAGGTGCACGCTGATGTGGATTTTGTAGGTGTTGCGGTCGATGGGCCCTTTGGCGCGGTGTTTGGAGATTGCGCGTTTGACCACGCGGGGGCTGCTGCGGTGGCGGCGGGATGGGATCGGGTTGGTTAGCACGGCCTGCCCGATGCGGCCGACCAGGTCGATGGTGGCGCCGGCGACGGCGGCGGCAGCGTGGATGACCTGGTCACGGGCGGCGTGCAGAGCGACGGTGAAGCTGCCCCGGTCTGGACTGATCATGCCGGTAGCAAGGGCGGTGTCGGTGATGGTGGTGCGTAGTGCCTGGTAGACCACGAGCAGGGCGTAGACCTCTTGGGTGACTCCTGCCGGGGTGCGGGCACGCAGGACCCGTCCGCCCAGGATGGTGGATTTCAGCTCGCAGTAGCTGGTTTCGATCTCCCACCTGTGATGGTAGAGGGCAACCAGTTCACTTGCCGGGTAACGCTTTTCGTCGACCAGGTGGTGATCAGCCGGTAGCGGCCGACACGGCGGGTACCGCTGCCGCCGAGCCGCACGACGATCTCGGCGTCGATCACGCGCACGGTCACCGCGCCGATACGGGCCAGCCACGACCCGTCGCCCAGCCGCGTGATCGGCGGCAGGTGCCGGTTGTCCTTGCAGCGGATCAGCAATTGCGGCCCGGTGCCGGTGATCTTCTCGATCAACGCGGTCACTACGAAGTTGCGGTCGGCCAACAACAGCATGCCCGGTTTCAGACAGCGGAAAAGCTGTGGCGCATGGGTTGTTTCACCGACGAGATAGGAGCCGAACACGGCGTCGACGACCGTGCGCGTACCACCCACGACCACAGCCACAGGCGCAGTATCGGATACCCCGCACCAGTGCCTGCCCGGCCGGTCTGACGGCCGAACGCGGCGGAATTGGTGTCACTGTCCGGGGTGAACATCGAGGTCCGGTCGATGGCGCACACCAGCAGTCCACGCCAGCGGGCGCCGGCGGCCGGACCGCGCAGCAGGTCGAACAACTCCCGCAGTGGTGCCGGCCCGACCCGGCGCAGCGCCTGGGTCAGCGCCGAGGACGTCGGTGCGGCCACCGCGATCGGGCCCAGGCCCGCGGTCAGCCGCGCCCAGACCTGACGGTAGCCGATCCCGGCGAACAGCGCTCCGGCCAGCAGCAGATACACCACCACCCGTGACGGCAGCACCCGCACCCGCCGCTGGGTCGCACGCGCGGACTCCAACGCCGCATCGACCAGATCGAACGACACGATCTGGGTCAACTCGCCCAGATGCGCCGGTGCGAACACCCCCCGCGGCCACCACACCGGGCCGGGGCATGACCGACTGAACAGACAGCGGAACTCCTGCACCGAAGGTTGATTTGGTCGACAACCTCTCTACCAGCAGTTCCGCTGTCCCACTTCACACCCCCCGCCACACCGGCCGGTTCAAGCGCACTTTCCGTGATCGAGCACGACGAGAAGTCGCGACGGTCGGTGAAGAACGCTTGCAGCCGTGGTTGATCCGTGGGCAATCCCCGGTCGGCTACCAACCGTGATCGGGGGCTTGCAGCGGGCACATCGTCACGGTCAGGATGGCCAGGTGACAAAGGCAGAGCAAGTAACCTATGCCGCTCTGGCCGAGCGGCTGATTTCGCTTGGCATGATCTCGACCGACACCGCGGACCGTGTGCTCGGATTTTTCGGCGACGGGCTCGTCGAGGATGAGGATTTGCTGTGGGCCTTGGAAGAATTCGAAGTGGCGGTCTCCATAGACGGCGACAAGACCGATGACCTCGCCGCTGGTTACAGGAGTCTGCTCAGTGCGGCGACACGTTGCACCGGCGATGCTGTCGCCGTCGATGATGTCGAGCTGACCTTCGGCCTCGACGGTGCGGATATCCTGCGGTTTACCTGTAACGGTTCGGTTGTCCAGTGGTCGTTGGAGCATCGGTCCGGCCGCCATTTGGACCTGATGACGGTATGGGAAAACATCGATGACCTCGACCCACCGAACGCGGACGACCACCGGAGATTCTGGCCGATTGAACGCGATGAGTCGGAAATCACTGATTACTACGTACTCGCCACCGACGAACAGGCACTGGTGTTGGCGAATGAGTTCGATCTGCGCCTCTATTGACGTCAGCACGCCGAACTGCATCTTGGCTGGTAGCGGTGCCAAAATCCGCAATCCGCGTCGAGGGAACAGGCTTCGGGCTGCCATCACGAAAAGTGCGCCTGAACCAGGATTCAGCTGCCGTTGACACCGCGGCCCCTTTCTGACGGATTCGGTTGCCACTACTTATGCGCCAGGTAGAGATCGCGTTCAATGCCCGATGGTGGGCTTTTCCGAGAACGCGCCTTTGCCGCCGGTATTGCCTAGTGGCGGCAGTATTCGAGTAGCTCTCGTCGGTGGGAAGTCGTGTGGGCGAGTCGACCGCCGAGTGGACTAGCGTCGTTGGGCGCTCTGAACAAGGCGCTTAGGTTCGGGCGTGGTGCGTGTCCCAAGGATGCGGGCCGATCGGATAGGAATGAGATGATGACGGATCAGCCTGCCCCTCAGACGCGTCAGACGCGCTGGCTGGCCCTGACCGCGCCGGGCTGGGAACCCGCTGAGGCAGCACAACAGCAACCACCGCCAGAAGCGATCATAGGCGGTTGGCAGATCGACGAGGACGGCCGTTCGGGGCCGTTCGAACCGAACCTCGCCTATCTGCTCGCTGACGAGTCGTTGCCTTCCGATCCGCTTGATGCGATCCTGCGTCAGGCGGCGGACGATGCTTCGCAATCCGTCGACAAGCGGAACCTGATCCGCGATTTCATCGCTACCTTGCGAAACTCGGTTGTCGATGTCGGATGCGATGCCAACAATCGTCCGATGCTCGGTACCTCGGAAGGTGTGCCGTGCGTGCTGATCGCCACCGCCGCGGTGCATCGGCAGGGCGTCGAGGTGGATCGATGGCGTCCGTTGGTGGGCGACAAGATTGCCGCCGTCGTTCCCGCCGGCGTGGAAGTCCTCATCAACCCCGGCAGTCGTGTGTCGTGTCGTCTGACGGTCGCTGCGCTGCGACAGCCCGCACCCCGAGTGTGAGGTGATGCTGTGTTCGCCGAACGGTTGAAATCGCTGCTCATCGATCCGCTGATCAAACTCACCGGCAAGGAGTCCCGCGGCTTGGCGGAGAAGTACGTTGGGACCGCGGGAAAGCTCGGCGAGGCTGACAGGACATTCACCGCGACCGATGAGTTCAGCGCGAATGGATTTCAGCGTCTCGAAGCCATCCCGGTCGACAACTTCGTACCCGATCGAGAAGTGGCATTCCGTCCCTCCCAGGTGGTCAGTGAAACGCGGCGGGCGGAACAAAGGTTCAAGAAACCTGCACTGGTCCTCGATTATCCCGTCGAGGACGCCGCTCACATGGAACAGTGGTCGAACGGGAAGTACGCATACGACGGGGAAGATCACGGATACAACGTCGTCAGACCCGACGATGTCCAATTCAAAAGAGCCGCCAATGATGGTTGGAACCTCGATACTGCGCCGTGGGTTCGCCGATGGCCGCCGGAGGACAACACCTTCGTCCGCAGCCGGTCGTTGACCGAGCCGGTGAGTACCGAGACCGCACAGTCTCCGGACGGTGCACCCGGACGACGAAGGCTGCTGACAGTCAAGACCGGATGGCGGAAGACCGAGACGGTCGCCGTGGACGACGAAACGCTGCTGAAAGTACAGGCAGCGAACATGCAACTGGCACGAGCCGCTCAGAAGAACGCCGGCCCGGTAGTGTTGCTGCCCGACAAGAGTTTTCCCAGCTCCGCCGCCGCGCATATCGAGAATCTGCGAACAAGCATCGGCAGTCCCGAGATGTACGTACCCACCGGCGATGTGTCCACCACGATCGGTGACCCGAGAACCGTACAGGGCGCGCTGAAGGATCATGTCATCCCAGGCCGGACCGGGATCGAAGTGCACAAAGCCGATGACAGTCCCGCATGGCAACGCCTGGGAGCAAAGCCGGGAACCCGGGAATGGTAGGCAGAGCCTTGAGGAGGTATTTCAGTAGTATCGGTACAGAATTCCGCCGTTGCCACTGAAACGCCGACCCGATGCCGCCAATGCTCCTCACCCGGCAACCCGTTCCCGGGCGAGGTCCAGGCGAGTAGTCATGTCGAGACGGCAGCGCCCGTTGGGGTTGATGTTGGACCAGAACAGCGGGCTCAGTGCGCGGCGTTCGGTGTCACCGACCAGGTCGTGGAATTCCGGGTATTCCAGGACGGCTTGCAGCAGAAGGGTATTGATGTGCACCATCGCCGATTGCAGTAGGTGCAAAGCGAGCATCGATACCTCGGCGTGCTCGCGGT